>OX352322.1:2581750-2886000 GCA_947090765.1 Pseudomonas sp. MM223 | reverse complement strand
ACTTCACCACCGCCGAGCACCACCTGCCCATAAGGCACCTGCAATGTCAGGTTCAGGTTGGCGGGTACCTTGACCGCCACTTCTCCGCGAAGCAACGTGAGGCGCCGTGCATTCATGTCGATATCCACCGCACTGTCGGTATTCAACTGCACGAATGTGCCATCGCTCAATAGCACCTGCCGACGCTCGCCTACCGAGGTGCGCATGTCGGCGGTCCAGGCGTCCAGCGGCAGCTCTCGGCTGACCAGCCAAGCTGTCGGCAGCAGCGCCGCGATACCCAGGGCTTGCTTGAGCAGAGCGCGGCGACCGGTGTCCGGGCGGTCCAGGGTGGCCAGGGCCAGCGCACCGGGTAGCGCGTTAAAACGCTGGCGCAGCAATGAGGCCCTCTGCCAGGCGTCTTCGTGCAGGCTGCTGCTGGCCCGCCATTTCGCCAGGCGCAGCAAGTCGGTCTCGCTGGCATCCCCCGCGTCCAGCAGTGCCAGCCAACGGGCGGCAGCACGCACCGCTTCGCGGGTTTCAGGGGAATGGGTGGTCATTGCAACTCGGCCAGCAGGCAATGTTCGTATGCCTGCGCCATGTAGCGTTTCACCGAACGCTCGCAAACGCCCAGGCGCTTGCCGATCTCGGCGTAGCCCAGGCCTTCAAGCTGGCTCCAGAGAAAGGCCTTGCGTACCGGCGCCTTGAGGCCATCGAGCAATGCGTCGAGTGCTTGCAGGGTTTCCAGCAACACCCAGCGCTGCTCTGGCGAGGGCACATGCTGCTCGGGCAACTGCGCCAAGGCATCCAGGTAGGCCTGCTCCAGGCTGCGCCGCTGGTAGAAGTTGCTCAGCAGCCGCTTGCCTACCGTTAGCAGGTAGGCGCGTGGCTCACGAATGTCTGCCAATGGCTGGGCACTGGTCAGTACCCGCAGGAAGGTATCCTGGCTGAGGTCGGCGGCATCCCAGGCATTGCCCAGGCGCCGGCGTAGCCAGGTTTCGAGCCAGCTGTGATGCTCCCGGTACAGGGCAGGCAGGCTAGGCTCCGGTGGCGGCGCGGCGTCGATCATGGGGATGGCCCTGCGGCGGCGTAAATAGGATTAATTCTAATTTACGTTGCGCCGCAGCACCAAGCGGTTTGTTACCGGTCAGGCAATTGCCGCATCCACCAGCACCTGCGCTTCCTGCACCAGGCGCTGCAGGTGCGCCTCGTCGATGAAGCTTTCGGCGTAGATCTTGTAGATGTCCTCGGTGCCCGACGGCCGCGCGGCGAACCAGCCATTGGCGGTCATCACCTTCAGGCCGCCAATCGCCTGGCCATTGCCCGGTGCGTGGCTGAGGATCTGCACGATCAGCTCACCGGCCAGTTCGGTCGACTTGACCTGCTCCGGCGCCAGCTTGCTCAGCAACGCCTTTTGCCGCACATCGGCCTTGGCCTCGACACGGGTGGCGAACGGCTTGCCTAGTGCCTTGGTCAGGTCGGCGTAGGCCTGGCTCGGGTTGCGCCCGGTGCGGGCGGTCATCTCGGCGGCCAGCAAGGCCGGGATCAGCCCGTCTTTGTCGGTGGCCCAGACCGAACCATCACGGCGCAGGAACGACGCACCGGCACTCTCTTCACCACCAAAGCCAAGCGAGCCGTCGAACAGGCCCTGGGCAAAGAACTTGAAGCCCACCGGTACTTCGTACAACTCACGGCCCAGGCGCTGGGTGACGCGGTCGATCAGGCCGCTGGAGACCACGGTCTTGCCCACGGCGGCGTCGGTACGCCATTGCGGGCGGTGACGGTACAGGTAGTCGATGGCCACGGCCAGGTAGTTGTTCGGTGCCAGCAGGCCGTCCGAAGTGACGATGCCGTGGCGGTCGTGGTCCGGGTCGCAGGCGAAGGCCACGTCGAAGCGCTCGCGCAGGCCGATCAGGCCCTGCATGGCGTACGGCGAAGAAGGGTCCATGCGGATCTGGCCGTCCCAGTCGACGGTCATGAAGCGGAAGGTCGGGTCCACCTCGGTGTTCACCACTTCCAGGTCCAGCTTGTAGTGTTCGGCAATGGCCGACCAGTAACGCACCCCTGCCCCGCCCAGCGGGTCGACACCCAGGCGCAGCTTGGCGTTGCGGATGACGTCGAAGTCGATGACGTTTTCCAGGTCTGCCACATAGCTGCTCACGTAGTCGTGGCGCTGGGTAGTCGGGGCCTGCAGCGCCTGGGCGTGGTCCATGCGCTTGACGCCCGCCAGGTTCGCCGCCAGCAACTCGTTGGCCTTGGCCTCGACCCACTTGGTCACGTCGCTGTCAGCCGGGCCGCCATTGGGCGGGTTGTACTTGAAGCCACCGCTTTGCGGCGGGTTGTGCGACGGGGTGATGACGATGCCGTCGGCCAGGCCCTGCTGGCGGCCACGGTTATGGCAGAGGATGGCGTGGGACACGGCCGGCGTGGGCGTGTATTCGTCGTCCTTGGACAGCATCACCTGCACGCCATTGGCAGCCAGCACTTCCAGCGCGCTGGCAGTGGCCGGTGCCGACAGTGCGTGGGTGTCGGCGCCGATGAACAGCGGGCCATCGATGCCCTTTTCCTGGCGGTACAGGCAGATGGCCTGGGTGATGGCCAGCACGTGGTATTCGTTGAAACTCAATTCAAGCGAAGTGCCCCGGTGCCCCGAGGTGCCGAAGGCCACCCGCTGGGCCGCCACGGCAGCATCGGGGCGGCCGGTGTAGTAGGCGGTGAGCAGTCGGGGAATATCGACCAGCACGCTGGCCGGAGCCGGCTTGCCTGCCAAAGGACTGAGCGTCATGCAAAAACCTCGAGTTCAACAAGTGTTGGTGTTGGAGCGTGCAGTGTACTGAGAGTTGCAATGCCGTGCGATGGGGGCCTCTAAAGAATCAGCATGTGCGCCATGCCGTTGCGCAAGCTTCAAGCAGAGATAGCGCGTAAACGGTCTAGAGTAGTAGCCACACCCACCGTAAATGAGGCCCCATGGCTTTCCACCGCCTGACCCGTACCCACCCCCGCCTGAGCCTCGCCGCCGCAGTCGGCCTTTTCGGCGCATGGCTGATCCCCGCCGGTGACACCGTGCAGCACATCCTCGCCGGCTGGAACCTTGGCGTATGGCTGTACCTGCTGCTGGTGCTGTACCTGACCTGGGACGCCAGCCCGGAAAAGGTCCGCAAGGTTGCCCGCGTCGAAGACGAAAACGCAGGCATGGTCCTGCTTACCGTGTGCATCGCCGCCATTGCCAGCCTCGCTGCGGTCACCCTGCAACTGGTGTCCAGCAAAGGCTTGCAGGGCACGGCACTGGCCCTGCACTACCTCTATACCGGCCTCACCGTGGCCGGCTCCTGGCTGCTGATCGGCTGCATCTTCAGCCTGCATTACGCCCGCCTGTTCTATACCGGGCAGAACCATGAGCCCCCGCTGCGTTTTGCCGACGGCGAGCGCAACCCGGATTACTGGGACTTTCACTACTTCTCGTTCACCATCAGCGTGGCTGTGCAAACCTCTGACATAGGCGTCGCCGGCAGGCAACTGCGGCGGGTGGTGCTGGCGCATTCACTGGTGGGCTTCGTGTTCAATACGGCGATCCTGGGCTTCACCATCAACATCGCCGCCGGGCTGCTGGGCTGAGCCCGCCGTTCGTCCGAAAAATGCGTGGCCGAAAACCCGTGAGACCTGCCTGATTGCAGCGGCTAACCGGCGCGATCGTGCCAGGTAAACGTTTGCCTGCATGCAGCCACTAAATCGGCATGATGATCAGTATGTGACCGCTGTCATGGATTGGCACATTTGTCATGTTGGCAGCCGAGAATCGCCCATCACAGCTGCTATCTTTACATTCCCGGCAGCTGCCATATGTATGGCTGGCTATTCACCCTGTCCAGGCACGGACAAGGAGGCAGGCATGAACAAGATGACGTTCCCCAACGCCTGCCAGGTGATGCGCTGGCATTTCCACCCACTGGGTTTCGAAGCATCCATGGATGCGCCCCGCAGCATGATCGCGCGGCTGTTCGACCGCGCCACCGGCGAAACCCTGATGGCCATCGCCGGCATCCCGTGTGCGGCAATCATGGCCGCAGCCGATGTAGAGCGCATCATCGAAGCCGTCGAAGCGGAAATGGACGCTTTCATCCCCGCCCTCACCCTGCGCAGCGCTGTCTAGCCTACGGCGTTCTTCTCCGGGTGCAAGGCCTGCAACTTGTCCATGAACTGCTCGGCCGGTACCGGCTGCCCCAGCAGGTAACCTTGCAGCGAATCACAGCCCAGACGGGTCAGGAAGTCTTGCTGCCTGTCGGTCTCCACCCCTTCGGCGACGATACGCAGGCCCAGTGCCTGGCCCAATGCGACGATGGCCGAGACAATCGCGGCATCGTCACTGTCCTGCTCCAGGTCACGCACAAAGCCACGGTCGATCTTCAGTTCGTTGGCCGGCAGGCGTTTGAGGTACATCAGGCTGGAGTAGCCGGTACCAAAATCATCGATGGACAGGTCCACGCCCATATCGGACAGGCGTTGCAGCACGGTCAGGCTGGCATCGGCGTCGTGCATGGCAGTGGTTTCGGTAATTTCCAGGGTCAGGCAGTTGGCCGGCAGCCCGTTCTCCTTCAGGGCCCGGGCCACACTCTCGACCAGCCCGGCGTGGCAGAACTGGATGGCCGACAGGTTCACCGCCATGCGCCAGCCCGCGTGCCCCTGGTCCAGCCAATGCCGCATCTGCCGGCAGGCTTCGTCGAGCACCCACTCACCGATCGGGATGATCAGGCCGGTCTTTTCTGCCAGGCCGATGAAGCGGTCGGGCAGCAACAGACCGTGCTGTGGGTGTTCCCAACGCAACAACGCCTCGGCACCTATTGGCAGGCAGGCCTGGGCGTCGAACTTGGGCTGGTAATGCAAACGGAACTGGCGTTGCTCCAGAGCCTGGCGCAGGTCCTGCAGCAGTTGCAGTTGCTGGCGTGCGTTGCTGTTCATCGACACATCAAAGAAGCTGTAGCCGTTCTTGCCGGCGCTTTTGGCGTGGTACATGGCGGCATCGGCATTGCGCAGCAGTTCGTGCTGGTCCTGACCGTTGCCGGGGTACAGAACGATGCCCAGGCTCGCCGACAACTGCAGGTCATGCTCGGCCACGCGGAATGGCCGTGACACCAGGTTCACCTGCTTGACCGCCACGTCCATGGCATCGTCAGGCTCTTGCAGTTCCACCAGCAGCACAAATTCGTCGCCGCCGATACGCGCCAGGGTGTCCTGGCTGTGCAGGTGACCGCGCAGGCGGGACGCCACCGCCTTGAGCAGCAGGTCGCCGATATGATGGCCAAACGCATCGTTGACCGGCTTGAAGCCGTCCAGGTCGATGAACATCAGGGCAAAACAGCCACCCTGCTCCGCCACCTTGGCGATGGCCTGCTCGATGCGGTCGGCCAGCAGGGTGCGGTTGGGCAGGTCGGTGAGCGTGTCGTGCAGGGCCAGCTGGGTCAGTTCCTGGTTGGCCAGTGTCAGCGAACGGGCCAGCTCGGCGGTGCGCGCCTCCAGGCGGGCGTCCAGCACCGAAGTCAGCAAGGCCACCGCCAGCACCGCCAGGGTGGTGATCAGCACCAGGTAGACCAGGCCGTCACCCTGCAGCCCGCCGCCCAGGGCACCGCAGAAGCTGCCCTCGGGGAAGTTCGCCGCCGCCATGCCGGTGTAATGCATGCCAACGATGGCAATACCCATGACCACTGCCGCCAGGCCGCGGATCTGCCGCACATAGGGGGTGTGCTTGCGCAGGCGAAAAGCAATCCACAACGCCGCCGCCGAAGCGCCCACGGCAATCAGCAGCGAGGCGCCGAACAGCGTCGGGTCGTAGTCGATGCCCGGCAACATGCGCAGCGCGGCCATGCCGGTGTAGTGCATGCAGGCAATGCCGGCCCCCATGATCAACGCGCCGAACCCCAGTTGCAGCCCTGGCAGGCTCGGCTGGCTCACCAGCCACAGGGCAAAACCCGAAGACAGCACGGCGATCAGCAATGAGAACGCGGTAAGGGCCAGGTCATAGCCCAGGTCGATGGGCAGGCTGAAGGCGAGCATGCCGATGAAGTGCATCGACCACACACCGATGCCCATGGCCAACGCGCCGCCGCCCATCCACAAGTAGGACGCCCGGCCCTTGGCCGTGGCGATGCGGCCGGTCAGGTCAAGGGCTGTATAGGACGCCAGAATCGCCACGCACAGCGAAATCAACACCAGCGAAGAGGAGTAGCTACCGGTCAGCATTGGGAATTCCAGCGACGGGACAGGGGGCCCGGCAAAAGCTGACGATTGTACTCAAGCTTAAGCGAAACGCACGGGGTTTTTGCGAATGGGAATGGATCCAATGCACGCCACACCCTCACCTTGCGTTCGATCCCTGTAGGAGCAGCCTTGTGCTGCGAATGGGCCGCGCCGCGGCCCCAGATTGCAGCTTCGCAACAGATATTGCTGGGGCCGCGGCGCGGCCCATTCGCAGCACAAGGCTGCTCCTACAGGGGCCTGCACATGCAATCAGTCTTGCTCGGCAAAGGCCTGTTCGGCATCCCAGCCGCCGCCCAGCGCCGCTACCAACTGCACACTGGCTACCAAGCGCCCTTGTAGCAGGTTCAACACGCTGCGCTCGTTGCTCAGTGCCGTGGTCTGCACGTTGACCACATCCAGGTAGCCGATCAACCCGGCGCGGTACTGGTTCTCGGTCAGGCGTAGCGACTCGCGGGCGGCGTCCAGTGCTTCCTGACGCACCACGGCTTCATCGCCGTACACCTTCAACTGCACCAGCAGGTTTTCCACTTCCTTGAAGCCGTCCAGCACGGTCTGGCGGTACTGCGCCACGGTCTGGTCATACACCGCCACCGTGCGGTCGACCTCGGCGCTGCGCTTGCCGGCATCAAACAGGGTCAGTGCCAGCTGTGGGCCTACCGACCAGTAGCGGTTGGGTAGCTCGATCCAGTTGCTGAAGCTGCTGCTGGAATAGCCACCACTCATGCTCAGGCTGAGGTCGGGGAAGTACGCCGCCCGTGACACACCGATATTGGCGTTGGCCGCGATCACGTTGCGTTCGGCAGCTGCGATGTCCGGGCGCCGCTCCAGCAGCTGCGAAGGCAGCGAAACCGGTATTTGCGGCAACGCCGGGATCGCCTTGCTGTCAGCCAGGGCAAAGTCGGCCGGGGTTTTGCCCAGCAGCACGGCGATGGCGTTTTCGAACTGCGCTCGCTGCCAGATCAGGTCAATCAGGTCAGCCTGGGTGCTTTTCAGCTGGGTGCGGGCCTGTGCCACGGCATCCGGGCCGGCGACACCGGCGCGGTACTGGTTTTCGTTCATTCGCAGCGAGCGCTCATAGGCCGCCACGGTGGCTTCCAGCAAGCGCTTTTGCTCATCGATAACCCGCAATTGCAGGTAGTTTTGCACCAGCTCCGACTGCTGGCTCAAACGGATCGAGGCGAGGTCGGCGAAGCTGGCTTCGGCACTGGCCTCGTTGGCATTCATGGTTTCGCGCAACTTGCCCCACAGGTCGATTTCCCAACTTACGCCCAACTGGGCGTTGTAGGTGTTGCGAATGCCGCTGCTGTTATTGGACAGGCTGGAGCTGGAACTGCCGGTACCTTGCGCCGAGCGGTTCTTGCTGGCGCTCAGGTCCAGGCTGGGGAACAGCGCCGCACGGCTGCTGCGCACCAGTGCCTGGGCCTGGCGATACTGGGCCTCTGACTGCGCCACGGTCTGGTTGCTGCGGTTAAGTTCTTCAACCAGCGCATTCAGCCCTGTATCACCGTAGATTTCCCACCAGGCGCCACGGGCGATGGCATCGGATGGCGTGGCCTGGGTCCAGCCTTCGGCGTGCTTGAACTGCGCCGCTGTGCTGTTCAGCTCGGGGCGGTGGTAGTCCGGGCTCAAGGTACAGGCACTGAGCAGGGCCACGCACAACCCGGCGCCGAGCAGGCGCGAGCCACGCCCGCGGGTCAGCGCTTGCAGCGCACGGTGAAGTGGGGTCTGGGCAAAAGTCATAGCGGGGTTTCCAGGGCGGCGTCGGTGCGCACGCCGCGCCAACGGTTGAAACGGTGGCGCAGGCGGTCCAGGTACAGGTAGACAACCGGCGTCGTGTAAAGGGTGAGGACCTGGCTGAACACCAGGCCGCCGATAATGGTCAGGCCCAGCGGCTGACGCATTTCCGCGCCTTCGGCGTGGCTCAGCAACAGCGGCAAGGCGCCAAGGATGGCGGCCAGGGTGGTCATCAGGATCGGGCGCAGGCGCAGCAGGCAGGCCCGGCGGATCGACTCTTCCGGCGACAGGCCCTGATGGCGCTCCAGCTGCAAGGCCAGGTCGATCATCAAAATGGCGTTTTTCTTCACCACGCCAATCAGCAGGAACAGCCCCAGTAGCGAGATCAGGCTGAATTCGCCACCCGTGACGTACAGCGTCAGCAAGGCACCGACGCCTGCCGAAGGCAGTGTCGAGAGAATGGTCAGCGGGTGAATGTAGCTTTCGTAGAGAATGCCCAGCACCAGATACACCAGCAGCAGCGCGCCAAGAATCATGAATGGCTGACCTTGCTGGGTTTTGGCAAAGGCATCGGCCGTACCGCCGAGCTTTGCAATCACCTCTTCGGGCAAGCCCAGTTTGGCCACCGCCCGCTCCAGCGCCGCCATGGCCTGGTCAGGGCTATAGCCCTCGGCGACGTCGAAGGCGATGTCTTCCGAGGCGAACTGGCCTTCGTGGCTGACCCGGTCGTTGGCCAGGCTGTTCTCGTAGCGGGCGATGGTGGACAGCGGCACGCGGGCACCGTCAGCGGTAATCACCTGTACTTGCTCGAGGGTGCTCGGGTCCCAGGCATATTTCGGGTTGATTTCCAGCACCACCTGGTACTGATTGAGGCTGTCGTAGATGGTGGAGATCTGCCGCTGGCTGTAGGCGTTGTTCAGGACCGTGGTAACCATGTCCATGTCGATGCCCAGGCGCTTGGCCTGGTCACGGTCGACCACCAGCGTCACCTGCTGGGTACCCGAACCGTCACGGGCGTCGATGGCGGTCAGCTCCGGCAGTGCACGCAGCGCAGCGACCACCTTGGGGAACCACTGGCGCAGTGCCGCCAGGTCACCGCTCTGCAGGGTATACAGGTACTGCGACGAGGTCTGGTCACGCCCACCGCCACCCAGTTGCAAGTCCTGGTCGGCCATCAGGAACAGCCGCCCACCGGGCACTTTGGGCATTTCCTTGCGCAGGCGCTCGATCACCTTCTGCGCATCGATCTTGCGCTCGTTGATCGGCTTAAGGCGCACCAGCACCATGGCATTGTTGGTGCCGCTGTTGCCACCGATGAAACCGGCAACGCTCTGCACTGCCGGGTCGGCCAGCAAGGCGCGGCGGTAGATTTCCATTTTTGGCTGCATCACGCTGAACGACAGGCCGTCGTCGCCACGGATAAAGCCCATCAGCTGGCCAGTGTCCTGTTGCGGCATCAGCGTCTTGGGCACCACGACGTACAGGGCGATGTTGATACCAATGGTCGCCAGCAGGCTGAGCAGGGTCAGGCGCTTGTGGCGCAACACCCAGCCCAGGCTACGGTCATAGGCATTGACCATGCGCTGGTGCACCTTGTCGCTCCAGCGTTGCACGCGGGTTTGCTCGGCCTGGTGTGGTTTGAGCCAGCGGGCGCACAGCATCGGCGTGAGGGTCAGCGATACCACCAGCGACACGATGATCGCTGCCGCCAGTGTGATCGAAAACTCCTGGAACAGGTTGCGCACGATGCCGCCCATGAACAGGATGGAGACGAACACCGCCACCAGCGACACGTTCATCGACAGCAAGGTGAAGCCCACTTCCCTGGCCCCCAGGAAAGCCGCCTTCATGGGCGGCTGGCCGTCCTCGATGTGCCGCGAGATGTTCTCCAGCACCACGATGGCGTCGTCCACCACCAGGCCAGTGGCGAGGATCAACGCCATCAGCGACAGGTTGTTGAGCGAGAAACCGCACAGGTACATGACCGCGAAGGTACCCACCAGCGATACCGGCACTGCCAGGCTGGGGATCAATGAGGCGCGCAGGCTGCCGAGGAACAGGTACACCACCAGGATCACCAGCACCACAGCGATCAGCAGGGTGTGTTCGGCCTCCTTCAGGGTGGCCTTGATCACCGGCGAGCGGTCCATCGCCACGTTCAGTTGCACACTGGCCGGCAGCAGTGACTGCAGGGCTGGCAACTGCGCCTTGATCTGGTCGACCGTTTCGATGATGTTGGCACCGGTCTGGCGGTTGACCACCAACAGCACCGCGCTCTGGTCATTGAAGAAACCGCTGTTGTAGCGGTTTTCCACGCCATCGGTAATGGTCGCCACGTCGGACAGGCGCAAGATAGTGCCGTTCTGCTGGCGAATCACCACCGGCTCGTAATCCTTGGCGCTTTCCAGCTGGTCGTTGGCCCTCACCTGCCAGTTGCGCTCGGCATCCTCGACAAAACCCATGGGCCGACGCTGGTTGGCGTTGGACACGGCAGTGCGCACATCATCCAGCGACACACCGTACTGGTTGAGCAACTGCGGCTCGACGGCAATGCGCACCGCTGGCAGCGAACTGCCGCCGATCTGCACCTCCCCTACCCCCGATACCTGGGCCAGGCTCTGCGACAGAATGGTGTCGGCCAGGTCGTACAGCTGGCCTTTCTGCAGCACGTCCGAGGTCAGCGACAGCACCATGATCGGCGCCTGCGACGGGTTGATCTTCTTGTAGGTGGGCATGCTGCGCATGCCGCTGGGCAGCAGGTTGCGGGTGGCGTTGATAGCTGCCTGCACCTCGCGCGCCGCACCGTCGATGTCGCGGCCCATCTCGAAACCGATCACCACCCGTGTGGAGCCCTGGTTGGAACTGCTGGTCAGTGTGGTCACGCCAGCGATACTGCCCAGCTTGCGCTCCAGTGGCGTGGCCACGGTGGAAGCCATGACCTCGGGGCTGGCGCCGGACAAGTTGGCCGACACCACAATGACCGGGAAGTCCATCTGCGGCAGCGGTGCCACGGGCAACAGGCCAAAGCTGACCCCGCCCAGCAGCATGATCGCCAGGCTCAGCAGCATGGTCGCCACCGGGCGACGGATGAAAGGACCGGACAGGTTCATGCCTCGGCCTGCTTCACGTCAGTGGCCGGGCGCCAGCGGCGGGCCAGGCGGTCGAAGTACAGGTAAATGACCGGGGTGGTGAACAGCGTCAACACCTGGCTGACCAGCAACCCGCCGACCATCACCAGGCCCAGCGGCTGGCGCAGCTCGGCGCCGGAACCGGTAGCGAGCATCAGCGGCACCGCACCGAACAGCGCGGCCAGGGTGGTCATCAGGATCGGCCGGAAGCGCAGCAGCGCCGCCTGGTAGATCGCATCGCGCGGGCTCATGCCCTGGTGGCGCTCGGCCTCAAGGGCGAAGTCGATCATCATGATCGCGTTCTTCTTGACGATACCAATCAGCAGGATGATGCCGATGATGGCGATCATGCCCAGGTCATTGCCACTGATGAGCAAGGCCAGCAAGGCCCCCACCGCCGCCGACGGCAGGGTCGAGAGGATGGTCACCGGGTGGATGTAGCTTTCGTACAGCACGCCCAGCACGATGTACATGGTCACCACCGCCGCCAGAATCAGCAGCAAGGTGCTCGACAGCGACGCCTGGAAGGCCTCTGCCGCGCCCTGGAAGCGGGTTTGTACCCCCAGCGGCATGCCGATGTCCTTCTGCACCTGCTCGATCACCTGCACGGCTTCGCCCAACGAAGCGCCATGGGCCAGGTTGAACGACAGGGTCACCGCCGGGAACTGGCCGATGTGGGAAATGGCCAGCTGGGCCTGGCGCTGCTCGATGCGCGCCAGCGCCGACAGCCGCACCTGGCCGCCATCTGTGGCCTTGACGTGGATCGACTCCAGCGCCTGCGGGCCGATGACGGCAGCGTCCTTCGACTGCAGCACCACGCGGTACTGGCTGGCCTGGGTGTAGATGGTCGAGATTTGCCGCTGGCCAAAGGCGTCGTACAGGGCATTGGTGATTTGCGACACACTGATGCCCAAGCGGCTGGCCATGTCACGGTCGATCACCAGGTACACCTGCAGGCCCTTGTCCTGCAGGTCACTGGCCACGTCGGCCAGTTCCGGGCGCTGCTGCAGCGCCTGCACCAGCTTGCCGCTCCACTGCGCCAGCAGGTCGGCGTCCGGCGACGACAGGCTGAACTGGTACTGGGTACGGCTGACCCGGTCCTCGATGCTCAGGTCTTGCACCGGCTGCATGAATAAGCGGATGCCCACCAACCGGTCAAGTTGCGGCTGCAAGCGGCTGATCACTTCGCTGGCGGTAACGTCGCGCTCGCCGTGTGGCTTGAGGTTGATCAGCAGGCGGCCGCTGTTGAGCGTGGCGTTGTCGCCATCGACGCCAATGTAGGACGACAGGCTCTGCACGGCAGGGTCCTGCAAGATGACCTTGCTCAGGGCCTGTTGGCGCTCGCTCATGGCGGCAAACGAGGTGGACTGCGGTGCTTCGGAAATGCCCTGGATCACCCCGGTGTCCTGCACCGGGAAGAAGCCCTTGGGCACCACCATGTACAGGAACACGGTCAGCACCAGGCTGGCCACGGCCACCAGCAGGGTCAGCGGCTGGTGCCTGAGTACCCACTGCAGGGCGTTGCCGTAGTGTTTGATCAGCCAGTCGATCCAGGCGCCGCTGGCGCGGTAGAAGCGGCTTTGTTCCTCTTCCTTGGGCTCACGCTTGAGCAGGCGCGCGCACATCATTGGCGTCAGGGTCAGCGACACCACCAGGGAAATCAGGATGGCCACCGCCAGGGTGATGGCAAACTCGCGGAACAGGCGGCCGACCACATCAGCCATGAACAGCAGCGGGATCAGTACCGCAATCAGCGAGAAGGTCAGCGAAATCAGGGTGAAGCCGATTTGCCGGGCGCCCTTGAGCGCTGCCTGCATGGGCGTCTCGCCCTCTTCGATGTGCCGGGAGATGTTCTCCAGCATGACAATGGCGTCGTCGACCACAAAGCCGGTGGCAATGGTCAGGGCCATCAGCGTCAGGTTGTTTACCGAGAAACCGGCCAGGTACATCACGCCGAAGGTGCCGATCAGCGATAGCGGCACGGCAATCGACGGGATAAGTGTGGCGCTGAAGCGGCGCAGGAAGACGAAGGTGACCATCACCACCAGGACGATGGCGATGAGCAGTTCGTGCTGTACATCCTTGACTGCCGCGCGGATGGTCTGGGTACGGTCGGTCAGCACCGACACATCGAGGCCGGCAGGCAGGTTGTCGGTGATCGACGGCAACAGTTCCTTGATGCGGTCGACCACTTCGATGACGTTGGCACCTGGCTGGCGCTGGATGTTCAGCAGCACCGCGTGGTTTTCGTTGGCCCAGGCGGCCAGGCGCTCGTTTTCTGCGCCATCGACGATTTCGGCCACATCTTTCAGACGCAGCGGTGCACCGTTGGTGTAGGCCAGGATCAGGTTGGCGTATTCCTCGGGGGAGCGCAGCTGGTCATTGGCATCGAGCATCGACACCCGGGTGGGGCCATCGAAATTGCCCTTGGGCTGGTTGACGTTCGAGGCGCCGATCAGCGTGCGCACGTCATCCAGGTTCAGGCCATTGGCAGCCAGGGCGTCGACGTTGACCTTGATGCGCACCGCCTGGCGCTGGCCACCGGCAATGCTGACCATGCCTACGCCGCTGATCTGCGCCAGTTTTTGCGCCACGCGGGTATCGACCAGGTCGTTGAGCTTCGGCAGCGGCATGGTCTTGCTGGAAATGGCCAGGGTCAGCACCGGGGTGTCGGCCGGGTTGACCTTGTTGTACACCGGCGGTGCCGGCAGGTCGCTGGGCAGCAGGTTGCTGGCGGCGTTGATCGCAGCCTGCACCTGTTGCTCGGCAACGTCCATGTTCATGTCGAGGTTGAAGCGCAGGGTCAGTACCGATGCACCACCGGAACTGGTCGAGGCCATTTGTTCCAGGCCTGGCATCTGGCCGAACTGGCGCTCCAGCGGGGCGGTGACCGCGCTGGTCATGACCTGCGGGCTGGCGCCGGGGTACAGGGTCATGACGCGGATGGTCGGGTAATCCACCTGCGGCAAAGCGGAAACCGGCAACAGCTTGTAGGCGATCAGGCCGGCCAGGACGATGGCCAGCATGCTCAGCGTGGTGGCGACCGGCCGCAGGATGAACAGACGCGAGAGGTTCATGCGCCCGCCTTGCCTGCTGCGTTGCCAGGCTGTGCTTCACCGGTGTGCGCCGAACCTTTGGCTTCCTGGCCTTGCAGGTGCTGGCCTGGCGTGGTCGGTACTTGCGGCTGTCTTCGACCACTTCTACCTTGGTGCCTTCACGCAGGCGGTCGGTGCCTTCCAGCACCAGCCGGTCGCCGGCCTTCAGGCCTTCGAGGATGACACTGTTCTCGCCATCGCTGGCGCCAACCTTGAGCTTGCGCACGTTCACCGTGTTCTCGGCGTTGACCACATAGGCAAAGGTACCGTCATTGCCAAACTGGATGGCTGCTGCCGGCGCCATCACCACCTGCTTGAGGGTATCGGCCAGCAGGCGCACGTTGACGAACTGGTTGGGGAACAGGGCCAGGTCCTTGTTCTCGAAGCGGCCCTTGAACTTGAGGGTACCGGTGGTGGTGTCGATCTGGTTGTCGATGCTGCCCAGCACGCCGGTGGATTGCAGCTTGCTGTCACTGCGGTCCCAGGCCTCGACCGGCAGGCTGGCGCCACTGCGGTAGCGTTCCAGCACAGTGCTCAGTTCGGTTTCCGGCAGGGTGAACGCAACGCTGATCGGCTCGGTCTGGGTAATCACCACCAACGCGGTGGTGTCGTTGGCTGCCACCAGGTTGCCCAGGTCGAGCTGGCGCAAGCCCACGCGGCCGTTGATTGGCGCACGAATCTGGGTGAAGTCGAGGTTCAGGCGGGCATCGTTGACCTGTGCCTGGTTGGTCTTGACCAGCCCTTGGAACTGCGCCACCTGTGCTTCGGCGGTGTCGAGGGTTTGCTTGGCAATACTGTCTTCGGCGTACAGGCCTTTGTAGCGGGCCAGGTCGACTTGGGCGTTTTTCAGCTGCGCCTGGTTCTGCGCCAAGGTGCCTTCAGCCTGCTGAAGGGCGATGCGGTACGAGCGCGGGTCGATTTCAGCGAGCAGGTCGCCGGCCTTGACCTGCTGGCCTTCCTTGAAGTGGATTTTTACCAGCTCGCCAGCCACGCGGCTGCGCACATTGACCGTGTTGGTGGCGGTGACCGTGCCCAGGGCCTTGTAGTAAAGCGGGAAGTCGCCTACCCGCACCGGCTCGACCCGTACCGGCACCGGGTCGCTGGAACCGCCGAAGCCCGGGCGGCCGCCCATCATGCCCATGCCCTTGCCGCCGCGCCCGCCGCCGGCTTCTTTATGCGCAGGCGTTGCTGCAGGCCACAGCCACCAGGCCAGTGCAGCCACCAGCAGCAGGATCAGCAGGCCGACGAGCCAGCGACGGGGGGAACGGGAATTGGACGCTTGCATGGGTTGAACGAACCTTGTTCGGAATGGCGGCTTGGGGAGGGTGAACGATAAGCACTGGCATCGTTTTAGCAAAGGGCCTTTACCAGAGGTTTACCTTTGGCTGACGTTGCCAAGACGCTGAACTTTAAATGAAAACGGCCCGGAATGCGTTCCGGGCCGTTACAGGGTATTGCTTGGAGCGGTGGCGGGCTTGAGGGTTCCTTTGCCTGTACCGGCCCTATCGCCGGCAAGCCAGCCCCACAGGAACTCCACTGGATTCTCGCCTGTGGTCATCCTGTGGGAGCTGGCTTGCCGGCGATAGGGCCAGCACAGGACTCAGCCGCCCAGCCCCACTCCCCTTACTTCAGTACAGCCAGTGCTGCCTCGTAGTTCGGCTCGTCAGCAATTTCGCCAACCAGCTCGCTGTGCAGCACCTTGTCGTTCTCGTCCAGCACTACCACGGCGCGGGCAGCCAGGCCGGCCAGTGGGCCGTCGGCAATGGCAACGCCGTAGTTTTCGAGGAACTCGCGGCCACGCAGGGTCGACAGGTTCTTCACATTTTCCAGGCCTTCGGCACCGCAGAAGCGCGCTTGGGCAAACGGCAGGTCGGCGGAGATGCACAGCACCACGGTGTTGGCGACATCGTTGGCCTGGGCGTTGAACTTGCGCACGGAGGTTGCGCAGGTTGGGGTATCGACGCTCGGGAAGATGTTCAGCACCTTGCGCTTGCCGGCGAAGTCTTTCAGCGACTTGTCAGCCAGGCCTTCACCCACCAGGGAGAAAGCCGGAGCCTGGGCGCCGGCTTGTGGCAGTTCGCCTTTGACCTGAACCGGGCCGCCTTTGAGAGTCACTTGAGCCATGACGAAATCCTTATGCTGGGTTTGAAAAGGACACTGAGTTAAGCATGAAGGCGGCCGGGTGCCTATGGGGGCAGGTAAAATTGTTCTATTGCCGGACAATTTTTGTGGACAAAAAAATGCCCAGGTTGCGACAAGCAACCCGGGCATTCTTTATTCCTGGCAGCGCATCAGCCCAGCAGGCCGTACACCACCGAGGTCAACGCAACCAGGCCGACCACCACAACGAACACGTTGGAGGCCGCACCGCTGTACTTGCGCATCGACGGTACACGGCGGATGGCGTACATCGGCATCAGGAACAGCAGCACCGCCAGGATCGGGCCGCCGAGCGATTCGATCATGCCGAGGATGCTCGGGTTGAGGGTGGCAACGATCCAGCACACCACCAGCATCAACGCCGCTACCACGCGGTCCAGTGCCTTGGCACTCGGGCGTGCGCCGGTCTTGGCGATGATACCCTTCAGGCCTTCGCTGGCACCGATGTAATGGCCCAGGAACGACTTGGCAATGGCCACGAAAGCGATCAGCGGCGCAGCGAACGCGATGGTCGGGTTGCTGAAGTGGTTGGCCAGGTACGACAGGATCGACAGGTTCTGTGCCTTGGCTTCGGCCAGCTGGGCGCTGCTAAGGGTGAGCACGCAACTGAACACGAAGAACAGCACCATCACCACCATCAACAGGTGGGCACGGCGCAGGATCTGGCCGCTGCGCTCGTCGGCATGCTCGCCGTAGCGGCGCTTCTGGTCGACGGCGAAGGCCGAAATGATCGGCGAGTGGTTGAACGAGAACACCATCACCGGAATGGCCAGCCACAGGGTGTGCAGGAAGGCCGACGCAGGCGGCACCTGGGTGGCGCTGTCGAGGATGCCACCGGTCCAGTGCGGCACCAGGTACAGGCCCAGCAGCGCCAAGGCGACGATGAACGGGTACACCAGCAGGCTCATGACCTTGACCGTGGCCTGCTCGCCGCAGCGCACGATGGCCAGCAGGCCGAGAATCAGCACAAACGACAGGATGGCCCGCGGCGGCGGCGCCATGTGCAGTTGGTGCTCCATGAAGCTGGACACCGTGTTGGTCAGCGCCACGCTATAGATAAGCAGGATGGGGAAGATTGCGAAGAAGTAGAGCACGGTGATCGAAGCACCGGCGGTGCTGCCGAAGTGCTCCTTGACCACTTCGGTGATGTCGCCACCGTTGCGCCCGGAAAGCACGAAGCGGGTCAGGCCCCGGTGGGCAAAATACGTCATCGGGAAGGCCAGTATGGCCAGGATCAGCAGCGGCCAGAAGCCGCCAAGGCCGGCATTGATCGGCAGGAACAGGGTCCCGGCGCCAATGGCTGTGCCGAACAGGCCCAGCATCCAGGTGGTGTCGTGACGCGCCCAGTTACCAAGGGCGACGGGGGTCGATTCTGCAAAGCGTTGCTCAACGCTTGGGGCCTGCTCATTCATTCCGGGTGAAGCTCCACTCGCAAGACTGCAACAGGCTGAGAATGGCGAAATAGTGCCTTCGCCCAACTCAACCGGAAAAGAGGGGCGCGATTGTGCACGGAAAGGTTGCACTTGCGAAGCCCTTTTCCGAGGGGCGGTTGCACTTGTACTTACAAGCAGGTTGTGCCGGCAGGAAATGCAAGGGGCCACAAGGGCCCCTTGACGGTATTACTTCTGAACGGCAGCGAACGCTTCGGCAACCCGTTGCAGGTTGGCCGGGCGCAGGCCGGACATGCACACGCGGCCGCTGTCGATCAGGTACACGCCAAACTCGTCACGCAGGCGGCGCACTTGCTCGACGCTGAAGCCGGTGTAGCTGAACATGCCACGCTGACGCAGGAAGAACTGGAAGTCCTGGCCTGGCAGCAGCACGGCCAGGGCATCGACCAGCGCCTGACGCATGTCGAGGATACGCTTGCGCATCACTTCGACTTCCTCGGCCCACTGGGCATTGAGGGCGGCATCGCTGAGCACGCCAGCAACCAGCTGGGCGCCAAAGTTGGGCGGGCTGGAGTAGTTACGGCGCACAGTCGCCTTAAGCTGGCCAAGTACGCTTTGGGCAGTGGCGTCATCGTCGCAGACCACCGACAGGCCCCCTACCCGCTCGCCGTACAGCGAGAAGATTTTCGAGAACGAGTTGCTGACCAGGCACGGCACGCCGGCGCTGGCCATTTCACGGATGGCGTAGGCGTCTTCCACCAGGCCTTCGGCGAAGCCTTGGTAGGCGATGTCGAGGAATGGGATCAGCTGGCGTGCCTTGACCACTTCGACCACTTGTTGCCACTGGTTTTGCGTAAGGTCGGCACCGGTGGGGTTGTGGCAGCACGGGTGCAGCAGTACCACGCTGTTTGCCGGCAGGGCCTGCAGGGTGGCCAGCATGCCGTCGAAGTCCACGCCACGGGTGGCCTGGTCGAAGTACGGGTAGGTGTGCACCTTGAAGCCGGCGCCTTCGAAGATGGCGCGGTGGTTGTCCCAGGTCGGGTTGCTGACCCAGACTTCGGACTGCGGGAAATAGCGCTTGAGGAAGTCGGCACCGACTTTCAGGGCGCCGGAGCCACCCACGGTCTGTACGGTGGCCACGCGACCGCCGGTCACGGCCGGGTGATCGGCACCGAACAGCAGCGCCTGGATCGCCTGGCGGTAGCTGGCCAGGCCTTCCATCGGCAGGTAAAGGGATGCTTCGTGGTCCTGGCCGGCAATGCGTTTTTCTACCGCATCCACAGCCGCCAGTTGTGGCACCACGCCGGCCTCATCGTAATACAGGCCGATACTCAGGTTGACCTTGTCGGCGCGCGGGTCGGCCTTGAAGGTTTCCATCAGCGAAAGGATCGGGTCGCCGGCATAGGCATCGACATGTTTGAACACAGCGTGCAGCTCCTTGGATCAGGACAGTTCGAAAAGGCAGACCTGAGCATACCCGGAGTGTGCGCTCAGGAACATCCACTATTGTGCAAGGTTGTCTATGCAACATTGCATGGCTGAAGATTCGGGGTCTCAGTGATGGCCCTATCGCCGGCAAGCCAGCTCCCACAGGTACTCCAGAGGCCTTGAGGTTTGTGGAGTACTTGTGGGAGCTGGCTTGCCGGCGATAGGCCGGGTCAGCCAAGCAGGTCTTTCAGGCCTTGCAACTCCTGCTCGGTCACCGCCACCCCCTCCTCCTCGGCCACCTCGCGCTCCCGATAGCGCCGCTCGCCTGGCATGCGCGTCAGCCCCACCGCGTGCATCTGCTCCACCAGCTCACGGCTACGCTGGGCAAACCGCTCACCTTCGGCCTTGCCAGGGTCGATGACGATAATCAGCTGCCCGGTCCAAGGTGTCTTCGCACCCGGGTGGCCCGACCAGTCGAACTCCCAGGAGAAGTTACCCCCGGTCAGCGCCGCCGCCAGCAGCTCGACCATCATCGACAGGGCCGAGCCCTTGTGCCCGCCAAACGGCAGCAAGGCGCCGCCTTCCAGAATTGCCTTGGGCTCGGTGGTCGGTTCGCCATTGGCATCCACGCCCATGCCTTCAGGTAATTGCTGGCCGGCACGCGCGGCAATCTGCACGTCGCCATGGGCCATGGCGCTGGTGGCCATGTCGAAGACGATCGGGTCATGTTCGGCACAAGGTGCGGCAAACGCGATAGGGTTGGTGCCAAACAGTGGCTTGCGTGCACCATGCGGCACCACGCAGGTCATGCTGTTGACCACGCTCAGGGCTACCAGGCCCTCTTCGGCAAACGGCTCTACATCCGGCCACAGCGCGGCAAAGTGGTGCGAGTTGTGGATCGCCAGCACGGCAATGCCAGCGTTGCGCGCCTTTGCCACCAGAAGCTCACGGGCCGCTGCCAGTGCCGGCTGGGCAAAACCGCCCGCCGCATCGACACGCACATAGCCGGCAGCCACGTCGCTGACCGTTGGCGTGGCCTGGCCATCGACCCAACCGCTGGCCAGGGTCGACACATAACCGGGCATGCGAAACACCCCATGGCTGTGGGCGCCATCACGCTGGGCGCTGGCGCAGTTGTGAGCCAGCACCCGGGCTACGGCCTCGCTGCACCCATGGCGCTGGAAAATGGCCTGCAACAGGCTCTGGAGCTCGGTAAACGGCACGCGCACGACAGTGCTGGTGGAAGGTGCGGACATCTGAAGCTCCTTGTTGGAATTGGAATGGCTACAGCGTTGCAACGACAAAAACTTTCCGGCATGTGACAGCAATCTGTCAAATGTTGACTTGATGACAGAAAACATTCATTTTCTTCCCAAGCCTTACCCCTGGAGCCGCAGCATGAGCCAACCGATCAAGCAACGCTTGGAAAACAGCCTCGAAGGGGCCGCTGCCTCGGGTCGCAAGATCGCCACCTACATGCTTGCGAACCTGCACGAACTGCCGTTCCAGACCTCGGCCAGCATCGCTGCCAAGTTGGGCGTGAGCGAATCCAGCGTCGGGCGTTTCTGCCGCTCACTGGGTTATGCCCACCTCAAGGCACTTAAGCAAGACCTGCAGAACGACCTGGGCGATGGCCCTTGGCTGGTGGGCGACCGATTGCAGGATTACCGCCAGAACCAGGACGCCAGTGACAACGCCGGCAGCCTGGGCTGGAAATCGCCGCCTTGATGCGCGTCCACGAATATCGCCAGAGCCCGACCTGGCACAGCGTAGCGCAACGCCTGGCGAGCAAGCCGCGGGTGTTTATCGCCGGTTTCCAGACCGAGCGCGGCATCGCCATGTGCATGAGCCACCTGCTGCAGTACCTGCGCGACGGCGTGCAACTGGTGGACATCAGCGCCGGGCACTTCGGCGAGGTACTGCTGGGCCGCGCCGAAGACAGCGCCCTGGTGGTGTTCGAGGCGCGCCGTTATTCCCGCCACGCCCTGCTGCTGTGCCAGAAGGCACGTGAAGCAGGCATTGCCGTCACCCTGGTGACCGACACCTTCTGTGACTGGGCCGATGCCAACGCCGACGAGGTGTTCCGCATCCCCACCGAGTTCAATCTGTTCTGGGAATCCACCTCGACGATGCTGTCGTGGGTGCACCTGATGGTCAACGAGGTCTGCAAGAAACTCGGGCCTGATGTTGAAAAACGCTTGGAAGCGACTGCCGCTCTACATAACGAATTCGTCGGCTACACCTCGTGGCCGACGGGCAAACAACAATAGCAAGAGTGCAATGAGGTGCGAGATGAACAAGACCATGGCCTTGGTGGGTGCGTGTGCCCTGCTGCTGACGGGTGCCGCCAGCGCCGAAACCCTGCGCTTCGCCACCGAGGGTGCCTACCCGCCCTTCAACTATGTAGACGCCGATAACAAGCTGCACGGCTTCGATATCGACATCACCCATGCCCTGTGCGAACAGATGAAAGTCGAGTGCACGCTGGTGGCCCAGGACTGGGAAGGCATCATCCCCGCCCTGATGGCGCGCAAGTACGACGCCGTCGTCGCGTCGATGATCAATACCGAAGAGCGGCGCAAGAAGATTGCCTTCACCGATCACTATTACCGCACCCCACTGACCGTTGCGGTTGCCAAGGACAGCAAGATCGACAGCGCCCAGACCGACTTTGTCGGCTACACCGTCGGTGCCCAGTCGTCGTCCACCCAGGCTATCTATGCCGAAGACGTGTATGGCAAGGCCGGGGCCGATGTGAAGCTGTACCCGACCATGGACGAAGCCAACGCCGACCTGGCCGCCGGGCGCCTGGACGGGGTAATTGCCGATAAATTCCCGCTGCACGAGTGGATGAACAAGAACGGCGGGGATTGCTGCAAGATCCTCGGCGATGTGGCCGACACCAAGGCCGACGCCGCCATTGCCGTGCGCAAGGACGACGAAGCCCTGCGTCAGCGCCTGAACACCGCGCTTCAACAGATCGTGGCCAACGGCACGTACCAGAAGATCGCCAGCAAGTACTTTGCTTTCGATATCTACAACTGATCTTCAGGAAACTGCGCAATCCCTGTAGGAGCGGCCTTGTGCCGCGAAAGGGTCGCATAGCGGCCCCGGCAATCTGTGCCATGGCATACAACCTGGGGCCGCTGCGCAGCCCTATCGCGGCACAAGGCCGCTCCTACAAAGAGACCGCGTTGCCCAACTTAGGGGGTCGTCATGCTCGATCAATTGTCCTTGCTGTCCTTCGCCAGCGGAGGCTGGGGCCAGGCGCTGCTGGCCGGCGCCCTGGTTACCGTTTCACTGGCACTGGCCTGCCTGCCCATCGGCCTGCCACTGGGCCTGGTGGTCGCCCTGGCGGCGCGCTCACGCAAACGCCTGCCACGGGCCTGGGCCACCACCTTCTCCACGGTGTTCCGCGGCCTGCCCGAGCTGCTGACGTTGCTGATCATCTATTACGGCTGCCAGATCGCTGCACAGAAAATCCTCGCGGCCATGGGCTATCAGGGTGAATTCCTGATCAACACCTTCCTCGCCGCGATGATCGCCTTCAGCCTGGTGTTCGCCGCATTCTCCAGCGAGATCTGGCTGGCGGCATTCAAGACCCTGCCCAAGGGCCAGCTGGAGGCCTGCTCGGCACTGGGCCTGAGCAAGCGCACTGCCTTCTTCAAGGTACTGCTGCCACAACTTACCCGCATCGCCCTGCCCGGCCTGTCGAACAACTGGCTGTCGCTGCTTAAGGACACCTCGCTGGTGTCGACCATCTCGCTGGTCGACCTGATGCGCCAGACCAACCTGGCCGTGAGCGTGACCAAGGAGCCGATGTTCTTCTATGGCGTCGCTTGCCTGGGTTACCTGCTGTTTGCAGCGCTTTCCGGGCGTGTGTTCGCCTTCATCGAACGGCGCAGTAACCGCCACCTGCAAGGAGCACGGGCATGAGCTTCGAACAACTGCTGGCACTGGTGCTCGACCCCGACCTGTTGGAACGCTACGGCCCGCGCTTCCTCGATGGCCTGCTGGTAACCGCCAAGCTGGTGGCCATTTCGTTCAGCCTGGGCGCCGTACTCGGCCTGTTACTGGCCCTGGCACGCATGTCGCGCAGCCTGCTGCTGCAACGCATGGCTGCCGGCTACGTGTACTTCTTCCGCGGCTCGCCGTTGCTGGCCCAGCTGTTTCTGCTGTATTACGGCCTGGGTTCGCTCAAGGGCTTCTGGCAGGACGTCGGCCTGTGGTGGTTTTTCCGCGAGGCGTGGTTCTGCACCTTGCTGGCCTTCACCCTGAACACCGCCGCCTACCAGGCAGAGATCTTCCGCGGCAGCCTGATGGCCGTCGCGCCGGGGCAGCATGAAGCGGCGCGGGCGCTGAACCTGAAGCGTTCGACCACCTTCTTCAAGGTAATTCTGCCGCAGTCGTTGCTGGTGGCCATCGGCCCACTGGGCAACGAACTGATCCTGATGATCAAGGCCAGCGCGATTGCCTCGCTGGTGACCATCTACGACCTGATGGGCGTGACCAAACTGGCCTTCTCGCGCAGTTTCGACTTCCAGATCTACCTGTGGGCCGCCGTGCTCTACCTGGTGATCGTCGAACTGGTACGGCGCCTGCTGAAACACCTGGAAGGCCGCCTGGGCCGCCACCTGAACTGACCGAAGGATACGTTCCATGCATTGCCAGACCCTTGTCCTCGGCGCCGGCATCGTCGGCGTCAGCACCGCCCTGCACTTGCAGGCCCGCGGGCGCCAGGTTGTCCTGATCGACCGCGACGAACCCGGCAGCGGCACCAGCCACGGCAACGCCGGGCTGATCGAGCGCTCCAGCGTCATCCCCTATGCCTTCCCCCGGCAGTTCGGTGCATTGCTGCGCTACGGCCTGAACCGCCAGCCCGACGTGCGCTACAGCCTGGCGCACCTGCCCAAGGCCGCGCCCTGGCTGTGGCGCTACTGGCGCCAGTCGGCGCCCGGGCGCCTGGCCGGGGCCGCTGCCGATATGCTGCCACTGGTGCAGCGCTGCGTCGAAGAACACGACGCGTTTATCAAAGCCGCCGGCCTTGAGGCGCTGGTGCAAGCCAAAGGCTGGATCGAAGTGTTCCGCGACCCGGCCCTGTTCGAGCAGGCCAAGGCCGACGCCAAGGGCCTGAGCCGTTATGGCCTGCAATTTGAAATCCTCGAATGCGGGCAGTTGCAGGCCCGCGAGCATCAGCTGGACGCCACCGTGGTCGGCGGCATCCACTGGCTCGACCCCAAGACCGTGAACAACCCCGGCGCCCTCACCCGCGGCTATGCGGCGCTGTTCCTGCAGCGCGGTGGGCAGTTCGTGCATGGCGATGCACGCAGCCTGCGCCAGGCCGACGGCCAATGGCGGGTAGAGAGCCGCCGCGGCCCGATTACCGCCGACGAGGTGGTTGCCTGCCTCGGCCCACAGTCGGCCGACCTGTTCAGCGGCCTGGGCTACCAGATTCCGCTGGCGATCAAGCGCGGCTACCACATGCACTACAGCACCCGTGACGGCGCAACGCTTGAGCATTCGATCTGCGACACCCAGGGCGGCTACGTGCTGGCGCCGATGGCGCGCGGCGTGCGCCTGACCACCGGCATCGAGTTCGACGCCAGCAGCGCGCCAGGCAACCAGATCCAGCTGGGCCGTTGCGAGGCGCTGGCGCGCAAGCTGTTCCCGGCCTTGGGCGAGCGCCTGGACGACACCCCTTGGCTGGGCCGGCGCCCGTGCCTGCCCGACATGCGCCCGGTCATCGGCCCCGCAGCGCGCCACCCGGGGCTGTGGTTCAACTTTGGCCACGCCCACCACGGCCTCACCCTGGGCCCGGTCAGCGGCCGGCTGGTGGCCGAGTTGATCACCGGCGAGCGCCCTTTCACCGACCCCGCGCCCTACAGCGCGACCCGTTTCGACTGAACCCACGCGGGAGAAAAACAACATGACCGCACCACTGAGCCTTGCAAGCCTTGCCCCCGAAGCCGATCCACGCCCGGTGCTGATTCGCATCGAAGGCCTGAACAAGCACTACGGCGCTTTTCAGGTGCTGCACAACATCGACCTGCAGGTGCGCGAAGGCGAACGCATCGTGTTGTGTGGGCCTTCCGGCTCGGGCAAGTCAACCCTGATCCGCTGCATCAACCGCCTGGAAGTGGCCCAGCAAGGCATCATCCAGGTAGACGGCATCGACCTGGCCGCCACCACCCGTGAAGCGGCGCAGGTGCGCAGCGACATCGGCATGGTGTTCCAGCACTTCAACCTGTTCCCGCACATGAGCGTGCTCGACAACTGCCTGCTGGCCCCCACCAGCGTGCGCGGGCTGTCGCGCAAGGACGCCGAAGAACGGGCGCGCATGTACCTGAGCAAGGTGGGTATCGAAAGCCAGGCACACAAGTACCCCAGCCAGCTTTCCGGCGGCCAGCAGCAGCGCGTGGCAATTGCCCGGGCACTGTGCATGAAGCCGCGGATCATGCTGTTTGACGAGCCTACTTCGGCGCTGGACCCGGAAATGGTCGCTGAAGTGCTGGATGTGCTGGTGCAGCTGGCCGGCACCGGCATGACCATGCTTTGCGTCACCCATGAAATGGGCTTTGCCCGGCAGGTGGCCGAGCGGGTGCTGTTCCTTGAGGGTGGGCGGATCATCGAAGACAGCCCGCCGCAGGTGTTCTTCAACCAGCCGCGTACCGAGCGGGCCAAGGCGTTTCTGGCGCAGATACTGCACTAAGCGAATTGTCTATGGCCTGTTCTGGCAATATCGCCGGCAAGCCAGCCCCACAGGTACTGCATCAGCCTTGAAAGCTGCAGATACCCTGTGGGAGCTGGCTTGCCGGCGATAGGGCCAGTAGCACATACAACTGAGCACCTTCATTGCACCGCTGCAAAGACCCAACTGCATCGTTAAATATTATTGACCAACACCCCCGCCAAACCCACGCCGCCACAGGCCCGCATCGGTTTTAGCCCCCAAAAAC
Organism: Pseudomonas sp. MM223; assembly: GCA_947090765.1. NCBI lineage: Bacteria > Pseudomonadati > Pseudomonadota > Gammaproteobacteria > Pseudomonadales > Pseudomonadaceae > Pseudomonas > Pseudomonas sp. MM223. The sequence goes on along the minus strand of OX352322.1, from coordinate 2,859,880 downwards.
CGGCGCATTCCCCGCGTTAAAGCCCTCTTCCGTCGTTTGACATATCGAACGGCTCTGGCAAGCTATCTACAAGCCCCGACCGGAATCGTCGCCTCTGACGAGCCGGCAGTGCTCGGAGCTACAGGCTGCACTCAGGGCCCCGCGCCGTGCACCTGCACAACAACGACAGGTTGAACCTGTCCCAAGGTGACATATGTCCAACAGCAACATTGGCAACAAGCAACCTTCCCTGCGCAAACCCGTCGTCCTGATGACCATGGGCAGCCAAGAGCGCAAAGGCCATGACTATCAGGTCATGACCCACAAATACATCACCCCGCTGGTCGAGTTCTCCGATTGCGTCCCGGTACTGGTGCCCACCTGCTGCGGCACTGAAGACCTCGACACTTATCTGGACATGGCCGACGGCGTGTACCTGACCGGCGCCGGCAGCAACATCGACCCGGCCCTGTACGGCCAGGAGAATGAAACCCCAGGCAAGGGCCAGGACAAAAACCGCGATTTGTTCGACATTCCGCTGGTGAAAGCGGCGATCAAGCGTGGCCTGCCGATCTTCGGCATCTGCCGTGGCATGCAGGAAATCAACGTGGCCCTGGGTGGCGACATCTACCAGAAGGTATACGCCGAGCCTGGCTTCAACGACCACCGGGAAAACCCGGAAGACCCGGTTGAAGTGCAGTACGCCCAGGTGCATGGGGTGAAAATCAAGCCGGGCAGCTGGCTGCGTGACACCCTGGGTACCGACGAAATTCGCGTCAACTCGCTGCATGGCCAAGGCCTGCGCACGCTCGGCGCCGGCATCGAAGCCATCGCCCTGGCCGAAGACGGCCTGGTCGAGGCCATTCACGCCCCGAGCATTTCGCCATTCCTGTTCGCGGTGCAGTGGCACCCAGAGTGGCAAGCTGCGAAGAACCCGGATTCGATCAAGATGTTCCAGGCCTTCGGCGATGCTTGCCGTGCCCAGGTACGCAAGGCGCAGATCAAGCGCCAGCACGCTGCCTGACCTTCAGTTTCCTCTGCTTTGATCGCGGGGCGGCGCAAGGCCGCCCCCGCTTCCCCGGTCACCCTCTGCTGGTCCCAGAACACTTCCCGTGGAATCGGGCGGCGGCCTTGTGCCTGTCTCCGCGATCGTTTTTTGCCTTCCTCGCCAAGAGATACGATGACTGATTGCAGATAGTCTGCCATCGGTGTCTTTTCCTTCCCTTACTGTTCGCCTGTACCGGCCTCTTCGCGGGCACAGGCAGCAACACCTCCGTGCTACCCCTCCACAAAAAAATCTCATGCAGGGACTAGTCATCGTACAAGTTGTACGATAACTTACCTCCAACGCAGAACAACACCCTTCACCCAAGCGCCACAGGATGCCTACAACAATGAATCCACAAGAACTTAAATCCATCCTCTCCCACGGCCTGCTGTCTTTCCCGGTCACCGACTTCAACGCCCAAGGTGATTTCAACCAGGCTGGCTACATCAAACGCCTGGAATGGCTGGCCCCGTACGGCGCCAGCGCCCTGTTCGCTGCCGGCGGCACCGGTGAGTTCTTTTCCTTGGCCGCCAGCGAATACAGCCAGGTGATCAAGACGGCCGTCGACACCTGTGCTACCTCGGTGCCTATCCTCGCTGGCGTTGGTGGCTCTACCCGCCAGGCAATCGAATACGCACAGGAGGCCGAGCGCCTGGGTGCCAAGGGCCTGTTGCTGCTGCCGCATTACCTGACCGAAGCCAGCCAGGACGGCGTCGCCGCCCACGTCGAAGCCGTCTGCAAGTCGGTGAAAATCGGCGTGGTGGTATACAACCGTAATGTCTGCCGCCTGAATGCCGACCTGCTGGAAAAACTGGCCGAGCGCTGCCCGAACCTGATCGGCTACAAGGATGGCCTGGGTGATATCGAGCTGATGGTGTCGATCCGTCGCCGCCTGGGCGACCGCTTCAGCTACCTGGGTGGGCTGCCGACCGCCGAAGTGTATGCTGCGGCCTACAAGGCCCTGGGCGTGCCGGTATACTCCTCTGCCGTGTTCAACTTCGTACCGAAGACCGCCATGGACTTCTACAACGCCATCGCCCGTGACGACCACGCCGCCGTGGCCAAGCTGATCGACGATTTCTTCCTGCCATACCTGGACATCCGCAACCGCAAGGCCGGCTACGCCGTGAGCATCGTCAAGGCCGGCGCCAAGATTGCCGGTTACGACGCCGGCCCCGTGCGTACCCCGCTGACCGACCTCACCGCAGAGGAGTACGAGATGCTCGCCGCGCTGATGGACAAGATGGGCCCGCAGTAAGCGTTGCCCGCGGCCTGCCAAGTGCCGCGCCCGGAGTGGGCCAGCCCCGCTCCGGTTACAATTCGTGAGCCCGCACAAAAATAACTAGTGGGAGTATTGCCAGCATGCAAGCGACTAAAAAGACGCATGTGCGCTACCTGATCCTGTTCATGCTGTTTCTGGTGACCACGATCAACTATGCCGACCGCGCTACCATCGCAATCGCAGGCTCCAGCCTGCAGAAAGACCTCGGCATTGACGCCGTAACCCTCGGTTATATCTTCTCCGCCTTTGGATGGGCTTACGTGGCTGGCCAGATTCCTGGTGGCTGGCTGCTGGATCGCTTCGGTTCCAAAAACGTCTACGCCTTCAGCATCTTCACCTGGTCGCTGTTCACCCTGTTGCAGGGTTTTGTCGGTGGCCTGCCGGTTGCCTGGGCTGTTGTTACCCTCTTCACCTTGCGCTTTCTGGTTGGTTTCGCCGAAGCCCCGTCGTTCCCGGGTAACGCGCGCATCGTCGCCGCCTGGTTCCCGACTCAAGAGCGCGGTACCGCCTCAGCCATCTTCAACTCGGCGCAGTACTTTGCCACGGCGCTGTTCGCCCCGATCATGGGCTGGATCGTGTTCAGCTTCGGCTGGGAGCACGTGTTCGTGGTCATGGGCGCACTGGGCATCGTGTTTTCCATGGTATGGCTGAAAACCATCCACAACCCGCGCCAACACCCACGCATCAGCCAAAGCGAGCTTGAACACATCGAGCAGAACGGCGGCCTGGTAGACATGGACCAGAAGCGCGGCAATGACGGCCCGAAATGGGGCTACATCAAGCAACTGCTGACCAGCCGCATGCTGCTGGGCGTATACCTGGGCCAGTACTGCATCAACGCCATCACCTACTTCTTCCTCACCTGGTTCCCTGTGTACCTGGTGCAGGAACGTGGCATGACCATCCTCAAGGCCGGCTTTATCGCCTCTCTGCCGGCGGTTTGCGGCTTCATTGGTGGCGTGCTGGGCGGCGTGATTTCCGACTGGCTGCTGCGCCGTGGCAACTCGCTGACATTCTCGCGCAAACTGCCAATCGTGTGCGGCCTGCTGCTGTCGACCACCATGGTGTTCTGCAACTACGTCGATGCCGAGTGGATGGTGGTCGGCTTCATGACCCTGGCGTTCTTCGGCAAGGGCATTGGCGCGCTGGGCTGGGCAGTGGTGGCAGACACCTCGCCGAAGCAGATCGCCGGGTTGTCCGGCGGCCTGTTCAACACCTTCGGCAACATCGCCTCGATCACCACCCCTATCGTGATCGGCTACATCATCAGCGCCACCGGCTCGTTCAAGTGGGCGCTGGTGTACGTGGGTGCCAACGCACTGGTAGCGGTGTTCAGCTACCTGGTGATCGTCGGCCCGATCAAGCGTATCGAGTTGCGCGACGATGCCCCAAAGCCACAGGCTGAGCCTGCCGCCAACGGCGAACTGGCCAGCTCGCGTCACTGAGTGAACACGCCCGTGCCGGGGCAACCGGCGCGGGCGGATGTACAAAAAAGCCTGAGAACCTGACAAGTAGGGCCCAAACATGCAGTTGATCGAACATTCCGACTCGCCCCGCTACGTCCGCCTGCACGACGACGACAACGTCGTGGTAGTGGTCAACGACGGCGGCCTGGGTGAAGGCGCCCGTTTTGCCGACGGCCTGACCCTGGTCGAAGGCGTACCACAAAGCCACAAGGTGGCCACCGTGGCCATCGCCAAGGGCGAACCTGTGCGCCGCTACGGGCAAATCATCGGCTACGCGCTGGAAGACTTGCGCCAAGGCAGCTGGGTGCAGGAAAGCCAGCTGGCCATGCCGGCCGCCCCGGAGCTGGACAGCCTGCCGCGCTGCGACGCCGTCCCACAACCGCTGCCGCCGCTCGAAGGCTTCACGTTCGAAGGCTACCGCAACGCCGACGGCACCGTCGGTACCCGCAACATCCTCGGTATCACCACCACCGTGCAGTGCGTAACCGGCGTGCTGGAGCATGCGGTCAAGCGCATTCGCAGCGAACTGCTGCCCAAGTACCCCAACGTCGATGACGTGGTTGCCATCACCCACAGCTACGGCTGCGGCGTGGCCATCAACGCCCGCGATGCCTACATTCCGATCCGCACCGTGCGCAATCTGGCGCGCAACCCCAACCTGGGTGGCGAGGCGCTGGTTATCAGCCTCGGCTGCGAAAAGCTGCAAGCCGGCCAGGTAATGCACGACAACGACCCGTCGGTCGACCTCAGCGACCCATGGCTGTACCGCTTGCAGGACGCCAGCCTGGGCTTTGTGGAAATGATCGAACAGATCATGGAACTGGCCGAAACCCGCCTGAAGAAACTCGACCAACGCCGCCGCGAAACCGTACCGGCCAGTGAGTTGATCCTTGGCATGCAATGCGGTGGCAGCGATGCGTTCTCGGGCATCACCGCCAACCCGGCGCTGGGCTACGCCGCAGACTTGCTGGTACGCGCCGGCGCCACCGTGCTGTTCTCGGAAGTGACCGAGGTGCGCGACGCCATCTACATGTTGACCTCACGCGCCGAAAACCAGGACGTCGCCGGTGCCTTGATACGCGAAATGGACTGGTACGACCGCTACCTGCAACAAGGCGCCGCCGACCGCAGCGCCAACACGACGCCGGGTAACAAGAAAGGTGGCTTGTCCAATATCGTCGAGAAGTCGCTGGGGTCGATCGTCAAGTCCGGCAGCGGTGCCATCCAGGGCGTGCTCGGCCCGGGCGAGCGGGTAACGCGCAAGGGCCTGATCTTCTGCGCCACCCCGGCCAGCGACTTTGTCTGCGGCACCTTGCAACTGGCCGCCGGCATGAACCTGCATGTGTTCACCACCGGCCGAGGCACCCCCTACGGGCTGGCCATGGCGCCAGTGGTCAAGGTGTGTACGCGCACAGAACTGGCCCAGCGTTGGCCCGACCTGATCGATGTCGACGCAGGGCGCATCGCAACAGGCCGCTCGACCATCGAAGAGCTGGGCTGGGAACTGTTCCACTACTACCTGGACGTGGCCAGCGGCCGCAAGCAGACCTGGGCCGAGCAGCACCGCCTGCACAACGACATCACCCTGTTCAACCCGGCACCGATTACCTGATGCCAAGGGCTCACTCGATCATAGACCCCCCCACAGGTCATGCGACAACCCGCCAGATTGCCTTTCAACCTACAGGAGCACCCCATGCCTGAAATCCTCGGCCACAACTTCATCGCCGGCCAGCGCAGCGCCGCTGGCCCACAGCGCCTGCAGAGCCTGGACGCCAGCACTGGCGAAGCCCTGCCCTACAGCTTTGCTCAAGCCAGCGAAGCCGAAGTAGACCAAGCCGCCAAGGCCGCCGCTGCCGCTTTCGCCGAGTTCCGCCAACTGCCCCCGGCCCGCCGCGCCGAATTCCTCGACGCCATTGCCGCCGAACTGGACGAACTGGACGACGCCTTCGTCGCCATCGTCTGCCGCGAGACCGCCTTGCCCGCTGCCCGCATTCAAGGTGAGCGTGGCCGCACCAGCGGCCAGATGCGCCTGTTTGCCCAAGTATTGCGCCGTGGTGATTTCCTCGGTGCCCGTATCGACCTGGCCTTGCCCGAGCGCCAGCCGCTGCCACGCGTGGACCTGCGCCAGATGCGCATTGGCGTTGGCCCGGTCGCCGTGTTCGGTGCCAGCAACTTCCCGCTGGCCTTCTCTACTGCCGGCGGCGACACCGCAGCTGCACTGGCTGCCGGTTGCCCGGTGGTGTTCAAGGCGCACAGCGGCCACATGGCCACCGCTGACCTGGTGGGTTGCGCCATCGTGCGCGCCGCCGAGCGCACCGGTATGCCCAAGGGCGTGTTCAACATGGTGTTCGGTGGTGGTGTGGGCGAGTGGCTGGTCAAGCACCCGGCCATCCAGGCCGTTGGTTTCACCGGTTCGCTCAAAGGTGGCGACGCCCTGTGCCGCATGGCCGCCGAGCGCCCGCAGCCGATTCCCGTGTTCGCCGAGATGTCCAGCATCAACCCGGTCATCATCCTGCCAGCCGCCCTGGCCAAGCGCGGCGAGGCCATCGCCCGCGAACTGGCCGGTTCTGTGTGCATGGGTGCCGGGCAGTTTTGCACCAACCCGGGGTTGGTGATCGGCCTGCAATCGCCACAATACAGTCAGCTTCTGATCGAACTTGGCCAGCACCTGGACCAGCAGGCCGGGCAAACCATGCTCAACGCGGGTGGCCTGCGCAGCTACGTTGGCGGCCTTGAACACCTGCAAGCCCATGCCGGTATCGAGCACCTGGCCGGTCAGGCGCAGGAAGGCAGCCAGGCCCGCGCCCAGCTGTTCAAGGCCGATGCTCGCCTGCTGGTCGAGTCTGACCCGCTGCTGCAAGAAGAAGTGTTCGGCCCCACCACCGTGGCCGTAGAAGTGCAGGACAACGACCAACTGCGCGCCGCCCTGCTGGGCCTGCGTGGCCAGTTGACTGCCACCCTGATCGGCGAAGCCGAAGACTTCGAGGCCTATGCCTGGCTGGTGCCGCTGCTGGAAGAAAAAGTTGGCCGTATCCTGATCAATGGTTACCCGACCGGCGTTGAAGTGTGTGATGCCATGGTCCACGGCGGGCCGTATCCAGCAACCTCGGATGCACGCGGCACCTCGGTCGGCACCTTGGCCATCGACCGCTTCCTGCGCCCGGTGTGCTACCAGAACTACCCGCAGGCGTTGCTGCCTGAGGCGCTACGTGACGGCAACCCGCTTGGCCTACGCCGACTGGTGAATGGGCAGTGGAGTGACAAGGCAGTCTGACTGACGGCCTGAAACAAGAAAGCCCCGCACATGGCGGGGCTTTTCTTTGGGCTACACCGGCCTCTTCGCGGCGGTATGGATCACAAAGGTCTCAGACCCCTTGCGCCTCAGCCTCTTCATGCACCTGGCGCAAGCGCTCCCGGCTATTGCTCAGGTGCATGCGCATGGCCATCTTTGCCCCTTCGCTGTCACGCCGGGCGATTGCTTCATAAATCGCCTCGTGCTCATGCATCAACCGGCTCATGTAATGCGCCTGGTCATCACGGGCCAGCCGCGCCGAGTTCACTCGGGTACGCGGGATGATGCTGGTGCCCAGGTGGTTGATGATGTCGGCGAAGTAGTGGTTGCCGCTGGCCTGGGCAATGCGCAGGTGGAACTGGAAGTCCGCCGACACCGCATCATTGGCATGGGCCGCCCCTTCGTTGAGCTCGTCCAGCGCTGCACGCATGCCTGCCAGCTCTTCATCGCTGCGCCGCTGCGCCGCCAGGCCCGCCGACTCGATCTCCAAAGCAATGCGCAACTCCAGCACCGCCAGCACTTCACGCAGGGTGACCACAGTCGCCGGGTCGATGCGAAAGCCCCCCGACGCTGGCGCGTCCAGCACGAACGTACCGATGCCATGGCGGGTTTCGACCTGCCCGGCCGCCTGCAGCCGCGAGATCGCCTCACGCACCACGGTGCGGCTGACGCCCTCTTCGACCATGATCTGCGATTCGGTCGGCAGCTTGTCGCCACGTTTGAGCTGGCCACTGCGAATGCGTTCGGTCAGCACTGTGACCAGTTCCTGGGCCAGACTACGCGGCTTGCGCCGGGTCCTTGCCTGTACCTGTTGCTCTGTCATTGCCCTGTATTTCACCTAGAAAGACAGCGCTCATCATAGCGCAAGCAGTTGTACGATCACATACACCTGGTGCGGTATTTATTGCTCCCTCTTGCAAGCCTCGCCCAGGAGAAAGCCGGCACAAATGCTGGCCCAGAGCCTGCGCAAGCCTGTACTGTGCGCCTTTGCGCTCACTCATCCATGGAAGGAAAATGCCGCATGAAACCCCTCGACCGTGTATTGCTCGCCAGCGGCCTGCTGATACCCCTCTGGTTGCTGGCAGGTGTATGGCTCACCGCCAAGGCTTACCCTGGCTATGACCACCTGCAACAGGCCATGAGCCAGCTCGGTGCCGTTGGCGCACCAACCCACAGCTGGTCGCCACTGGCGAACAACTTCCCACTGGCCGCACTATTCGCGCTGTTTGCCTGGGGCCTGGTGCGGCGCTGGCGTGGTTCGAAACTGGCAATGCTGAGTGCGGCCCTGATATTGCTGCATGGTGTCGGCAGCCTGGGCACCGGCTGGTTCCCCTGCGACCAGGGTTGCGCACCGGCGCAGCCGTCCACCTCACAGCAACTGCATAACCTGTCCGGCCTGCTGATGTTCCTCTCGCTGACCCTGGCCAGTGCCCTGTGGGCGTGGCTGGGCAATCGCATTGCCGGCTCGCGGGCCCTGGCGCTGTTCTCCCTGGCCTGCGTGGTGCTGGCAATCATTACCGTCGTGCTGATGGGCCAGGCAGCGCACAACGGCCAGCTTTTCGGCCTGTATCAACGCCTGAACTATGGTGTGTCGGTGATCTGGGTTGCCAGCCTGGCCTGGGCAAGCCTGCACAAACCAACCGCCAGCCCACTGCGCATGGCCGTAAACTGACGGCAAATTGCTGGCCCCCGGCACCTGAAAGCGAAGGCAAACTCCGTTCTTCTTCAGATGCTTAGGACAGCAACATGCGAGTATTTCTAGCAACGATGGCCGGTTGCTTGCTGGCCACGCTGGCTTTCGGCGCCCAGGCCCGGGCGCTTAGCCAGAATGATCGCCACACCTGCGGCTGGGGTGCGCAGATAGCCGCCGAGGCCCAGCAGGCCAAGCTTTCCGGGGTGACCCTGTATGCCACGCGCAAGAAGCTGCAGGTACGCAAATTCCCCAAACCGTGGATGCGCATGACCGCCTTCGGCATTACCGAGCAGACCTACAACAGTCGCTCGCGGCTCAAGCCTGCTGCGATCAAGCAGACTTACTATGAACAGTGCGTCCAACATGCCGTTGCAAAACGTTAAATATATATTTATCAAATAGTTATGAAGTAAATATAAAGTGATACAGGAGCATTCTTGTGCTGCAAAGAAGCCGGTATGGCCACAGCTGAGCTGCTGGCGCTACCGGCCTTTTTGCAGCACAAGCTGCTCCTGAAGGGGCTGCGTCAGGGCCGCCAAGGTGCGCCGCCCTTGAAGCGGTCTTCCAGCCAGGCCTTGAATGCAGCCAGGGCCGCTGTGTTCAAGCGCGCGGTCGGCCGCACCAGGTAAATGCCCGCCGCCACGTCCAGCTGCCACTGCGGCAGCACCCGTACCAGGCGACCGCTGGCCAGGTCTTCCCCCATCAACCAGTCTCCCCCGGCAAGAATGCCCACGCCACGCCGCGCTGCCTCAAGCAACGCTTCATTGTCGTTGCTGCGCAGATTGCCAGCGACCTTCACGCTCGCCTGCCGCTTAGCATTCATCAATCGCCATTCAGGAAATGAACGTAAGCCACTGAAACACAAGCAATTGTGAACAGATAATTCTTCCGGCTGTACAGGCGTGCCATGCCGAGCAAGGTACTCGGGCGATGCGCAGAGGATGCGCACGTGATCGCACAACTTCCTGGCCACCAGGCGATTGTCCGCCAGCTCACCAATGCGGATGGCGGCATCGAAGCCCTCGCCGATCAGGTCGACGAAACGGTCGGCATACTCGGCCTCTACCGTCACCTGCGGATAGGCCAGCACAAAGTCGGCCAGCATCCCGCTCAACCAACGCCGCCCCATGGCTGCCGGCAGTGCCAGGCGCAAACGCCCGCGAACCATTGCCGCACCCTCGGCAGCTTCCTGTTCCGCTTCGGCGATCAGCCGGTTGGCCTCGCGCACCTTGGCCACCAACCGCTGACCCTCATCGGTAAAACGCAGCTGCCGCGTGCTGCGCTCCACCAGGCGAATGCCCAACCGCGCCTCCAGCGCACTCAGGCGCTTCGACAGTACCGTGGGGTGGCGCTCCAGCTGCCGCCCGGCAGCGGCAAACGAGCCCTGCTCGTGCAGGGCCAGCAAGGTGGCAAGTTCATCGGCGCGGCGACTGTCGAAGGCATCCATGGCTAGGCTCGGTGGCAGGTTCGGGCATCAGGCGGTAAGGACCAGCGCGCCCTCCGACAGCCCTTGCTCCAGGTCCCGGTGGGCCCTGGCCACTTCGGCCAGCGGGTAGCGACGCCAGACCCGAGGCTGGATGATACCCTCGGCGACGGCTGCCAGCACACCGGCGGCGCGCTGCTGGTATTCCTCGACCGTGCGTGTATGTGCCGCCAGCGACGGCCGGGTCAGGTAGAGCGAGCCCTTGGCATTGAGCGTGGCCACCTCTATCGCCGCCGGCGCACCGGAAGTGCCCCCGAACGACACCAGCAGGCCCCGCACCCTCAGGCTGTCCAGCGAGGCTTCCAGCGACACCTTGCCGACACAGTCATAGGCCACGTCCACGCCCTGCCCCTGGGTCAGCTTTCGCACTTCGCCGGCCAGCGTTGCCGCGTCGAACACCAGTACATGGTGACAACCCGCCGCCTGGGCCCTGGCCACACTTTGCGGGCGCGATACCACGCCAATCACCGTCGCCCCGAGATGCCGCGCCCAAGGCGCCATCAGCTGGCCCAAGGCACCGGCAGCACCGTACAGCAGCACCTGGGTACCCGGGCCCACAGCGTAAGTGGTTTTCAGCAAGTACTGGGCCGTGATGCCTTTGAACAGCACCGCTGCGGCGGCCTCGTCTTCCAGCTGCGGCGGTAGCTTGACCAGCCGCTCGGCCGGGAACAACCGGCCGCTGGCGTAGGCACCGACCGGCCCCATGGCATAAGCGACCCGGTCCCCCACCTGCACGTTGTGCACCCCATCACCGACGGCGGTGACCCGGCCTGCGCCTTCCAGCCCCAAGCCGGAAGGCAAGGCAAGGGGCGCACCGCCCTTGCGCTGCAACAGGTCCAACGGGTTCACACCCATGGCTGCCTGCTCCAGCCAGACCTGGCCGGGCCCTGGGGGTTGTGCTTGCACGTGTTCAGTCTGCATGACGTCGGCGCTGCCGGTGCAATCGAAAGTGATACGGATAGCCATGTTCGAATCCTGCTGGATGGGTGTTCGAGTCAGGCTAATCAGGCAGGGAAAGTTGAACAATCAGGCGAGGTGCAGATGATTTCTGCACCCCTTGCAGCAATTCACTCAGCGCATTAGCAGCCTGTCAGCACCGCAGGGCGCCGCTCACCGGTGAAAAACAACGGGCGCAGGCGCACGCCGATCAGGTTGCCGGCATAAGCCGCCACCAACCACAGCCAGCCATGCACACTGCCTGAGGCAATGCCACTGAAATACGCGCCGATGTTACAGCCATAGGCCAGGCGCGAACCGTAACCCAACAGCAAGCCACCGATGACGGCGGCAACCAGCGACGGCAGCGGGATTTTCAGGCTTGGCGCAAAGCGCCCGGCAAGGCCAGCCGCCAGCAGTGCACCCAGCACAATCCCCAGGTCCATCACCGTGGTGATGTCTTGCCACAGCGGCGAGGCCAAAGCTTTGGCATTGGCCGGCGCCTGCCAGAACACCCAGCTGCCGACATCCACGCCCAGCCCATTAAGGGTTTTGGCCCCCCACAAAGCGAACGCCGAGGTAATGCCCCACGGCCGCCCCGCCAGCGCCAGGGTCGCGTAGTTGAGCAGTGCCAAGGCGATAGCGCCCCACAGCAACGGCCAAGGGCCCCGCAGGAAGCGACGCAGGCCCTGGTGTTCGCTGGCAACTGGCGCTTCCAGCGCACCGTGCCGGCGCTTTTCCAGCACCACGGTGGCCCAGGCGATAAGCCCAAACACTGCCAGGCTCAGCAATAGTGCGGGCCCCACACCCCAGGCCTGCACGATCGAAGTTGCGGGGAACGACGGCAAGGCAAACCACCAGTCGGCATGATGGGTGGCGGTCACCGATCCGATGATGAAGAACAGCAGGGTCACCAGCATGCGCGCATTGCCACCCCCCACGGTGAACAGCGTGCCCGAAGCGCAACCACCGCCCAACTGCATGCCGATGCCGAAGATGAACGCACCGAACACGACCGAAACACCCGCCGGGGCCACCAGGCCGGTGACCGGGTTGCCAAACAGGCTGCCAGCTGCCAGTGCCGGGAAGAACAGCAGCACGGCCAGGGCCAGCATGACCATCTGCGCCCTCAGGCCTGCGCCACGGCGCTCGTTGATGAACACCCGCCAGGCCGAGGTGAAGCCGAAGGCAGCGTGGTACAGGGTCAGGCCAAGCGCTGCGCCGACAAGCAGCAGCAACACCTGCTTGAAGCCGGCATTCAGGTTGAGGAACCAGGCGCCAGCCAGCAGCAAGGCCATGGCGATCAAAGGGGCGCCCAGGCGACGCGGTTCGGGTGTGGCAGTTGCGGAAAGACCCATCGGAGTACTCGGATAACAGTAAAACGGACGAAGAGTATACCCCCGGCAGCTGACGCGGTCGTTGCAAGAGCGTGCCCGGCTCAAGCATTTGTTAAGCTGATCTGAGTCGCCAGAATTAACCAAGGCCATTCACCCCATGGATGAACTGCGCAAGATCGACCTCAACCTGCTACTCGCCCTGCATGCCCTGCTCAGCGAAAAGCACGTGACCCGTGCCGCCCTGCGCCTGCACCGCAGCCAACCGGCAGTCAGCCATGCGTTGGCGCAGCTGCGCAAACACCTCGACGACCCCTTGCTGGTACGCCAAGGCGGCGGCATGGCCCTCACCTCCCGTGCCCAGTCGCTGGTAAAACCGCTCCAAGATGCCCTGAGCAATCTCAACGGCCTGCTGGCCACCCCGCAGTTCGAGCCAGCCAGAGCCCAGCGCCGTTTCCGGCTGTCCTTGTCCGACTACTCCTCACGCATCATCCTGCCGCCCCTGCTGCGCCACCTGCGCCAGGCAGCACCCGGGGTGGACTTGGCCATCAGCCAGGCCAGCCGCGAAACCATGCTGGCACAACTGCTCGATGGCGAGCTGGACCTGGCACTGGGCCTGTTCCCCGAACTGCCTCAGGACATCACCGCCCAGCCCCTGTTTGCCGACCATTTCATCAGCGTTGCCGATCGCCAGGTGCTGCCCGCCAGCGGCGGCCTTACCCTGAAAGACTGGCTGGCACGCCCGCATGTATTGATGGCCATGCGCCCGGATGCCTTCGATGAGATCGAGCGTGCGCTGGCCGCCCAGGGCCTGCGCCGCCGTATTGCCTTGGCCTTGCCGCACTGGAGCGCGGCAGTAGAGGTACTCGCCGGCACCGACCTGATCCTGACGGTAGCCAGCCGCGCAGTCGGCTCCTTGCGCCAACACAAGGCACTGCGCCAGTTCACGCCGCCATTGGCCATCCCCTCGTTCGACTACCTGCAGGCCTGGCACAGCCGCAAGGACAACGACCCCGGGCACCGCTGGCTGCGCGAAACCGTTTGGGCCTGCAGCCAACCGGTGCGCTGATCAGCGTTCTGGCTGTTTCACAGCGGTGATTGCACTGGTCGCGGGCGCCGACGCCCAGGTACCTTGCACCAACAGCACGCCACACAGGATCAACGCGACGCCTGCCACCCTGGCAAAGTTCAGCGGCTTGCCACCCAGCCCCATTACCCCAAAGTGGTCGGCAAGCACTGCCGTGATGATCTGCCCCGCCACCACCAGCACCAGGAACCCCGCCGCACCCAGCTTGGGCGTAAGCGCCGCAGCACCAGCCACATACATTGCCCCCAGCACACCGCCAATCCACAGCCACCATGGCCCCAGCAGGGCCTTGCCCAGGTCTGGTACCGGCACCCTTAGAATCAACAGTGCGGCGATTACCACCAGCGAACTCACCGTCAACGAAGTGAATGCCCCCCACAACCAATGCCCCAGGGCACGGCCAACCGCGGCATTACCTGCCGCCTGGAACGGCAGCACTGCCCCGGCAAGCAACGCCAAGGCAAAGGGAAGCACCAGAAGGCACAGGGTTTTACTGAACATGGCAGCCCTCATTGCTGAATATGTTCAGGCAATGATCAAAAATTCTTTCCATTTATGGAAATCGAAATCACGCACACACATTATTCGCCAAGCGCATATACGATTACGCTTCCGGCACATTGAGCTAGGATACCGTGCCGCCGCAACACCCCAGGGGCCATGCAGGCAGGGGGCGCAGCAGCAAGCAAACCAAAATCTCATGTGATGGAACACATTCGATGACTGATGAGCGCAAAACCCTGATTGATCACGGCCAGTTGCCAACCCGCAACCTCGCCGAATGCCTGGCAGTCAACCAGGCAACCCTGGTCGGCTCATTGGCCAACCTGCTGCCAGCCACACTGGTCGAACAGTTGGCCGCCTGTGCTGAAGCAGCAACAGCGCTAGGCCTGTCGAAGAGGATCGCAGCCATTGGCCTGGCCCTGGGGCAATGGCTGGAACAGGCCGCTACACCGATACGCGAGCAAGTATTCGAGCAGTGCAGCTTGCATGTTTCCGATACCGTGCGCAGCTGGGCAGCCTTTGCCCAGGCCTACCTGTCACATACGCAGGCACTGGAGCCCGCACTGCTGGCCCAGTTGCGCTTTGCCCGCGATGAGCATTTTGGCGTGCGCGAATGGGCCTGGATGGCGCTGCGGCCCCGCCTCAGCTGCGAGCTGGAACGTGCCCTTGCGCTGCTCAGCCAACATGCCGGCGACTCCGACCCACTGGTACGCCGTTTCTGCATCGAGGTACTGCGCCCCCGTGGTGTGTGGTGCGAACACATCGCCACACTCAAGCAAGCACCGGAAGTGGCCGAGCCCTTGTTGGTACCCCGCCTGGCCGAAGCCAACAAGTATGCCCAGGACTCGGTTGCCAACTGGCTCAACGATGCCAGCAAAACCCGGCCCGACTGGGTTGTCCAAGTGTTCGAACGGTATCCGCCGTCGTGCAAGGCCTCACGGCGGATCCACACGCGGGCAACCCGCAGCCTGCCCCGATAAAGGGGGTGTCAGCGCGAAGTTTCGACGCGCAACACTTCAGTAAAGATCGCATCGACCGTCTGGCCGACCTTGAGATTCTTCATGCGTGCCTGCAAGTCCGGGTTTTCGACCTTGACTACCTGCAACTTGCCCTCCGGCGGCAGCAGGCTCACTTCATGCTTCTTGAGGTCGATCTTCTTGATCTGCGAGGTGACCCGGACCTGGCGGAACGCCTCGCCACCCGGGTTGGGGTTTTGCGCAGTGGCGCGAATGGTCCCGGACTCCTCGCTGGCCTTCGGCGCCCCACCCACATCGGTGTTGAGCACATAAGCCACGGCACGGGTAACGAAGATATCGACCTTGTCCCCAACCTTCAGGTTAGGCAGGGCCTTGGCCTTTTCGGTGAGCTGGAGCGTCACATCCTTCTTGTTATCAGGGCCTTTCACCGTGACCTGGCGGTTGGCCAGGTCAATGGCTGTGACCTGGGTGGTGACATGACTTTCCAGTGCCTCGCTGGCAATCGGGATGTCGGCAGCGTGCACCGTGAAGCTGGCGGCGGATGCCAGCGTGGCCAGGGCAACAGCACGAGCGAGAGAGCGAATCGGGTTCATAGGCCTGCTTCCATGTGATCAAGACCGGATAGGAGCGCGAAATGTTCACGCGCTCACAAGCATAGACCTTACCCGCCACCCTGCCGGCCCACACCCGCTGCGACGCATTTCGTCTCTACCTCGCCCGCCACAGCCTTGTAATAGCAAATGCGAATTCTTTACACTTGATTTACATTTACAAATCATTACTATTCGTGACCTTCCAAAACAACAAAGAGTCACCTGTAATGGCAAAAAGGTCTGTTGCCCCAGCATCCATTTCCATGCTGGGCCTGCTCGTTGTGCCTGTTGTTCAAGCTGCCGTTCCAACCGATACACAGGGTAGCCTTGCCCTGCCTGCCACCGCCGTCACCAGCGCCTACGAGCAACAAAGCTACAAGGCCAGTGAAAGCCGCAGCGCCATGAAGATTGACGCGCCGCTGCGCGATATCCCGCAAACCGTCAACGTCGTGCCCGAAAGCGTGATCAAGGACCAGGGTGCGCAGTCCATGGAAGACGTGCTGAAGAACGTGCCCGGCATTGGCCTGTCCAACGGCGACGGCCAGCGCGACCAGGTGACCATTCGCGGCTTCAGCGCCATTGGTGACATGTACATCGACGGCGTGCGCGACGACGCCCTGTACTTTCGCGACTTGTCCAACATCGAGCGCGTCGAAGTCATCAAGGGCCCGGCTGCCGTGCTGTATGGCCGCGGTTCTTCCGGCGGCCTGATCAACAGCATCAGCAAGAAGCCAAGCTTTACGCCCAAGCGCGAAGTCGGCATGAGCTTCGACAGCGAAGGCAAGCGCCGTACCCAGTTCGACACCGGCTGGGCCGACCCGCAAAGCAACCAGGCCTACCGCGTGACCGGCGCCTTTGAAGACAGCGACACCTTCCGCGACGATGGCTACATCGACCGCAAGGCCATTGCGCCGTCGGCTTACTTCCGCCTGTCCGACGACCTGGAGCTGAACCTGGGCGCCACCTATCTGTACGACAAACGCCTGATCGACTTCGGCATCCCGGCGCTGGGCAACCGCCCGGTGGACGTGGACCGCGACAAACGCTTCGGCTCTGGCGATGCCGACCAGGACTACGCCCGCAGCGAAGTGTTCTCGTTGACCGCAAGCCTGGACTACCGCATCAACGACAGCCTTACCCTGACCAACACCAGCCGCTACTACCGCTACGACCTGGACCTCAACAACACCTTGGCCGACAGCAGCCCGACGCGCTTCGTCACCGCCCCCAACGGCGAACTGCTGGTCAAACTCAACCGCGGCAACGTGGCCCGCGACGAGTACGGCGTGTTCAACCAGACCGAGCTCAAACAACAGGCACAACTGGCCGGCATGCAGCACAACCTGCTGTATGGCTTTGAGGTGGGCTTTCAGGACAAGTACCAGCGCGTGCTGAGCCAGAACAACGTGGCCCAGGTGCCGGTTTACCGCGACGCCCTGGTGCCGGTGCCGGAGCATGCCGCCAACCTGTCGTCCAAGGGCACCAACTTCCAGCAGACCACCGGCCTGTACCTGCAGGACATGATCGAGCTGAACGAGCACTGGAAGGCCCTGGTGGGCGTGCGCTATGACATCTTTGGCCAGGAGTATGACGACGACCGCGTGCAGAACGTCGACCTCGACCGTACCGACAAGACCTGGAGCCCACGCGCCGGCCTGGTCTACCAGCCGGATGCGATCCAGTCCTACTACGTATCGGTCAGCCGCAGCTACCAGCCTTCAGGGGAAGTGTTCGCGGTCAGCCCGACCAACCAGCACCTGGAGCCGGAAGAAACCACCAACTACGAAATCGGCGCCAAGTGGGACCTGCTCGAAAGCCGCCTGTCACTGACCGCAGCGGTGTTCCGGCTGGAACGCACCAACATGAAGACCGCCGACCCGGCCAACCCCAACCTGACCGTGCTGGCCGGCGAACAACGCACCGATGGTTTCGAGGCCACCGTCAGCGGGCAGCTCACGGACAAGTGGCAGATCTACGCCGGCTACGCCTACCTGGATGCAGAGATCACCAAGTCCAACAGCAAGACCAACGGCGTGGCCAACGAAGGCCAGACCCCGACCCTGACGCCGCGTAACAGCGCCAACGTCTGGCTGGTACGTACACTGACCCCGCAATGGCGCGTGGCCGCCGGCGCCAACTACGTCGACGAGCGCTACACCGCGCTCGACAACGTGGTGGTGATGCCGGGCTACACCACGTTCGACGCAGCGCTGCTGTACAGCGTGCCGCAGTGGGATGCCGCGCTGCGCCTGAAGAACGTGTTCGACCGTGACTACTATGCGTCTGCGCACGGCTCGGTGGACCTGGTTACCCCGGGTGCACCGCGTACGCTGGAAGCCAGCTTCAACTACCGCTTCTGATGCCTGATGCAGGAGCGGGCCTGCACTGTGTCACCTAGCCCTGTAGGAGCAGCCTTGTGCTGCGAAGAGGCCATTACAGCCGACGGTAATCTTGCGCCTTACCGGCCTCTTCGCAGCACAAGACTGCTCCTACAAGGGGGTGCGGTAGCCTGAGTGATGGTGCAAGACAGCTGCCCTCGCACGGGAGCGGGCTTGGGCCAGCACGCTAATCAACGGTTACGCGTCACCCGCCACACCGTATTCGCCAAATCATCGGCAATGATCAACGCCCCACGCGGGTCCACGGTCACCCCCACCGGCCGCCCACGGGTCTTGCCATCCTCACCGCGAAATCCCGTGGCAAAGTCGATGGGCTCCCCTGCCGGCCTGCCATTGCTGAACGGCACGAAAACCACTTTATAGCCAACCGGATCGGGCCGGTTCCAGCTGCCGTGTTCGCCCACGAACACTCCGTCGGCAAAGCGCTCGCCCATGGCCGGGATCGAGAAATCGACACCCAATGCAGCCACATGCGAACCCAGGCTGTAGTCCGGCTTGATTGCCGCGGCTACCTTGTCCGGGTTCTGCGGCCGCACCCGCTCATCCACGTTCTGCCCCCAATAGCTGTAAGGCCAACCATAAAAGCCGCCCTCACGCACCGAAGTGAGGTAGTCCGGTACCAGGTCGGGGCCCAGTTCATCGCGCTCGTTGACCACCGTCCACAGCTGCCCGGTCTGCGGCTGAATGGTCAATGCCGTCGGGTTGCGCAAGCCGGTGGCGTAGGGCCGGTGCGCGCCGGTTTCGGCATCGACCTGCCAGACCATCGCCCGATCAATCTCCACCTCCAGGCCGCGCTCGGTGATGTTGCTGTTCGAGCCAATCCCCACATACAGGTAGCGACCATCCGGGCTGACCGTCAGCGCCTTGGTCCAATGGTGGTTGATCTCGGCCGGCAGGTCGGTGACCTTGGTTGGCGGGCCGTCGGCCTGGGTCTGGCCGTCCTTGTAGTCAAAGCGCACCAGCGCATCCTGGTTGGCCACATACAGCTTGCCGTTGGCAAAGGCCAGGCCATACGGTGCGTTGAGGTTTTCCGCGAACACGGTCTGTACCTCGTAGGTGCCATCGCCGTCGGCATCGCGCAACAAGGTCAGGCGGTTACCACCCTTGACCTGCGTATTGCCCTTGGCCTTGATCTGGCTGGCGATCACATCCTTGGGCTTGAGTTTGGCCGCACTGCCACCCCTGCCCTCGGCCACAATAATGTCGCCATTGGGCAACACCAGGCTCTGGCGCGGAATCTTGAGGTCGGTGGCAATGGCCGTGACGTTGAAGCCCTCTGGCACGGTCGGTTTCTGCTCGCCCCATGCAACCGGCTGCGCAATCTTCATGCTCGGCAGCAAACCGCGCTGCGGCGCGGGCAACTTCGGGTCCGGGCCATGGGCCTGGGTCGGCTCGCCGTTGCCACCGCAGGCAGTCAGCAGCGCCATGCTCAACAAGCCCAATGCATGCAAAGGCTTCATGCCGCACCTCCCGAACGCAGGTTGCTCAAGCCAGTCCAGGCAGCCACCACTGCGAGCACAGTCACGATCACTGATAGCACCAGCCCCGACGGCATCACCGCCCAGGCATCCTTGGCGTGCTCGAACGCATTGATCAGCCCAAGCACCCAGGTCACCAACAGCAGCACGAAGTACAGCGTGGCGCGCCCGCCCTTGCGTTCGGCGCGGACCAGGTTGGCCAGCGCGAACAACAGCGCCAGCCCGCAGAATACCAAGGCACCCGCGATCAGCCAGGCGGCGAAGTTACTCCACTGCACCTGGTAGCTGTTGAAATAGGCGATGTCGCTCAGCAATGCGCCAAGGAACAACGGCACACTGCCCGCCAGCAGCAGGGCGTGCAACGGGCTGGGCGTGCAACGGTAGAGGGTTTGATCAGTTGTGGTCACGGTGCCTCCTTTTCATTCAGTGACCCAAAGGCTGATGGGCTTGTGCCATCAGATGAGCGCAGGGCGCGCTTAGCAAAGGAGCCCCTTCACGACGCGATAGTTCACCGCTTTGCTGGAATGAAATATCCTGCAAGGGATTAGCTGCACGGCTGGCGCAATACATGTGGGAAGGGGTATCGAAGCGTCGAACCGCCGCGAACACCAGAAAAGCCGATGCCACCCACTGCCTGAAGCTGTAGCGTCCCACTGCTACCACGGAGACAACCATGAGCAGACAACAGATTCGCCCATCGGCGTCCTGGGCGCTGACCACCCTGCTCGCCCTCAGCCTGGCGCTCACCGCTAGCTGCTCCAGCAAATCCGGCAAGGCCCGCTATGCCACGCCTGCTACAGGCTCCAATTGCTTCGCCAAAGCGGTGCCCACGACCGGCGAAGGCGGCCTGGCCTGGGGCGATACCCTGAGCATTGCCCGTAAGAAGTCCATGAACAATTGCATACGCTATGCCGGCCGCTCGGGAGGATCACCCAAGACTTGCCAAGTAGTGATGGCCAAGTGCAAGAACTAAACGTTTATAGAAAGTTTAATACGTAAGACAACTCCTACAGCAAAGACCAAACTTTCCACTTACAAAACCACACTCACAAAATACGAAAAACACTCAAATAAAATATTACACTTTCAGCCTCGACCAAGAAGGAGAAATCGAGGCATTGTCTTTTGCCTGAGTTTTAACAAGCCGATCATTTCTTCATCCTCTAAAACAAGTAAGATTTTTCCTACAGCATAAGCATCAGCCAACTCCCTTCCAGTCTTTATTTGCACTGGAACAGGCCGTTCTACGCGTTTGGTCTGAAAAGACAGCTCTCTGAGCAAGGAACTCGCATGAGCAATGCTTCCGTCAGCAGCGCCACATCCGGTCCTGCGTGTAGCGCACGCATCCCCATCCTGCCAGTGCGCTATGCCATCGTGCCACGCACCGGTGACACGCCCGTCTGCCGCTATGCCGATGCCGGTTTCAACCTGGAACAAGGCTTCGCCCCGCTGCAACACTCTGCCTACACCCTGCGCGCGTTGCGCCCGGGCTATATCTACGTGTTCATGAAAGGCCCGATGGGCGAAAAGCTGGTCATTCATGAGTACGTTGGCGCGGGCCTGTACAAGGAACTGCGTTACAAAGGGCTGGAGAACTACCACCTGCGCGAGCGCTACCTCTCCAGCCGGGCCATGGGCTGGGTGTGGGCCGATACCTGCCCCGATACCGCCAAGGAAGTGTGGATCGGCTACAGCCCGCACCTGTGGACCAACGCCGTGACCGCCCGCATCACCGGTTCGTCAGCCCTGCGCAAACGGCACATGCGCCAGCTGGACATGGCCGAACTGATCGCCGGCAACCAGGCGCCGTCCACCCAGCCCCATGTGTTGCCGGTCAGTGCCCTGCAAACCTGGGTCGAAGACTTCAAGCCAACCGAGCGGCGCATGCCGCTGACCTGGAGCAGCGACCCTGTCACCGAGACCTTGCCTATCGGCAACCTCGTCGCCGTAGCGCATCACTACCCCTGGACCCAGCCGAAAGTGCCGGTGGTGGTCGCACTTGCCGACGCCGAAGGCATGGCCCTGGACCTGAGCCTGTCGGCCTCGGCCTACCAGCATCAAATGCGCGACCTGATGCCCGCCGAGCAACTGGCACACACAAAACCCGCGCAACCTCCCGAGCAGGAACGCGTGCCCGCGTGCTACCGCCTGGATGCCGAGCAACTGAGCGTGCAAAGCCGCGATTTCCACCATCGCAACCTGGTGGGCATGCTGCTGAACAAGACGCTGGAAAGCCTGTACCCGGCCGATGCACCTTCACCGGAGCTGGCCGCGTTCAGGCTTGGCACAGAGCGGCGTGGGCCGGCCCTGTCTGCGGCCGAGTCACATTTCCAGGCCCTCACCCATAAAGATTATTCCCCCAACGGCGCGCGTTTGGCCAAGCGCCTCGACACCGCCAAATACCGGCGCTTCCTCGCCGAACGCGATGAACTGGAACGTAACCGCTCCATAAACCCCGTCCTGGCGGACGGGTTTTTTCAGGAAGCAGAGGCAGAAGCTGGCGAGCTGTTCCACGGCAGCAGCGCTTCGTAATCCTCGACGCTACTGGCAGTCGGCAGGCGTTCAAGGATGTGGCGCAACCAGGCGTAAGGCTCTTGCCCGTTGGCTTTGGCAGTTTCGATCAGGCTGTAGATCTGCGCGCTGGCGGTAGCGCCTTTCGGCGTGTCGCTGAACAGCCAGTTCTTGCGGCCGATGACGAAGGGACGGATGGCGTTCTCGGCGCGGTTGTTGTCGATCGGTAGATGCCCGCCTTCGATGTAGCGCACCAGCCTGCTCCAGTTTCTGGCCAAGTAGTTTACCGCCTTGCCCAGGGCCGTCTGCCCAGCGACCTGCGGCTGGGTTTTGTCCAGCCAGGCCTTGAGTTGGTCGATCAGGGGCTGGCTGCGTTGCTGGCGGACGTCGAGGCGTTCGCTATGGTCAGCGTCCTTCAGGTCACGCTCGATGCCGTAGAGCTTGTTGATCAGGCTCAGCGCCACGTCGGCACGCCCAGTCTTGCCCTTGGGCTGCACCTTTTGGGCTTCGACGAACTTGCGTCGCGCATGCGCCCAGCAGCCCAGGCGTTCGATGCCGTCGCGTGCAGCCACGGCGTTGTAGCCGGCGTAGTCGTCGGTCATCAGGTAGCCGCGGTAGCCATCGAGCAGGCGTAGCGGCACCTCCTGCGCGCGGCTGGCTGTGTAGTCGAAAAGGATCACCGGCTTGTCCGGCGGCCCACCGCTTTGCACCCACATCCAGGATTGTGCCGAGGGGTCGCGCCCCGGTTCATGCAGCACCTGCAAGCGCGTTTCGTCGCAGTGCAGCACGGGGTAGTCCAGCAGCTTGTCGCGCATCAGGTTGAGCAGCGGTTGCAGTTGCTCGCCACTTTGGATCACCCAACGCGCCAGGGTCTGCCGTGGGATGTCGACGCCGTGGCGGCTGAGCATCTTTTCGAAGCGGTACAGCGGAATGCCGTCGGCGTACTTGGTGGTCAGCAGCATCGCCAGCACGCTGGGGCTGGCCAGGCTCTTCTCGATCAGTTGTGCCGGTTTATCGGCGGTGACCGGCGCGGTTTCACAGGCCTTGCAGGCATAGGTCTTGCGGATGTGGCGGATGACCCGCACCTGCATCGGGATGATCTCCAGCTGCTCGCTGGTCTCCTCGCCGATCACCTGCTTGCAGGAACCGCAGGCGCAGGTGCGCTCGTGCTCGGGCAGCTCATGGATGACCTCCATACGCGGCAGGTTGGCCGGCAGCGGCTTGCGTTTGCCACGGCGCTTGACCGGCGCAACGACTTCTTTGGCTTCGGCTTCGGCTTCGCTTGGCGCAGCGGCCGCTTCGATCAGCTCTTCGACCTCGTTGAACATGGCCAACTGCGGCGAGTCGGCGTCTTCAGGGCTGCGCTCGGACTTGGGCGAGAACAGCTTGTGGCGCAGCAAGGCGTTCTCTTCCTGCAACTGCAGAATCAGAGCCTTGAGCAGGACGGGATCGTCGGGAAGGTTGTCGGCGCCAAATTTCATGGCGCCGGATTATACCGGCTCAGGCCACGTAACGCGGCGTCAGAACCTGATGCGGACGGTTACGCCACAGGTCGATACCGTCGAGCAGCCAGTTCAGTTCGTCGACCGTCAGTTCGATGGCTTCGTCACCGGCATCGGGTTTGGTCTTGAAACGCTCGGCTTCCAGTCGCTTGAGCCACAGGCAGAAGCCATTGCGCTCCCAGTAGAGAATCTTGACCTGGCTGCGCGTGCGATTGAGGAACACGAACAGCACCGGGTTGAACACCTCCACCTTGATGTCCAGCTCGACCAGCGCGGCCAGTCCATTGATGGATTTGCGGAAGTCGACGGGCTTTGGGTAGAGATAGACCTTCTGCACTTTGGCGTCGGGACGCATCATGACGGAACTCCACGGGAAAATAGGGAGCCCAGCATCCGGGATACGGAGAGGTCAGTTGAATATGGGGTCTATGGAGCGCATACACTGGAACGGCGTATTGCAGCCCTGCGCAACCTGGCCTTGCAAGCCAGCAACGATCATGACGCCTGGCTGGCCACTGCCGAATCGCAACATATCGACAACCCCTACAGCCTGGCCGCCGCCCTGGCCTGTTACGACCGCGACGAACGCACCTCCGCCCGCGGCCTGGAAATCTCGCTGGCCTTGCTGATTCACCCGATGAGCCAGCCAGCAGCCGGCACCGAAGAGCAGGACCGACGCTTCAAACGCCTGGAGCAATGGTTGGACCAGCACGACAGCCCGCTGTACACCGCCTTGGCACCGTTCAACCCGTTCAGGGACAAAGCGGATTCGATCGGCAGCCTGTTCGGCGCCAGCGACAACGTGATTGAAGGATTGGTGGGTCGCTTCCCGGCCATGGCCGACATCACCGACCTCACCGCCCAGGCAGTCAATACCGTGGTGCTCAAGCGCCTGCGTGGGCAAACCCGCTGGGATGCCAGTCATGGTTTGCGTCAGCAGGTGCTGTTGGCAGCGCGTGAGGCCAATGCCGAGAAAGCGCTGGGGCTATTGGCGGCGCGCTACCGGATCACCGAACAGGCCATCACGGACAATCCATTTAGCCAGGAGGTGGAGAAGTACCTGAAGAATGGCATGGCGCAGGTTGAAGAGATGAAACAACTGCGCATTTCGGGAAACCGGACAGTATCTATAGAGCTGACCACCACTGCGCGAGCGAAACCGAACTTCCTCGGGTTGCTCACCTCGGGCGGTGGCGGCGGTTTGAACGCGGGGATGCTGTGGTTCAACATCTTATCGCTGAAGACGGCCTATAACAGCCTGCAAAAGAACGATGCACCGGAATACACCTTGGGCTTTGCTTCATCGATTTTCGGGGTGATCGGCGCGGCGGCTGCAACAATGGTCAGCGTGCGGGCAATGCAGAAGGCCGTGATGCTGAGGTTAAGTTCGACAGCACCAGGGATGGCCTTTGGTAATGGGGTCATAAATTTCTTAAGCAGTAATTTGTTTGCGCGTTTAGCCGGATATCCCGCAATAATATTTAGCTTGGTTTCTGATATCTTCAAAGCAAGGCGTCAGAGAGCGTACGGCAATCAAGCGACTGCCGATTACACTTTGACTGGTGGCTTTACCATGGCTGTTGGTTCCGCTGTCGTCCTTGAGGCGGGACTTGCCGTTGCGGGCGCGACTACATTAGTACCCTTTGCCGGATGGGCCGCCGCTGCCCTTGTCCTCGTAGGAGTCGCCATCATTGCAGGAGGCCTCTACCTACACGCCAAGGCACATGAGCACCTTCACAGCCCAATTGAGTTGTGGGCAGCACGCAGTATCTTCGGCAATCGCATTAACGATGGAGAAGCCCGTCCCGAAATAACCTTGGACCATGGTGAAAAACTACCTGCATTCCCATCGTTGCATGCGGAAATCAAAGCTTGGCACAACGAGCATTATGGACCCAAACTACTGTCCGCCGAACAGGCCCTGTCACTTGGCATCACTAAAGTCGACACCCGATGGCATCAGAATAATCACTGGTCCCCGCCCAACTGGACAGCTATCACCCATAACGAAGTAACCGCACCTCAACCGACCGTTGAGTTCACCGTGCTGCTGCCTGGCTTTGTGCTTGGGGTAAGCGAATGGTCAGGAAGCTTGAGCGCCCTCCGTGACGACCAAGGAATGGACGTTTTCCCAATCGCCCCAACCGGCCACGTCGTAGGCGCCGGCTTAGTTCTGCACTTCGAAAATACGCTAGCCGACCAACATCATGTCTCACTGCATCTCGCTTACAGCGCCAATCAAGGGCTGGACGAAGACCATGAGACCCAATCAATCTTTCGTCTGGGGCGCTGATCATGGCAACCATCTGGATATTCAATTCAACATCAGACTCTGGACACAAACCCGCTATCGCCGGGCAGCTATTAAGCTTAACCGACAATAATTTATGCTTGAGAAACCCATGGGTAACAGACTCAGTTTTCATGGGAAAACTGTACTGCGCAATGACCATAGCACTGATTATTTTTATTCACCCATACTTGCTAACTAGCGAAGCCTGGAACCCGTACACCTTTAGCTATACTTTCATCATCCTCAATGTAATTGGGCCCTTCATTTTCCTTCCATTTTTAGCTTATCGAATATACTTCATAAAGCGCTTATCGAGCATATGTTTTAACCGCTCAACCCAAAAAATCTACTACCAACGCTTAAGTAAAGTATTCGTCTTTGAGTGGAGCAACACCGGCGGTGGCCTTTTCAAACGCACCGAATACGGCGGTTCATCCTTCAGCACCAGTTACGCCCTCGCCTTCGCCCCCCGTCGAGAAGACGGCAGTCTCCACCAAAAAGACTGCCTCTGGGTCGATAGCAACGAACCCACCGAACCCGGCGTTAAGCACGTCGCCGAAGTCTGGGAATACCTCCGCCATTTCATGGACCACGGCCCGGACAAACTCCCCCCACCCGGCGAACCCAACTGGTGGCACAAGCCACTGCACGCCATCTGCCTGACCCCGGCTGAAGCCTGGCGCCACTATGCCCCCTGGCGTACCGGCGAGCCCGGTGAAATGCAGGGCAAGAAGAACTGGCAACTGCCGTTCTGGGCCGTACTGTTCCCCTACAACCTCACCGTCGCCATCTGCTGGTATGGCGTCTGCCGCCTGTTCAATGTTCGCGCCGCGTCACCACCGCCTGAAGCGTTTGAGGAACGCCCGGCACATTCGAGTAAAAGGAAGCGTGCATGACTAACGCCTCCGTCAGCAGCGCCACTTCCGCCCCTGCTTGTAGCGCATGCATCCCCATCCGGTGGCATAAAAACAAGCACTGGTCCCCGCCCAACTGGACAGCTATCACCCATAACGAAGTAGCCATACCTCAAGCAACCGTTGAGTTCACCGTGCTGCTGCCTGGCTTTGTGCTTGGGGTAAGCGAGTGGTCAGGAAGCTTGAGCGCCCTCCGTGACGACCAAGGAATGGACGTTTTTCCAATCGCCCCATCCGGTCACATCGTAGGTGCTGGCTTAGTTCTGCATTTCGAGAACACACTAGCTAACCAAAATCATATCTCACTGCATCTAGCTTACAGCGCCAATCAAGGGTTGGACGAAGACAAAGAGATCCTAGCAACTTTTCGTCTGGAACGCTGACCATGGCAACCATCTGGATATTCAATTCAACGTCAGATTCAGGACATAAACCCGCTATTGGCGGGCAACTATTAAAATCATGTAAAAACAACTTATGCTTAAGAAACCCCTGGGTAACAGATTCTGTTTTCATGGCAAAACTGTACTGCGCATCGATCCTGATAGTAATGATCGGCATCTATCCTTCCTCTTTTTTCTCAAGTGACGCCTGGAATCCACACACATTTGATCCAATACTTACTATCGGGTTCGCACTCACCCCTTTCATATTCCTCCCCTTCCTCATCTACCGGATATTTCTCATAAAGGGTTTATCTAAGGAAGGTCTGAAGTAGCCCTGTATTTCCGGTCGACTTCAGCCCTCGCTGCTTTTGAAAGCGGGCCGTCGATCAAATTCGACCAGGTAACCCGCTCAGTTCTCCGTTTTTGGCCGCCGCGAGCACCTCGCAGCAGCCATTTTCCGCATTACAGGTGCACCTTTCCTGCGGTAGTCAGCAAATGTCGGCGCGCCATCCATAGGTTCGACAGCGCGAACAGCGTCACCAGCTGAGCGGTGTTCTTGGCCAGGCCACGGAAGCGCACCTTCACGTAACCGAACTGGCGCTTGATCACTCGAAACGGGTGCTCGACCTTCGCTCGCACTTGTGCCTTGGCCTTCTCGATCTTGCGCTTGGCTTTGTACAGGGCGCTGCGTTTATCGAGCTTCTTGTAGGTGCTGCGGCGTGCTGCGACCTGCCAGATCACTTCGCGGCCAGCATGTTCGGGGCGCTTTTCGACGCCGGTGTAGCCGGCATCGGCGCAGACGACGTTCTCGTCACCGTGCAGCAGTTTGTCGACCTGGGTGATATCCGCCACGTTGGCTGCCGTGCCTACCACGCTGTGTACCAGCCCCGACTCATCATCCACGCCGATGTGCGCCTTCATGCCAAAGTAATACTGGTTCCCTTTCTTGCTCTGGTGCATTTCCGGGTCGCGCTTGCCGTCCTGGTTCTTGGTCGAGCTGGGCGCGTGGATCAGTGTGGCATCGACGATAGTGCCCTGGCGCAGCGACAGGCCGCGATCCCCCAGGTAGCCATTGATTACGCCGAGGATGCCGGCTGCCAGCTCATGTTTCTCCAGCAAGCGACGGAACTTGAGGATGGTGGTTTCGTCGGGAATACGCTCGAGGCTCAGCCCGGCGAACTGACGCAGGATGGTCGTCTCGTAGAGCGCTTCTTCCATGGCCGGGTCGCTGTAGCCGAACCAGTTCTGCATCAGATGGATACGTAACATGGCCATCAGCGGATAGGCTGGACGACCACCTTCACCCTTTGGGTAGTGTGGCTCGATCAGGGCAATCAATCCCTTCCACGGCACCACCTGATCCATCTCGATCAGGAACAATTCCTTACGGGTCTGCTTGCGCTTGCCGGCGTACTCGGCGTCGGCGAAGGTCATCTGCTTCATGGAAAAACTCGGCTGGCGGGATCGGCGTATTTCACCAGATTCAGGAAGTCTTTTTCAGACCTTCCCTAACATCTACCTCAACCGCTCGACACGAAAGATTTACTATCAACGACTGAGCAAGATATTGATTTTTGATTGGAACAATATGGGTGGGGGTATTTTCAAGCGTGTTGAGTTTGGTGGATCGTCTTTCAGCACCAGCTACGCCCTCGCCTTCGCCCCTCGCCGCCAAGACGGCAGCCTCCACCAAAAAGACTGCCTCTGGGTCGACAGCAACGACCCCACCGAACCCGGCGTTAAGCACGTCGCCGAAGTCTGGGAATACCTGCGCCACTTCATGGCCCACGGCCCGGACAAACTCCCCCACCTGGGGAACCCAATTGGTGGCACAAGCCACTGCACGCCATCTGCCTGACCCCGGCTGAAGCCTGGCGCCACTATGCCCCCTGGCGTACCGGCGAGCCCGGTGAAATGCAGGGCAAGAAGAACTGGCAACTGCCGTTCTGGGCCGTGCTGTTCCCTTACAACCTTACGGTCGCCATCGCTTGGTACTTCGTCTGCAAGCTTTTCAATGTCCGTGCAGCACCTCCGCCCGCGGAGGCACTGGAAAGAGCGCCTGCTAGCCCCGAATGACTACCACCTCAAGGTATTAACCCGGTACCACCAATGACGAAGGGCCGGCGAGTTGTTCTCCTCCAGCAACTGGGTCAGCTCCCGTTCCAGCGCACTGGCCGCCTCCGGCTCCAACGAGGTAAACGCCTTGTGCACAGGCCCATACCAGGTGCGGAACACCTCGATGAAATGTGCCGCCGAGCGATAGCGGAAGTTGAACTGCTGACGGCTGACTTTCAGTTCTACAAGCGCCCCATCGAACATCATGCGCAAGTGCTCTTCATCGCCCCAGCGCGAAGACGGCAAGGCACGGGGGGCGGCACATGCCGCCCTAGATCTTTGAACATCTGCCCGACGAAGCCTTGCGGGGTCCAATTGGCCAGGCCGATGCGGCGGGGATAGCGCCAAGATCAAAGTGCTACATGAGGGCTGCTGGCCCAATCGCCTGCAAGCCAGCTCCCACAAGTGACGCGCTAGATTCTAGAAATTGAACAAGGCAGTTGCTCCCGCAGGTACTGCATAAGCCTGAAGCCTACGCTGTCCCTGTGGGAGCGGGCATGCGCGCGAAGAATCCTGCGCGGTGGATGGCACCGGCTTCGCCGGTGTTCGCGGCGGTTCGACGCGCCCGCTCCCGCAGTGATCGCGCAAACGCTTAGATTTTGCCAGCACAAAGAACGAGTGGGACAGCCGCTATCAGGCGAATTTGGCCCGGGCTGCGTGCAGCTTCTTGTAGCTGTCGATCAGGCGCAGGTGGCGATCGAGGCCTTCGAGCTTCATGCTGGTCGGGGTCAGGCCATGGAAGCGCACGCTGCCGTCCAGCGAACCCAGTACTGCGTCCATGCGCGCATTGCCGAACATGCGGCGGAAGTTGGCTTCGTAATCGTCCATCTCCAGTTCGTCATCCAGTTGCACTTCCAACACCACGTTCAGCGCCTGGTAGAACAGCCCGCGCTCGACGGTGTTGTCGTTGAACTGCAGGAACGCTTCGACCAGCTCCTTGGCATCCTCGAAGCGCTGCACCGCCAGGCAGATCAGCAGCTTCAGCTCCAGAATGGTCAACTGGCCCCACACCGTGTTCTCGTCAAATTCCACACCAATCAGCGTGGTGATGGTGGTGTAGTCATCCACATCGCAGTTGTCCAGGCGCTTGAGCAGCAGCTTGAGGGGGCGGCTTTCGAGGCTGTGCAGGTTGAGGATATCGGCGCGGAACGACAGGGCGCGGTTAGTGTTGTCCCAGATCAGGTCCTCGACCGGGTAGATTTCCGAATAACCCGGCACCAGGATGCGGCAAGCCGTGGCGCCGAGGTTGTCGTACACCGCCATGTACACTTCCTTGCCCAAATCTTCGAGGATGCCGAACAGGGTTGCAGCCTCCTGCACGTTGGAGTCCTCACCGTGGCCGGAGAAGTCCCACTCGACGAACTCGAAGTCGGCCTTGGCGCTGAAGAAGCGCCACGACACAACACCGCTGGAGTCGATGAAGTGCTCGACGAAATTGTTCGGCTCGGTCAGCGCATGGCTTTCGAAGGTCGGCTGTGGCAGGTCGTTCAGGCCTTCGAAGCTGCGGCCCTGCAGCAGTTCGGTGAGGCTGCGTTCCAGCGCCACTTCAAGGCTCGGGTGGGCGCCGAACGAGGCGAACACACCACCGGTGCGCGGGTTCATCAAGGTCACGCACATGACCGGGAACTCACCCCCCAGCGAGGCATCCTTGACCAGTACCGGGAAGCCCTGCTCTTCCAGGCCCTGGATACCGGCGACGATTGCCGGGTACTTGGCCAGCACCTCCTGCGGCACGTCCGGCAGGCACAGCTCGCCTTCGAGGATTTCACGCTTCACGGCCCGCTCGAAGATTTCCGACAGGCATTGCACTTGCGCCTCGGCCAGGGTGTTGCCTGCGCTCATGCCGTTGCTGAGGAACAGGTTTTCGATCAGGTTGGACGGGAAGTACACCACCTGCTGGTCGGACTGTCGCACGAACGGCAGCGAGCAGATACCGCGCGCTGTATTGCCCGAGTTGGTGTCGTACAGGTGCGAACCACGCAGCTCGCCGTCCAGGTTGTAGATTTCCAGGCAATATTCGTCGAGGATCTCGGCCGGCAGCGCGTCGCGCGGGCCAGGCTTGAACCACTGCTCGTTCGGGTAGTGCACGAACGGCGCGTTGGCCAGCTCCTCGCCCCAGTACTGGTCGTTGTAGAAGAAGTTGCAGTTCAGGCGTTCGATGAATTCGCCCAGCGCCGAGGCCAGTGCCGCTTCCTTGGTTGCACCCTTGCCGTTGGTGAAGCACATCGGCGACTGCGCATCGCGTACGTGCAACGACCACACGTTGGGCACGATGTTGCGCCACGAAGCGATCTCGATCTTCATCCCCAGCCCGGCAAGGATGCCCGACATGTTGGCGATGGTCTGCTCCAACGGCAGGTCCTTGCCCGGGATATAGGTGCTGCTGTCCGCCACCGGCATCAACAGGCCTTGGGCATCGGCATCGAGGTTGTCGACCACTTCGATCACGAATTCGGGGCCGGTCTGCACCACTTTTTTAACCGTGCAGCGGTCGATGGAGCGCAGGATACCCTGGCGATCCTTCTCGGAAATGTCTTCGGGCAGTTCAACCTGGATCTTGAAGATCTGGTTGTAGCGGTTTTCCGGGTCGACGATGTTGTTCTGCGACAGGCGGATGTTTTCGGTGGGGATGTCGCGGGCCTGGCAGTACAGCTTGACGAAGTAAGCCGCGCACAAGGCCGAAGACGCCAGGAAATAGTCGAACGGGCCTGGGGCCGAACCATCGCCTTTGTAGCGGATCGGTTGGTCGGCGATCACCGTGAAGTCGTCGAACTTGGCTTCGAGACGGAGATTGTCGAGAAAATTGACCTTGATTTCCATGCGGGATTACCGTGATTTAAGCGTGCAAAACGAAATTGGCCGGCATTATCCGGGTTTTCACCCCGGAAGTCCTGTTTACCTCATCGCTTGCGCATTCCAACGGATTGCTTGCCTGATCCTCTGAACCTGCCCTCGCCTCCAGACCAGCGGTCATCCCCCTGTGCTAGCGTTTCTTCTCTGGGGAACAACGTATTCCCCGCACAGAAAAAACACAGCGACAGCAACCGATGACTGGCAGGTGAACCATGGAACTACGCATCAACCAGAAGACCTACCAGGTCGAGGCGGACGCCGACACGCCCTTGTTGTGGGTGATCCGCGATGACCTGGGGCTGACCGGCACCAAGTACGGCTGCGGCCTGGCCCAGTGCGGCGCCTGTTCGGTGCTGGTGGACGGCAATGTGGTGCGCGCCTGCGTTACCCCGGTGGCCGGGGTGGTCGGGCGCGAAGTCACCACCATTGAGGCAATCGAAGACGATGCCGTCGGCAAGCGAGTGGTTGCGGCCTGGGTCGAACACCAGGTGGCCCAGTGTGGTTACTGCCAGTCCGGCCAGGTCATGGCCGCCACGGCGTTGCTCAAGCACACCCCCAAGCCCAGTGATGCGCAGATCGACGCGGCCATGATCAACCTGTGCCGCTGCGGCACCTACAACGCCATCCATGCCGCTGTGCATGGCCTGGCCCAAGGGGAACAGGCCTGATGAACACGCCAGTCGATACCCCTGCAGAACTGCTCAAGTTGCAACTGGGCGAAACCGTCAACCTGTCGCGTCGGCGCTTTCTTGCCGGCACCGCGGTCGGTGCCCTGGTGCTGGGTTTCGGCCTGCCCATGGGCTCGGCCCGCGTGCAGGCCGCCGCCACGGCAACTGCAGAGCGCGGCACCCAGGTGCCAGCGTTTCTGGAGATTCGCCCAGACGGCACGGTGCGCCTGCTCAGCCCCTTCATGGAAGGTGGGCAGGGCCCGTTCACCGCCATGGCACAGATTGTGGGTGAAGAGCTGGATGTCGACCCCGTGAATTTCGTGGTCGATAGCGCACCACCCGGCGAAGCCTATGTCGTGATGGAAAACGGCATGCGCATCACCGGTGGCAGCATGTCGGTGCGCATGAGCTACCCGACCATGCGCCGCCTGGGTGCCCTTGCCCGGGCCATGTTGTCGCAGGCGGGCGCCGAACAGCTGGGTGTGCCGGTCGATGAACTCTCGACCACACCAGGTAACGTAGTACATACCACGACCGGGCGCTCGATCCCCTACGGTGAACTCGCCGGGCGCGCCATGGACCTGCCGGTACCCGACCCCGCCAGCATCAAGCTGCGTGACCCCAGCCAGTTTCGCTGGATCGGCAAGCCCGTACGCCGCCTGGATGCTTACGACAAATCCACCGGCAAGGCACAGTACTGCATCGACATAAAGGTCGACGGCATGCTCCACGCCGCTGTGCAGCATGCGCCCCGCCTGGGCATGACGGTTGGCAGCCTGCGCAACGAAGACCAGGTCAAGGCCATGAAAGGCGTACATTCGGTGCATCAGCTGCCGGGCGCCGTGGCGGTGGTGGCCGAGCGCTGGTGGCACGCAAAGCGTGCGGTAGAGGCAATTCAGGTGGACTGGAAAGAGCCGGCCGTCGACAGCAAGGTGCGAGCGATGCCGGCCGATTTTTCCAGCGACGCCTGGCGCGAGCATCTGGCCACGGTCGAGGGCCCGGCCCGTGATGAAGAAAACGAAGGCGATATCGCCGGCGCCCTGAGCAATGCCAAAACCAAGGTCGAAGCCAGCTACCACAACCAGTACCTGAACCATGCCCAGCTTGAACCACCGTCCGCCCTCGCCCGCTTCAACCCGGACGGCACCCTGGACGTCTGGCTGCCCAACCAGGCCCCGGACATGTTCCGTGACGACATCGCCAAGCGCACCGGCCTGGAGCCTGCGCACATCAACCTGCACTCGCCGCTGCTGGGCGGCTTCTTTGGCCGCCACTTCCTGTACGACTCGGCCAACCCCTACCCGCAGGCCATTGCCTTGGCCAAAGCGGTTGGCCGGCCGGTAAAACTCATCTGGAGCCGTGAAGAAGAATTCCTGCGCGATGTGCTGCGCCCGGTCGCAGTGGTGAAGTTCCGCGCCGGGCTGGATGCCGACGGCATGCCAGTCGCCCTCGAAGCGGTAAGCGCCACCGAAGGCCCAACCGAGGCCCTGGCTGGCAAGCAAGGGGAAAAGATCGACCCGACGGCACTAGAGGGGCTGTCAGGCAAGTCGTACGCCATCGCCAACAAACGCATTGCCCAGATCTACGTCAAAGGCCCGGCCATGCTTGGCTACTGGCGTTCGGTGGGCAACTCGCTCAACGACTTCTTCTATGAATCGTTCCTTGATGAACTGGCCGACAAAGGCGGCAAGGACCCGTTCGAGCTACGCCTGCACCTGCTGCGCGACAACCCGCGCCTGACCAACCTGCTGAACGCGGTCGCTGAAGCTGTCCGGTGGCTGGAAGCGCGGGCCGTTCACCGCCGAGGATGGCAGCAAACGGGCACGCGGCGTCGCCATGGCCTCACCATTCGGCTCGGAGGCGGCCGTCATCGCCGAGGTATCGATCGAGAACGGTCAGGTCAAGGTGCACGATATCTGGGAGGCCATCGACCCTGGCAGCATCGTCAACCCGGCGATCATCGAGCACCAGGTCAACGGCGCCGTCGCCCTGGGCCTGTCGCAAACGCTGGTGGAAGAGGCGGTGTATGTGGATGGCAAGCCACGCGCGCGCAACTACGACCTGTACCCGATCCTGCCGCCTTCGCGCATGGCACGGGTGCATGTGCGCATTGTCGAAAGCGGGGCGAAGATGGGCGGTATCGGCGAGCCACCGCTACCCGCCGTGGCCCCGGCAGTGGCGAATGCGGTCGCGCAGCTTACCGGGCAACGCGTACGCAGCCTGCCACTGAGCCGCCATACCTTCAGTTGACCGCACAAGGGACGCCCCATGACCCGTCGTTTCGCAAGAACCGCTGGCTGGCTGGTGCTGCCGTGCCTGGTCGCGGCAGGCCTGCTGGCCTGGTATGTCACCCGCGAGCCAGCCTCGCCGTTTGCCTATGCACAAGCCACTGCCGCCGACACTGCGCTGATCAGCCGCGGCGAGTACGTGGCCCGGCTCAGCGACTGTGTGGCCTGCCACAGCCTGCCGGAAGGCAAACCGTTCGCTGGCGGGCTGGAAATGGCCACCCCGCTGGGGGCCATCCACGCCACCAATATCACCCCCGATCGCGACAGCGGTATCGGCAACTACAGCCTGGCCGATTTCGACCGTGCCGTCCGCCAGGGCGTCGTGCCCGGTGGCCGGCGGCTGTACCCAGCCATGCCTTACCCGTCCTACGCCAAGCTCAGCGATGACGATGCAAAGGCGCTATACGCGTTCTTCATGCACAGCGTGCAACCGGTACAGCAGCCCAACCTGGCCAGCGACATACCCTGGCCATTGAACCTGCGCTGGCCAATCGCTTTGTGGAATGGCCTGTTCGCCGCCACCACGCCATACGCCGACAAGCCCGGGCAGGATGCGCAGTGGAACCGGGGAGCCTACATCGTCCAAGGCCCCGGCCACTGCGGCAGTTGCCATACCCCACGCAGCCTGGCGTTTAACGAGAAGGCCCTGGATGAGCGCGGCAAGCCGTTCCTGGCCGGCGCCCTGCTCGACGGCTGGTACGCACCGAGCCTGCGCGCCGACCACAACACCGGGCTGGGGCGCTGGAGCGAGGCAGAAATCGCCCAGTTCCTGAAAACCGGCCGCAACCGGCATGCCGTGGTGTTCGGTTCGATGACCGAGGCGTTCAACAACTCCACGCAGTTCATGCATGACGATGACCTGGCCGCCATTGCCCACTACCTGAAGTCACTGCCCGGCGACCCACAGCGTGACGGCGCGCCGTGGCAATACCAGGCCGAATCGGCAGCTGCACGGCTCGACAGCCCGGGCGCGCATACCTATGTGAGCCGCTGCGCGTCTTGCCACGGCCTGGACGGCAAAGGCCAGGCTGAATGGATGCCAGCATTGGCCGGGGCTACATCGGCACTGGCGAAAGAAGACGCCTCGGCGATCAACATCACCCTGAACGGCTCGCAGCGGGTGGTAACAGCGGGGTTACCCGATGCCTACCGCATGCCGGCCTTTCGCGAGCAGTTGAGTGACCAGGAAGTTGCCGAGGTACTGAGCTTCGTGCGCACGGCCTGGGGCAACCAGGGTGGCACGGTGGATGCGCAGGCGGTAGGCAAGTTGCGTGGGCATACCGACCCGGCCAGCAGCAGCCCGATCATCCTGCATATGCGCTGAGTAGCCGTGGTTCATGCACCGGCCTTGAACATCAGGCTTTAATGGAGCCCCAATGGAAAGCATTGATCTGTTGGTTTTGCGCACCACCCGAGACTGGCTCGCCACCGGCCATAGCGTCCTGCTGGCCACGGTCGCCCGCACCTGGGGCTCATCCCCGCGCCCGGTCGGCTCGATGATGGCCTTGCGCAGCGACGGCCGCGTGGTTGGCAGTGTCTCCGGTGGCTGCATCGAAGACGACCTCATCCACCGCTACACCACCGCATACGGCGGCCCCGGCATGCCCGGTGGCCTGCCTCAGGTTGTACGTTACGGCGTCAGTGCCGATGAGGCGCACCGTTTTGGCCTGCCCTGTGGCGGCACCCTGGAGCTGGTCCTTGAGTTCGCCCTGCCGCTGGAACACCTCGAGCAACTGCTGGCCGGCCTCGACGATGGCAGCCTGATCCGCCGCGGGCTCAACCTGCACAGCGGCGAAGTCAGCCTTGCTTGCACCTCTACGCCTGACCTGTTCAGCTTCGACGGCCAGAACATGCTCAGCACCCTGGGCCCCGGCTACCGCCTGCTGCTGATCGGTGCCGGCGCACTGGCCGAATACCTTGCTACCATGGCGCTGTTCAACGGTTTCAACGTTTCGCTGTGCGACCCGCGCCCGGAGTACACGGCAGGCTGGAATGTTGCCGGGGTCAACCTGCTGCCCGCCATGCCTGACGACGTGGTCCGCGCCTTCTGCGCAGACGTTCGCAGCGCCATCGTCGCCGTCAGCCATGACCCCAAACTGGACGACCTGGCCCTGCTCGAAGCCTTGCACAGCCCTGCGTTCTACATCGGCGCCATCGGCTCGCGGCGCAACAGCCAGCTGCGCCGCGAGCGGCTAATCGAACACTTCGGCGAAAGCGAAGCCTCGTTGCAGCGCCTGCACGGCCCGATTGGCATTTACATTGGCAGCAAGACGCCGGCCGAGATCGCGGTCAGTGTCATGGCCGAAATCCTCGCGGCAAAGAACGACGTCACCCTGCCCCGTGCAGTCAACGTGACCCAAGCCAAGCTAACGCGAGAAGCCTCGTATCGGTGATTCCCATCCCACAAATCAGACCGCGCAGCACCTGAATCACTCGGTTACTGCCACCGTTCCAGGTTCTGCTTCAGCATCTGCTCGGGCAGCGCGCCGGCAACGATCTTCGTCATCTCCCGCGCCAGCGCTTCACGCAGCTGTGGCTTGTTGCAAGGCGAATCATGCGAAATCGCCAGGTACAACCCTTCGCTGGACACCGGTGGCTGCAACACCTGCACCGTGGCTGCTATGCCCAATGTGCGCGCCAGTGCCATGCCGGGGTACTGCTCGTACACCACGTAATCACTGCGCTTGTGCATCAGCTTTTCGAACGCCTGGCGTGCGCCGGGCACCGCTTCAAGGGTGAGGTTGGCCTGGGCGTATTCATCGAACTGCTGGCCATGGCTATTGTTGACCAGGGTCCCACCTTTGCGGCCCTTCAGGTCTGCCCATTGGTGGTAGGCAAAGGCATTGTCCTGGCGCACCCAGACCACGCTCGGGGTACGCAGGAATGGCGGGGCGACAAAGTCCATCTGCTGCTGGCGGGCCTGGGTAATGAAATAACCGGCCAGCAAATCGATCCGCCCGGTGCGCACCTCTTCCTGCGCCCGCGACCAGGGCCCACCGTACACCACCTCGATTTCCAGCCCCAGTTGCTTGCCCAGGTACTTGAGCAGGTCGGCATTGGCACCGATCAGCCGCTGAGGGTTCTGCGGGTCGCGCCACAGGTAAGGGGGGTATTCAGGGTTACCGGTAGCGGTCAGGCGTCGGCATGGCTCGTCCGCTGCGGCCACAAGGGGCAGCAACAGGCAAGGCAACAGCAGCAAGGCTTGGCGCAAGCAACGCTGGATCATCTACAACCCTCGGCACATGTAACATCCGGCGACCCGGCGTGGTGGCCAAAGGCTGCCACATCCTGTGCTCGACCGCAGCATTCATCTGCGCGTGCTGTAGACAGTCTGGACCATCAGCGGCTGGCAGGCTGTCCTTTCATCGGCCGAAAAAAACAAGCCGGCAAAAACCTTTGCCGGCCATACCGCCAATGATGGGCGATGACTCCTCGTACATGACCTTTAAAACCGCAACGGCGGTCAGAACAGCGGCAGGGTATAACTCACGATCAGCCGGTTCTCGTCGATATCACGCTGGTAGT
Organism: Pseudomonas sp. MM223; assembly: GCA_947090765.1. Lineage (NCBI taxonomy): Bacteria > Pseudomonadati > Pseudomonadota > Gammaproteobacteria > Pseudomonadales > Pseudomonadaceae > Pseudomonas > Pseudomonas sp. MM223. Next base: position 2,821,271 of record OX352322.1, on the reverse strand, counting down.
TGGAACGCAGCGCCGCGTTGCGCCACAGCACATTGACGTTTTTCAGCGGCCCCGACTGGATGGTGTACCCCAGGTCGGTATCCCGCTCCCATTCACGCCCCTCACCTGCAAAAGTGGCCGGGTTGGCGTGGTCGGCATGGTTGTAGCGGGTCGAGAAGGTCAGCCCTGGCAGGCCCAGCGCCACAAAGTCATAGGCATAGCGCAACTGCCAGGTGCGCTCGCCGGTTTCCATGAAGTCGGCAGCCATCATGTAGTTGGTCAGGTAGGCATCGGTACCGATCAGGTACGGCATGGCCGTGGAACCCGACAACCCCTGGTAGGCGACGCCGACGGTATGGCCTGACTGGCTGTAGCTGAGCAACACGTTGAGCGTGCGGTTGTCGACCTGCCCGGCAAGGGCCTGGCCCTTGTCGTCGCTGATGAAATAGCGTGCATCCAGCGCCAGCTTGCCGGCGCCCAGAAGGGTACTGCCGAGCAGCCCGAAGTAATGCTGACCGTAAATTTCGTCCAGTTCGCCGTACTGGTAGCTGAGGCTCAGGTTCGGGTTGAGCACATAGTCCACCCCGCCCATACGAAAGTCATCGGCTTCGGGCGTGCCACGAAAGCGTCCATTCTTGTTGACCAGGCTCATGGCCTCGCTGTGTGAATAGTCACGCTTGGTGGTGCGGTCGATCTGCGCGTAGGTGAAGGTCAGGCTGTCCAGCTCTTTTGAGGTAAGAACGCCGCCCTGGAAGGTCTGCGGCAAGATACGACCGGTGCTGGAGGCGATGGTCGGGTACTTGAGCAACTGGGTACCGACCTTCAACTCGGTCTTCGACACACGCACCTTGGCAGTCAGGCCGAACTTGCTGTATTCATTCGGTGCGCGGCCATCGTCGCCAACCGGCAACAGGCCGGTGCCGCTGCGGCCCGCAGAGGAGTCGAGCTTCAGGCCGAGCATGCCCAGGGCATCAACGCCAAAGCCGACGGTGCCGGGCGTATAGCCGGAGCGGAAATCAAGTACAAAGCCCTGGGCCCATTCTTCGCGTTTGGAAATGCCCGAGCCTTCGCGAAAGTCACGGTTGAGGTAGAAGTTCTGGGCCTTCAGCGAGGCCTGGCTGTCTTCCAGAAAGCCTTCGGCACAGGCCGGAAGGGTAATGCAAAGCAGTGAGACGGCAGGCAGGATTTTGTTGTTTTTGTGCATGGCTTGTCCGTTCGGCCAGCTGGGCGCTGGCCGTTATTGTTGCGGTTGTTCGGGGGGCCTGTTCGCGGACAAGCCCGCAAAAAGGCCGGCAGGGAAACCGATCAGGCAAGCACGCCTATCTGCCATGGGCAGAATTCGTCCTCACCCAGGCCATTGAGCTCGCTCTTGGTCGCCTCCCCCGAGGCATGCGCCAGCAAACGCTCGAAGATCTCCTGGCCCATTTCGGCAATGGTCTTGTCGCCGTCGATGATCTGCCCACAGTTGATGTCCATGTCATCGCTCATGCGCTGGTACATGGGCGAATTGCTGGCCAGCTTGAAGGTGGGCGCCGGCACCGAGCCGAAGCACGAACCGCGCCCGGTGGTGAAGGCAATGAGGTTGGCACCGCCGGCAATCTGCCCGGTGGCAGAAACCGGGTCATAGCCAGGTGTGTCCATGAACACCAAGCCATGGCTGGTCACCGGGTGGGCGTACTCGTACACATCCATCAGCGGCGCATTGCCGCCCTTCTTCGCGCCACCCAGGGACTTTTCCAGCACGTTAGCCAGGCCGCCAGCGTTGTTGCCCGGGCTGACCCGGCCGTTGATCTGGGTGTCTCGGCCGCGGTTGTACTCCAGCCACCAGTCGATACGGTCGATCAACTTGCGGCCTACCGCCGGGGTGACAGCGCGGGCGGTGAGCGTGTGCTCGACACCGAAAATTTCCGAGGTTTCCGACAATATTGCCGTGCCGCCATGGCGCACCAGGATGTCCACCGCGGCCCCCAGCGCCGGGTTGGCGGACAGGCCCGAGAAGCCATCCGAGCCGCCGCACTGCATGCCGATCATCAAGTGTTCGGCCGACACCGGCTGGCGGCGCACACGGTCTGCCTGGGGCAGCATACCTTCGATCAGGGCGATGCCATGGTCGGTGGCACTCTTGACCCCGCCGACATCCTGGATCACCAGCTTCTTCAGCATGTCGCCTTCCACCAGCCCTTCCTGCTCGAAGAAGCCGTGAATATTGTTGCGCTCGCACCCCAGCGCGATCACCAGCGCGCCGACGGTATTGGGGTGCTTGATATGCCCGGCGATGGTGCGGCGCAGCAGGTCCATGGGCTCACCGGTCATTTCCATGCCGCAGCCGATTTCGTGGACGAAAGGCACCACGCCATCGATGTTGGGGAAGCCCGCCAAGCGCGCTTCGTCGAAGTGGTTGGCGATCTTGCGGGCCACGGTCGCGCCGCAATTACCGACCACGAACACACCCAGATAGTTGCGCGTGGCCACCCGGCCATCCTCGCGGACGATGCCCTGAAAAGTGGCGCGTTGCCCCGGGGGCAGCAGGTCGGTGGGCACGTAATCCAGGCCGTAGCGATAGTCTCGGTCGGTTTCGCCAAAGGCAATGTTGTGGCTGTGCATCCAGCTGCCTGCTGGCAGGTCCTCGGCCGCGTAACCGATCACCGTGTTGTATTTAAGCACCGGTTCGCCTTTGGCGATCAACCGGGCAGCGATCTTGTGGCCCAGCGGCACGGGTTGCAAGGTGGTTACACCTTCACCCGCAATGGGCGTGCCGACAGGGATTTCAATGCGCGCGACAACGACGTTGTCGGCGGCATCGAGGCGAATGACAGGGCTGACTTCACGGTGACTCATGGTGTTTTCCTATAAGTGTGACACCCACGGCGGTGGCGGCATAAGCGCCACCGCCATGGTTGGCTCAGGGGCGCTTGCCGAACTCGACGCTGTGCTGGGTCCAGGCCAGAGCCTGTTCGCTGAGGGAGAAGCCCAGGCCTGGGCGGTTGGGCACCCACATACGGCCTTCACGCAGCTCCAGGCGTTCGTTGAACATCGGCTCAAGCCACTCGAAATGCTCCAGCCATGGTTCTTCCGGGTAAGCAGCCGCCAGGTGCAGGTGGATCTCCATGGCAAAGTGCGGCGCCAGCTTCAGGCCTTTGAAGCTGGCAAGGTTCATGATTTGCAGAAACGGCGTGATACCACCGACCCGCGGTGCGTCGGGCTGGATGAAGTCGCAGGCATTGGCGGTGATCAACTGGGCATGTTCGTTGAAGCTGGTGAGCATCTCGCCGGTGGCAATGGCGGTGTCCAGCGACGCAGACAGGGCGGCGTGGCCTTCAACGTCGGCACTGTCCAGCGGCTCTTCGATCCAGGTCAGGTCAAACTGCTCGAGTTTGCGACAGAAGCGCTGAGCGGTTACCCGATCCCATTGCTGGTTGGCATCGACCATCAACGGGAAGCCCTCACCCAGTTGCTCACGCACAGCCTGCACCCGCTTGAAGTCGATGCCGGTGTCCGGCTGGCCGACCTTGATCTTGATGCCGCCAATGCCATTGGCACGGGAGGTCTGAACGTTTTCCAGCACCTTTTCCAGTGGCGTCGACAGGTAGCCGCCAGAGGTGTTGTAGCACTGCACCGAGTCGCGGTGCGCGCCCAGCAACTTGGCCAGCGGCAAGCCGGCACGCTTGGCCTTCAGGTCCCACAAGGCGATGTCGAACGGCGCGATGGCCTGGGTGGTCAGGCCGCTGCGGCCCATGGAGGCACCGGCCCACAGCAGCTTGCTGTACAGCTTGGCGATATCGTTGGGGTCCTCGCCAAGCAAGGTTGGGGCGATCTCCTTGGCGTGGGCATACATACCTGGGCCACCGGCGCGTTTGGAATAGCCAAAGCCAATGCCCTCATGGCCTTCGCGGGTGCGAATTTCTGCAAAGATGAAGGCGATTTCGGTCAGCGGCTTCTGGCGCCCGGTCAGCACCTTGGCGTCACTGATCGGCGCGCCCAGCGGCAGCACGGTGTACGACAGCTTGATCCATTCGATGCTGTCGGTGGTGGCTTCGCCGGCTTGCAGGGCAGCGATCTTCGGGTCGATGTAAACGTTGCTTTCGATCATGGAGCGTTCCTCTGAATCAATGAGTGCTGGAAGGTTTGCCGGTCAGGTCGGACAGATGCAGGCGCTGGATGCGGCCGACGATCACCAGGTAGGAAAACGCCGCGATAAGGCCGTGGGCGCCGACGTAGATAAGCGCGCTGTTGAACGAGCCGCTGGCGTGCAGCAGGTAGCCGATGACCACCGGGGTGACGATGCCGGCGGTGTTGCCCAGGGCGTTGAACACGCCGCCGGTCATGCCGATCATTTCCCGCGGGGCGGTGTCGGCTACCACGCTGAAGCCGAGGTTGCCGAAGCCCTTGCCGAAGAAGGCCAGGCTCATCACCGCAATCACCAGCCACTGGGTGTCGACGTAGTTGCACAACATCATGGTCGAGCTCAGCAGCACGCCGGTGATGATCGGCGTCTTGCGGGCAATGCTCAGGGATTTGGTGCGGCGCAGCAGATAGTCGGAGAAGAAGCCCGACGACACCGCGCCAATCAGCCCACACAGGGCCGGGATCGACGCCACCAGGCCGGCCTGGAGGATGTCGAAGCCACGCTCCTTGACCAGGTAGATGGGGAACCAGGTGACATAGAACCAGGTGACCGCGCTGACGCAGTACTGGCTGATGAACATGCCCAGCAGCATGCGGCTTTTGAACAGCAAGCCCACTTCGGCCAGCGAACTGCGGCGCTTTTCCTTGGGCAGCGAGGCCTGGGCTTCAAGGTCGACCAGGGCTTCACCCTTGCGCAGGTAGTCCAGCTCCTCGCTGTTCATTTTCGGGTGGCTGACCGGCAGGTAGTAGTTTTTCCACCAGATCGCGGCAATACCGAAGCCGACAATACCCATGACGATGAACACGTACTGCCAGCCGAAGGCGTAGCAAAGCCAGCCCATGAACGGGGTGAAAAACGCCAGCGAGATGTACTGTGCGCTGTTGAAGATGGCCCCGGCCATGCCCCGCTCCGCCGACGGGAACCACGACGCGATCACCCGGGTGGAGGCCGGCCCCACTGGCGCTTCGGCCACACCCAACAGAAAGCGCAGGGCCAGCAGCAGCGGCACGATCATGCCGACGTAGTGCACCAGGCCCATGCACACCGTAAAGGCAGACCACACGCAGATGGCCAGGGCCATGGTTTTCTTCGAGCCGAAGCGGTCGGCCAACCAGCCTGACGGGATCAGGAAGATCACGTAGGCCCAACTGAAGATGGAGAACAGATAGCCCATTTCTACCGAGCTCGATGCCCAGCTCCTTGCTCATGTCCGACCCGGCCACTGACAGGGCGGCTCGGTCGCCGCTGCTCAGGGCCAGCACCATGGTGATCAGGGCCAGGATCAGGTAGCGATAACGGGTGGCCGTGGTGGACGCGGCCACGGCGCCAGGGGCAGGCCCGGCGGCGTAGGTATCGTGGTTGTGCATCGCAGTTGCCTCATTGTTTTTATTGGCGTCGTGCAGGGCCTTGCACCGGCACCTGCATGTAATTCTGGCAGCTTGTAGCCCTTTACCGGGCTGTGTCCGACCAATGACAGCGCTACCAAATGACAGCGCTGTCATTTATCCTAGGCCCGAGCTGACGGGCGATGCAAATCGCCTTTAGCGGAAAATTCCCATGCACTGGGAATGTGCAGGAAGTACAAAAAACTGCGTGCCGTTCCGGTAGAATCGACGCACGCTCAAAGCTCCCGCCCAGAGGCCCCCGATGCAGGAAACACCCGCTACCGTTGCCGACCCGAAGCCATCTTTGACCGCGCCCGCCACCCTTGATGATGTGGCGAAAATGGCCAAGGTGTCGCCGATCACCGTTTCCCGGGTGATCAACCGGCCGGAACTGGTGTCGGAAAAAACCCAGAAAAAGGTCCGCAATGCCATTCGCAAGACCGGCTATGTGCCCAACATGCTGGCCGGTGCCCTGGTCTCGCAGCGCAGCCGGCTGGTCATCGTGGTAGTGCCCAACCTGGCCAACCGGGCTTTTGTGGACACCATCACCGAACTGGGCAAGCGCCTGGCAACCGCCCGCTATCAGTTACTGCTGAGCCAGTCGGACCTCAACGAAAGCCACGAATCCGAGCTGATCGACACGATCCTCGCCCGTCGCCCGGATGGCATCGTCCTCACCCGCCGCCTGCAAAGCGATGCCGCACGGGAAAAACTGCTGATCCGCGGTGTGCCAGTGGTTGAAACCTGGGAGCTGACCGAGCAGCCGATCGACACCGTGGTGGGGTTTTCCCACGAGGCCGTTGGCCATGCCATGGCAGCACACATCATCGAACGCGGCCATCGCCGGGTCGGCCTGGTGTGGAGCGATGACGACCGTGCCAACCGCCGCCGCCAGGCATGTGTGGCCTGCTTGCAACAGGCGGGTGTCGCGATTGTCGCCTGCGAGTTGCAGTCGGCACCGGTGAACATGGGCCACGGTCGTCAGGCCATGGCCCGCCTGCTGGCCGCCAACGTGAAAATGGACGCGGTGATCTGCAGCATCGACCTGTTGGCGCAAGGCGCCATGGCCGAAGCCCAGGCCCAGGGGTTGCACATCCCGACGGACATTGCCGTGATGGGCTTCGGCGACCTGGAGTTCGCTGCCCACACCCACCCTCGCCTGAGCACCGTGAGCATAGATGGCGAGCGCATTGGCCTGCGTACTGCTGAGCTGCTGTTGCAACGCATGGATGGCAGCCTGGGGCGCGGCGAGTGTGTAGAGGACGTGGGCTTTAGCCTGGTGGTGCGCGAAAGCACCTGACCTGTCAGCCGTGTGCCCAGCGCAGCAGTTGCGCGGCCATGCGCGCCCAGGCCTGCTCGACCTCGGCCACGCCGAACGCCCGCAGGCTGGAATGCACCATGCCCTCGCCCACCCACACTTCGGCGGGCACGTTGTGCGCGGTCAGCGCAGCAGCGTAGGCAATGCCGTGGTCGCACAGTGGGTCAACCCGGGCCACCACCACCAGGGCCGGTGCCAGCCCGGCAAAATCATCAGCTTCCAACGGCATGGCACAGGGGTTGTTGTGCGCGGCCTCATTGGGCAAGAAGCCTTGCAGTGACTGCGTCAACCCAGCCACCGTCATCATGGGCGCGTGGGCATGTTCATGCATCGACGGCAGGTGCCGACGGGCAGTCAGCACCGGATAAACCAGTAGCTGGCCCAAAGGCTGCGGTTGGCCAGCACTGAGCAGTGCCCTGCACAGCCCCGCTGCCAGGGTGCCGCCAGCGCTGTCGCCAGCGACCATGAGCGTGGTTTGGCTGAGGTTGGCGTCGACTTTGCCGGTACACAGTGCCGCCCACGCCTTCAGGCAGTCTTCCAGGGGTGCGGGGAAGGCATGTTCGGGGGCAAGGCGGTATTCGACTGCAACGATGGCCAACCGGGCCCGTTGCGCCAGGCTGTAGGCAAACCAGTCGTGGGTGTCGAGGTTGCCCAGGTCCCAGCCGCCGCCGTGGATGTACAGCAGCGTTGGCCAGCCACCTTCGGGTGCCGGGCCGGTGGGTTGATAACAGCGCAGGCGCAGGCCCTGCAGGTCGATGTCCTCAATGTGCCAGCCTTCAGGCGGTGGCGGAGTGCAATGGCGGCAGGCTTGCAAGAAAGCCGAGCGCCGGGCGGCCAGGCTGTTGTCGGTCGGGGTGAAGCACTTGCTGTTGTCGATGTAGGCCTGCATGGCGGGGTGCAAGGTCTGGGGCACGGGTGTCTTCCTGGGGGGGTTGTGAATGGGCTGCGCAGCAGCCCCGGCAGATCAGAACAGCGGCAAGGTATAGGCAATGATCACGCGGTTCTCGTCGCGCCGCCCGGTCGCATCCCCGCGCAGTTCGACGTTACGCCAGCGCAGCGCCAGGTTCTTCAACGGCCCGCTCTGGATCACGTAGGTGACATCAACGTTGCGCTCCCACTCACTGCCATCCTCCCCTGCCACCTTGAAATTATCCCCGCGCACATAACGGGCGAACGCCGTCAGCCCCGGTACGCCCAGTGCGGCAAAATCCACATCGTAACGGGCCTGCCAGGAGCGTTCCTGCGCACGGTCGAAACGCAACACCTGCACGGCATTGGCCACCCCCGGCAGGTCGGCGTCATGAATGAACGGCAAGGCGCTGTCGCCCGCGTTGTACTGGTAACCAAGGCGAAATGTCTGCGCCCGCAGGTTGGCGCTGAGCATCGCCGAGGTCATGCGGCTGTCCAGATTGCCGGCTTTCTCGCTGCCAGACTCGCCCGTGTCGAGGTAATTGAGGGTGCCGGACAGGTTCCAGTCACCTGCCTTCAAGCCCTGGGTAGCGGTGTACAGCGTCTGCTGGTAGACGTCCTGCAAACGGCCGCTCCACAGCCCCAGCGAGGTCTGCGGGGTGGCACGCCAGGTGCCGCCAAGGTAGTCAAAGCGGTCGCTGAACACGCTGTAGTAGTTACCCACCTGAATGTCACGGGCACCGGCAAACTCGCGCTGGTTGACCTTGCGCATCTGGCCCAGGCCGATGTCGATGGTGTCCAGTTCGCGGATATCGAGCATGGCGCCTTCGAAGAACTGGGGCAGCAAACGGGCATCGCCTGAACTGACCAGCGGAATTTTGGGGAACAGCCCGCCCACTTTCAGCTCGCTCTTCGAGTACTTGAGCTTGAGCGCTGCCGTGGCTTCGGAGTACTCATCAACCGAGCGCGGGTCGGCATTGCGCGGCCCTCCCGCGCGGTCATAGGCACCGGGCAACAAGGCAGTGCCGCTGCGTGAAGGCGATGAATCGAGCTTCAACCCAAGGCCCGCGTACACCTCCACGCCCACCCCGACCGTGGTGTCGGTATAGCCAGACTCACCCTTGAGAATGAAGCCCTGGGCCCACTCCTCCAGCTTGGACTGGGCCGGTTTGGTCGAGTCGCGCAGATCGTGGTTGTAGTAGAAGTTGCGAAAGGTCAGGTTGGCCTTGCTGTCGTCCAGAAACGCTGCCTGTGCACATAGCGGCCCCAGGCCCAGCAGCAGCGACAACGGTTTTGCAGCGCGAGCGAAGCCCGCTCCAGTCGAGGAGTGTTTCATTGTTGTTGTTCTCTTTATGGTTTGTGTCGGGTACAGCGGTCGGGCAGTAACTCAGCGCCCTTGCCAGGTAAAATCGAGGGATGCTTGCAAGCGCTGCCCCGGGGCCAGCTCATGGGTGCCGGCCTGCCCCCAACTGTCTCGCGGCTGATTGAAAGCATCGGCCAGGTGCGAAACCGGCTCCAGGCACAGGTAAGGGCTGCCGGCTGGGGCGAAGGCAACAAAATGGCTGAGCGGCGCACTGGCCTGCAGGCGTAGGCTGCCGTTGGTGTAGTCGAGCTGAAGCTGACCATCCCAGCACGATTGGTAATGCGCCAGCCCTTGGGCGCCGTCGGCCTCGATCAACTGCGCCTGGGTTACCTCGCAGCATTCGCCCGTGGCCAGGTACTGGTCGTCGATTTGCCATTCGCGGCCCACGTGGTAGCGAACCTTCAGGCCGGGGTGGCGCTGGAAGTAAGGGTGTAACCCCAGCCCTGCGGGCATCGGCGTTTCCCCCCGATTGGCCAGTGCCAGCTCGATACGCAAACGCTTGCCGTCGAGTACGAAGCGTTGCTCTGCCCGAAATGCCCAAGGCCAGTGCTCACCCAGGTAGTCGCAGGCGAGGGTCAACTGTTGGTCACCCTCCTCCACTACCTGCCAGGGCACGGCATGAGCCACCCCATGCAAGGTGTGTGGCTGCGCGGCCGGATGCGCCGGCAAAGAGTAATCACGGCCTGCAAAATGCAGGTGGGCGTTGCGGATACGGTTGGAATACGGCATCAGCGGATAAGCACCGGCACGGGACCAATCCAGCGGGTCGAATGCCCCGGCAGTAATCGGCAGCAACAGGTCGAGCCCGTCGGCACGCAAGTGGGCGATACGCCCGCCCCAGGCAGGCAGCAGGCCAAGTGACCAGGTGGCATTGCTCAGCAGCAAAGGTTGCATGGAACCTCCTGTGCCCTTTTCCGGGCACGGCATGGCCCGGCCGCCGCGCCGGGGCGCAGCGGTGGGAAGCTCAACGGGTGATGGTGTAAGGCTTAGCGGCGAAAGCGCTCGGCCACGGCAAGGTCAATGTCCAGGCCCAGGCCCGGCCCCTGCGGAATGTGCAGCTGATTGCCCTGGCGCAACTGCTCCACCGGGTACAGCCAGCCGGCCGGTTCGACGAACAGGTACTCCACTTGCGGCACCCGTGGCTGCACCGCAGCCAAGTGCAAGGTGGCGATCAGCCCGGGGCCGAAGTACGGACAATGCGGCAGCACCACCGCGTCATGCCGGTCGGCCAGTGCAGCAATGCGCAAGCACTCGGAAATACCGCCGACCTTGGTTACGCTGGGCTGGATCGAATCCACTGCACCGGCCAGCAGGGCTTGCTCGAACTGCACCGCGGTGCACCAGTTCTCGCCTGCCGATAGAGGCACGCCATGCCCGCGCAGGCTGGCCAGGGTAGCGAAGTCCTCTGGCGGAAAAACCGGTTCTTCCAGCCAGGCCAGCTGCAGGTCGGCCAGCGCCGGCAGCCACTCGCGGGTATCGGCCACGGACCACGCGCAGTTCACATCGGTGGCCAGGGGCACATCGAAGCCGATGGCATGCCGGCAGGCGGCGATTTCCGGCAGGGTCACTTCATGCAGTTTGATATCGCCGAACCCCATCCCCAGCGCCTTTTCGCAGATTGCCGGTGCAACCTCGACATCGGCATAGCGCACCAGGCTGGCGTAGGCCGCCACCTGTTCGCGTCGGGCTTGGCCCAGCAGTGCGTGCAACGGCACACCTTCACGGCGAGCCGCCAGGTCCCACAGGGCAATGTCGACCCCGGAGATGGCGAACATGGTCACCCCATAGCGACCGAAAAGGTGCAGGCGCAACTGCAGTTCGCGGTTGAACGCGGCAATGTCATCGACCTGGCGCCCCAGCAGCAAAGGCGCGATCAGGCGGTCGATCAAAGCCTTGGTGGCATCGGCGACAAAATAGCCGAAGGCCTCGCCCCAGCCGACGTTGCCGTGCTCGTCCTCCAGGCGGATCAACACATTTTCCAGCGTGCGCCAGGTAGTCGGCGTGATGCCTTGGCCCTTGCCGCCATCGTGGAAGGGAATTTCGACGATCTGCGTATCAATACGGACGATCTTCATGCTTGCTCCAGCACGCTGGCCAAAGGGACCCCGGCGTAAGCGCCGCCTACGTGATCACGGCCTGAACCGACCGCTGCCATGGCTTCATAGGCCAGAAAGTTGTCTGCCAGGTGATCGGTGGCATTGTCTTGTGGCCGGTAGCCCAGTTCGCGCGCGCGGCGGTTGTGGAAGAAGGCATCGGGGCATTCCGACACCCCGTAGACAATCTCGTGGCGTACCTGCGGGTGCTCCAGGCCGATCAGCACCAACTGCGCCAGGTCGCGGGCGCTGGTCCACAGGCGCAGGCGGCGGGCATCGGCGACCTTGGCATCGGCATTGCCGATGCGCACGATGTAGGTGGCCAGCTCGCTGCGCTGGGAGAAGGTGGCACACGCCGCCTCGCCAAACACCTTGCTCAAGGCGTAATAGCTGTCTGGTGCTACCGGGCTGTCATCGAAGTGGGTGGCCGCCTGGCTGTGGTACTGGCCCAGTACATGGTGGCTGCTGGCAAAGACAAAACGCTTGGCGCCGGCGCGCTGGGCAGCTTCCAGCAGGTAGAGGGTAGCGTGGTAGTTGGGCTCCACCGTGCTCTGGAACTGGATATCGGTGCCGTGGGCACAGGCCAGGTGCAACACCGCGTCGACCCCTTCGGCGGCCTGGCGGACAAAGGCCGGGTCGGTCAGGTCGCCGACCAGCGCGGTTTCCTCGGCGGCCAGGTCAGTGACTGGCCGCCGGTCCAGCAGGCGCAGGGTGAAGCGTTCGCGCAGGTAGGGGCGCAGTGCGGTTCCGACAATACCGGCAGCGCCGGTGACAAGTAGCGTAGGCATGACGAATTCCCGAAAACAGAGGTAGTGCAAGGGCCTGGCGGTACTTGGCCGCCAGGCGTGCGCAAGTCAGGCGGTGACGGCCACGGTGGCATGTTTCACCGGCTTCTGGCCGACGAACACGGCAACGATGAGCGCCCCCAGGATACCCAGGCCCGCCGCCAGCCCGAAGCCGCTGGCGTAAGTGCCGGTAGACTGGATGATGAAGCCGGTCACGGTCGGCGCGACAATGCCGCTGAGGTTGGCCAGGCCATGCATGAAACCACCGGCAGTGCCCACCTGGTGGTCTGGCACAGCGTCCTGGATCAACGACCAGTAGGCGGGCGCCGTCAGCATCAGGAAGCCGATGGCCACGGTCATCACCGCAACGGTGCTGGTCACGCTCTGCACCTGACCGGTCAGCCCGATGCACACGGCGGCGATCAGCAGGCAGGTCACCAGCACCACCTTGCGCGAGAACAACTGCTTGCCGGTGCGCTTGAACACCCAGTCGATCAGCAGGCCACCGCAGACGAACCCTACCGTGCCCACCAGCCAGGGCAGCGCGGTGACGATGCTCATGGCTTTCAGGTCGATGCCTTTGGCGTCGATCAGGTAACTGGGGAACCAGGTCATGAAGAAATAGAGGATGTAGTTGTAGCAGAACAGCGAAACACCGGTGACCAGCACCGAACGCTGCAGGATGATCTGCAACACCGGTGTGCGCGGCGCGTCTTCCACGGCGGTAACCGGCGCCTCGCGGCCTTCATTGATCAGCGCCAGCTCTTCTGCCGACACCAGCGGGTGCTCCTTGGGCGTGGAGGCCGACATGCGCCACCAGGCGATGGCCCACAGTACGCCGATCACGGCAATGACGACAAAAGCGACGCGCCAACCCAGCCACAAGGCCAGAAAGCCTACGATCGGCCCGGCCAAGGCACCCCCCAAGGGGCCACCAGCCTGGTTGATGCCGATGGCCCGAGCGCGCTCCTTGATCGGGAACCAGCTGTTCACGGTCTTGTTGGCGGTGGTCGACACCGGCCCTTCGCCCACCCCGAACAACGCGCGCACGATCAGCAGCGACCAGAAGTTGAAGGCCAGCGCAGTTGAGCCGCACAGCAATGACCAGAAGCTCATCGACCAGGTCAGCACGCGCTTGGGGCCGAAGCGGTCGGCCAGGTAGCCCCCCACGAAGCAGAACAAGGCGTAACCAAAGAAGAAGCTGCTGAAGATCATGCCCTTCTCGGCGGGCGTGAGGTGGTACTCCTGGGTAATGAAGGGCATGGCGATCGACAAGGCAGCGCGATCGACATAGTTGATGATCATGGCCAGGAACAACATGGTCAGGATCGTCCAGCGATAATTCTTTTTCTTGTTCATGTACGACTCCGCCCGGCACCTGTGATGCCGGATCTTTTTTGTTATAGCGCCTGGCCCCAGCCAGCGGGCCAAGCGCTGATCAGGGGTCTAGACGCTGTAATCCACTGCCACCCACTCGAAGTACTGCTTGAGGTCGGCGACCAAGGCCTGGTGCGCCGGGTGTGGCAGGTAACGCTGTACCGCAGCGGCATCGTCGAAGCTGGACTCAAGGATATAGTCCCAGCAGATCGGCCGGTCCAGCTCGTTGGCCGCTACCCGCCAGTCGCGGATGAAGTCGATTTCCTCCGTGAGGTCGCGCATGCGCGCCACCAGTGCCGCTTCCCGCTCAGGCTGTACGTCGACGCCCGGCAGGCGGCGGAACAGCACGATATGTCGCATCATCGCCCTGCCCTCCTCAACCCAGCACCCAGGCCGGTGCGTCCTGCAGGGCCACCGGGCGCAGGAAGCGCTCGATGGCGGCATAGCCTACCGAGGTGGTCTGCGGGGCGGTGGACGAAGGCCATGGCCCGCCGTGCTGTTGGGCGTGGCACACGGCAACACCGGTCGGCACACCCGTGAACAGCACCCGCCCGGACACTCGCTGGGCAGCGCGCAGCAGTTGGCGATTGTCTTCGCTGTCGGCGTCCAGGCCCCACAATGTGGTAGTCAGGGTGCCACCCACGGCGTCGAGTACTTCGGCAACCTGGGTAACCGACTGCGCGGTGACGACCAGCGCGGCGGGGCCGAACATCTCTTCACGCAGGTGGGCGTTGGCGATGAACGCGGCGGCATCGGTGGTGAACAGGCGTGGTGCCGGGCCGGCGCCATCGGCATGCGCGGTGAACACCGGCGTGGCGTTGGCAGCAACCAGGGCGGCAGCGGCTTCGAAACCCTGCTGCATGCCCGGGGTGAGCATACGGTGCGTGGTGATCGGCGCAATGGCTTCGGCCAGTTGGGCGACGAAGCGCTGGCTGTGCGGCGAATCTAGCAACACGATCACGCCTGGGCTGGTACAAAACTGCCCGCAACCGAGGGTGATCGAGGCCGCCAAGGTTCTGGCCAGGTTTTCACTGTCCTTTTCCAGCGCTGCCGGCAAGGCCACCAGCGGGTTGATCGAACCCAGTTCGCCAAAGAACGGCACAGGGCGAGCGCGGTCATTGGCCGCCTGCCAAAGGGCTTTACCGCCCTGGTAGGAACCGGTGAAAGCCACCGCGGCAATTGCCGGGTGCTGCACCAGGTAGGTACCGGTGGCGCGGTCAGGCGCTTGGGCAAGGGTCAGCACGCCTTCCGGCAGGCCCTGGGCGCGCACCACGCCAGCGGCCAGGGCAAATACAACGCGGGAAAGTTCCGGGTGGCCGGAGTGCGGCTTGATCACCACCGGGCAACCGGCAGCCAAGGCCGAGGCCGTGTCACCGCCCAGCACCGAGAAAGCGAACGGGAAGTTGCTGGCCGAGAACATCGCCACCGGGCCCAGTGCACGCTGCACGCGGGTCAGGCGGGGGCGACCGGCAGGCGGGGCGCCGGCAATGGCCTGATCATCGACCTGGCGATACGGCACTCCGGCTTCCACTTCGCTGGCGAAGCCGCGTAGCTGGAAGGCAGTGCGCGCCACTTCGCCGTTCAGGCGCGCTTCGCCCAGGCCGCTTTCGCGGTCGGCGATGGCGACCAGTTCGGCTTGTTGCTGCTCTAGCGCATCGGCCAGGCCGCCTAGCAGGTTGGCACGTTGGGTGGCACTGGACTCGGCCCAGAAGTCGGCGGCGGCGGCCGCTTGGTCGACGACTGTGTCGATGGCGGCGAAATTCGGGTTCTGCGGGGTGGTCATGAGGAGCTCCTTCAACAATTGCGGTACGGCCATTCGCGGGGCAAGCCCGCTCCTACAAGTACAGCGCGGCCCTTGCAGGAGCGGGCTTGCCCCGCGAAGAGGCCGGTGGCCTTAACGCGCCTTCGGCTCCAGGTGATACCCGCGGCCGACATAATCGAAATCGACCAGCTCGTTGATCACCACGTCCTTGTCAGCAGGCGATGCGTAATAAGCACGAATCTCCTTGATCAACCCGCTCTGCTCATCGAACACGTACCACTCGTCCCCACGCAACGCGGTACCCAGCTTGCTTTTCCAGTGGGTCCACTCGATCACCGCTTCGTTGCTGTCGTGGCTGACCAGGATCTTCTCGATGGTCCACTGCGACCCCAGGTTCTGCACACACCACACCCACTTGCGGGCGATGGTGTCGGCCGTACGCCACGGAATTTCCGGCAACCCGGACGGGAAGTAATGCACCGCGTCCGGGGTGAAGCAGGACACCAGCTTGTCGTAGTCGCCTTCGTTGCAAGCCTCGAAGTAGCGACGAATCAGTTGTGCATGCTTGTGCTCGGCCATGGCTCAGCCCTCCTGCTTATCGATGATCGACGCAATTGCCGGGCGCCCGGCTGCAACCCAGGCGTGATAGTCGGACACCGACGCCGGGCTCGGCGGGTACACGCCCCACAGCGCTTCGCCCGAGGCAATGCGCATGGCCAGGTAGTTTTCGATGTCGTCCTGCACGCTGCACACCTCTGCCAGTTCTTCAGCCAGGTGCGCCGGTACCACGGTCAGGCCGTCGGCGTCGCCTACGATGATGTCACCCGGGTACACAGCCACCCCGGCGCAACCGATCGGCACTTGCAGGTCGGCCACGTGGTGGTAGGAAATGCGTGTGGTGGCGGTAATCTCGCGGGCATAGGCCGGCAGGCTCATGGCGGCAATTTCGCTGCCGTCACGCAGGGCGCCGTCAGTGACGATGGCCTTGGCACCACGGGCCAGCAGGCGGGTCACCAGGATGTTGCCAGCCGAGGCGGCTGCCGGGTCGTTACGGCTGTCGATCACGAGTACGTCGCCAGGCCTGATCTGCTCCACGCCCACCCATTGCAGGTTGTCGTCGTTGGGCTTGGTGGTCATGGTCGAATAGGTGTCGATGTCTTCACGGGCCGGGATGAAACGCATGGTGAAAGCACGGCCGGCGAACGGCTTGACGCCGTGGGTCATGGCACGCAGGCCGACCAGTGCCGGTTGGCGGAAGCCGCGTTTGAACAATTGGGTAGTCAGCGAGCCGCTGCTGCAGGTGGCAAGCTTGGCCAGCACTGCGTCGCTGACTTCGACCTGCTTGCCGGAGACGCTTTCGTGGGCATCGGCGTAGTTGTGGATGACGGACATTGTTGTAGGTTCTCCTTGCGGGTTCATCCAATGGGCTGCAAGGGCGAATTCCCACGATGTGGAACACATCTTCGTTGCAAGCCCTGCTGAGGCCGATTCTATGGCGGAAATTCCCCCGAGAAAGGGGCATTCTGTACGCTCACACGGCCGAGTTCCAAAGGGTGGGAAAACAATGAAAACAGGTGAAGGCACCGCAGCACTGGAGAAAGCCCTGGATGTGCTCCAGGCCATTGGTGCAAGTGCCAGCGGCATCAGCCAGGCCGAGCTGGCCGAACAGGTGCCGCTGCCACGCACCACGCTGTACCGCATCATCGCCACGCTGGTGGAACGGGGCATGATCCGCCGCGACCCTACCCGCAAGGTCTATAGGCTGGGCTTCAACTACCTGGAAATGGTGCGCAACGCCTACCTGGAACCGGACCTGGTGGCGGCGGCCAGCGAAGAACTGCGCGCCCTGCGCGACCTGACCGGCGAAACCTCGTACCTGGCCGTGCTCGACGGTAACCAGGTGCTGTCGCTGGAACGCTGCGAAGGCGCCCACACCCAGCGCTCGGCGGCCAGCCTGGGCCAGGGCAAGCCGGTGTACTGCACCGGGCAAGGCAAGGCGATACTCTCGGCACTGACGCCCTCGGCACGCGACGAAATCCTCAAAGGCCTGGTGCTGGCCCCACTGACGCCCCTGACCATCACCGACCGCCGCAGGCTGTTGGCCGAGTTGCAAATCACCCAGGCCCGGGGCTACGCGCTGGACGATGAAGAAATCCGCCTGGGCATTCGCTGCGTCGCCGCGCCGATCATCGACAAGCAAGGCCAGGTACGCGGTGCCCTGAGCGTCGCCGGGCCGGCCTACCGCCTTACCCTGGAGCGCCTGACACTGCTAGGCCCGGAACTGGCCGAGGCCGCACGCCGGGTAGGTGAACAGTTACGCCCAGGCAACGCACCACACGCCGGGGGCGAGGTCAGCGTGCTGCCTGGGCCATGGGCATTCCACGGGGCGTTCCCGCGCTGGCATGCCGGCCAGCAACGGTTGTACTGGGCCGACACCCTGGCACCGGCCATCCATTGCTGGGATGGCCACAGCAGCCGCCTGCTGAGCCGCCTGGACCTGCCCGTACGCGGTATGGAACTGCACGCCGATGGTTTGCTCGTGGCCCAGGCTGGCGGTTGGTCATTGATCGACTGGAACGGCCACGAACACCCTCGGCAGGATTTGCTCGGCAGCCGCCTGCTGGCACTGGCCACACACCCGTCGGGTGCGCTATGGGCGTGCGGGAAAACTGCCAGCGGTTGCCTGATTGGCGAACTCAGCGCCGAGGGCGAACTGCGCCATGGCTGGGCGTTGCCGGAACCGGTCAGCGCTTTTCGCTGGAACGCCAAAGGCAACGCGGTGTACGCCCTGGCGCCGGAGGCAGGCGACATCCTGTTGCTGCAGCCTGGCAGCACCAGCGTGCGCAGGCTGGCCTCGCTGCCGCGTGGTGGGGGCCGGCTGGGCGGCTTGGCACTGGATGCCACGGGCGGCGTCTGGACCACTCAGCTGGACGGCTGGAGCCTGGCCCGCTTCGATACCGACGGCAACCTGGAGCGCATGATCGGCCTGCCGGTACCCTGCCCGACCGACCTGTGTTTTGGCGGGGAAGATGGCACCACGCTGTTCATAACCAGCGCCCGGCAGGCGTTGAAGCTGGAGGTGCTGGGCAGTGCACCCGATTCGGGGTGCTTGCTGCAGATGCGTACCAAGCCTTGAGATCGCCGGGGCCCTTTGCGGCCCCAGGTATCAGGCCCCTTGTCGGCGCATTGCCAGAATCGCCGCACCAAAGCCGATAAAGGTGGTGCCCACCACGCGGCTCACCCAGCGTGACATCGACGGCCGGGTCAGCACACCCTTGGCCCGAGCAGCCAGCGCGGCGTACACGCTCAGCGAAGCAAGCGACAAGCCCACGAAAATCCCGGTCAGGGTCAGGAACTGCGGCAACAACGCCGCCCCCTGGTCGATGAACTGCGGGAACAGCGCGGTGAAGAACATGGTCGCCTTGGGGTTGGTCACGGCGGTGAAGAAAGCCGATTTGTACAACTTAAGCGGTGTGGGCCGTACCTTGGCAGCGCCCTCGGCAGCCCCCTGCTCCAGCATCGGGCTCTTTTTCAGCAACTGCCGCGCCCCAAGGTAGAACAGGTAACCGGCTCCGAGGATTTTCACACCGTTGAACAATACTTCAGAGCTGGCCAGCAACGCGCCCAGCCCAAGCATGGCCGCAGCCGACAGGCAGAACAGCCCCGAGCCATTGCCCAGCGACGACCAGATTGCGCTGCGCTGGCCGTGGGCCAGGCTGTTGTTGATGGCCATCAGGGTGGCGGGACCGGGGCTGGCGATCGCAATGGCGGCGACCAGGGTAAACGCAAACAGCGAGTGAGAGTCCATTTCAAGCTCGTCAGGCAAATCAGGCTAGGCCGCGTGCAAGGCACGCAGGTTCAGTCGGCATTCTGCCGCTTGGCTGCCTTCTTGGCGATAGCTTTCATGCGCGTCGCCGCGCGCTGCACGGTGGCCATCTTTTCCGGGCGTTTCATGCCCCGCCATTTGCGAATTTCGTCACGGGTGCGGCCACAGCTAACGCACAGCTCGCTGTTGAGCTGGCATAACGAGACGCAGGGGTTGTCGATGTCTTTGGCCATGCCACCACTCAGCCAGGCATTTCTGCCCGTGCACGTTCGGCAGCGCCCTGGAACACCTGACGGACTTCTTCGGCCTTGGCTTTGCTGACCGACCTGGCAGCCAACAGCTCATCAACCACGCGAATGCACTGGCCCAGGGCGGTGCCCAGTTGCTCAGCGTCGGAGGCGTCAGCGATATCACCCAGATAAGGAGCGATGAGGTACACGTAACGGTCCTGCAGCTTGAGTGCTGCCAGCGCATCGAGGGCTTTCTGGAACCGATCGGCAGCGGCAGGGCTCATGCTCAATTTATCGAAATGAATCAGGCTCACACGGTCAGTGGCCATTGACGAATCTCCGTTTCCTGGTACGGCCTGGCCCACAAGCAGCAGCGCTTCTGCGGTGCCCGGATGTGCAGGCCAGGGTAATGTCAACAGGGTACCAGAACGCGAGCCGGAAAGGGCCATCGCCCCCAGAACTAAAAGTATTTGGCAGGTCGCGCAATGGACGCCCCAGGACGTTTACGGGACAGGAGCAGCGGATTCGGGCACAGGATAATCGCCCGGCAATCTCCCCGCCGAGGCCGTCATCGAACTCGGTAGCCCATACAACAACAAGCCTGCCTGTGCAGGTAAACCACAAAGGGGCCTCATCATTCATGGCAAAGGAACACATCACCGAAACACTCGACCTTGGCGTGACAGATCCCTCGAAAACCGCAGAAGCTCGCCAGGACCGGCATTTCGAGGGCAAGCTCGACTGGATCGTCTTTGGTTTTACCAGCCTCCTGGCCATCGCATTCGTCCTCTGGGGTTTCCTCAACCAGGCCAGCCTCGCCAGCAGCGCCTCCAGCGCACAATCCTGGGTCATTCTCAACTTTGGCTGGTTCTTCGTGCTCACCTCGACGCTTTTCGTGGTCTTCGTACTGTGGCTGGCCGCCAGCCGGTATGGCAGGGTGCCGCTGGGCCGTGATGGCGAACAGCCAGAATTCCGCACGGTATCCTGGGTAGCGATGATGTTCAGCGCCGGCATGGGCATCGGCCTGATGTTCTTCGGCGTTGCCGAGCCGCTGTCGCACTATGTGACCCCGCCTCCCGGCTCGGCCACCGGGCAGACGAGCGGAGCGATGCAGGTGGCCATGGCCACCACCCTGTTCCACTGGACGCTGCACCCTTGGGCCATGTACGCCATCGTCGGCCTTGTGATTGCCTACGGCACCTACCGCCGCGGCCGCTCGCAGCTGATATCCGCCGCATTCCGGCCGTTGATCGGCAAGCACGCCAACGGCCCGCTCGGCCGGCTGATCGACATGATGGCAATCTTCGCCACGCTGTTCGGCTCGGCGGCCTCGTTGGGCCTGGGGGCGCTGCAAATTGCCGGCGGGCTTGAGTACAACGGCTGGATCGAGAACCCCGGCAAGCTGTTCTACATCGCCATCATCACCCTGCTGACCATCGCCTTTGTCACCTCGGCGGTGTCAGGTGTGGGCAAGGGCATCCAGTGGCTGTCCAACACCAACATGGTGCTGGCGCTGGTGCTGGCGGTGTTCGTGTTCATGGTCGGGCCTACCCTGCTCATGCTCAATCTGCTGCCGACCTCGATCGGCATCTACATCAAGATGCTGCCGGAAATGATGGCCCGCACCAACGCCAGCGGCGGCGACCAGATGAACAGCTGGCTGGCCGGCTGGACCGTGTTCTACTGGGCCTGGTGGATTTCCTGGACCCCGTTCGTGGGCATGTTCATCGCCCGCATCAGCCGCGGCCGCACCATCCGCCAGTTCGTCACCGGAGTGCTGCTGGTGCCGAGCCTGGTCAGCCTGGTGTGGTTCACCATTTTCGGCGGTGCATCCATCGACGCCCTGCGTGAAGGCACCCTCCAGTTGGCCAACGGTGCAGTCAACAGCAACCAGGCGCTGTACCAGTTGCTGGACAGCTACCCGTTGGCGTCGGCCTCCTCGGTACTGGTGATGATCCTGGTGGGCATCTTCTTCGTTTCCGGTGCCGATGCGGCGTCACTGGTGATGGGCACGCTGTCGGAGCACGGTACCACCGCGCCATCGCGGCGCACGGTGATTTTCTGGGGGGCGCTCACCGGGACGGTGGCGGCGATCATGCTGGCGATCGGCGACCCGCGTGACCCGGGCGAGGCGCTGACCGGGCTGCAGAACCTGACCATCGTCGTGGCCCTGCCCTTTGTGGTGGTGATGGTGCTGCTGTGCCTGGCGCTGTACCGCGACCTGCGTAAAGACCCGATGATGCTGCGCCACCTGCGCGGCAACGAACTGATCGAAAAGGCCGTGCTGTATGGGGCGGTGAAGCATGGCGAAGAGTTTTATATCGTGGTGCAGGAGAAGAAAGCTTCGGTGAAGGCGGCAGCAGCGAGCGAAGTGTCCGAAACCTGATACTCCAACCCTGCGCGGTCCCCTGTGGGAGCGGCCTTGTGTCGCGAAAGGGCTGCGAAGCAGCCCCAGGTTTTCAGCTCCGCCGCACAGATCGCCGGGGCCGCCTTGCGGCCCTTTCGCGACACAAGGCCGCTCCCACAAGGAAGACTCACAGCGCGGATTATTCGAACTCCAGGCTGTAACCCACGCCATACACCGAGCGGATCGGGTCATGCCCCGGGGTCACCGCCGTCAGCTTGCGCCGCAGGTTCTTTACATGGCTGTCCACGGTGCGGTCAGCCACTACGCGGTGGTCCTGGTAGATGTGGTTCATCAACTGGTCCCGGGACAGCACTTGCCCCGGGCGCACTGCCAGCGCCGCCAGCATGCGGAACTCCACAGGCGTAAGTTCCAGGGCCACGCCTCGGTAGCGCGCCTGGAATGCCCGGGCATCCAGTTCAAGGCCCAGGTTGCCTGGCTGCTCGCCACTGCGGCGTAGCACAGCTTTCACCCGCGCCACCAGTTCGCGCGGCGAGAACGGCTTGCAGATGTAATCGTCCGCACCCAGTTCCAGGCCCAGCAGCCGATCAATCTCATCCACACGAGCGGTCATCATGATCAGCGGAAGCCGGCTGAAACCGCGTAGCTCACGGCAGATGTCCAGGCCGTCACGGCCCGGCAGCATCAGATCGAGCAGCATCAGGTCGTACTGGCCCTGGCGAATGGCCGGGATCACCGCCAGGCCGTCAGCCAGGTGCTCGACGCGGTAACCGCCCGCACGCAGGTAATCGCCCACCAATGCGGCGAGCTTGGGCTCGTCTTCAACCAGCAGAATCCGGCTCATGCTTCATCTCCTGCAACCGGCAGGGCCAGCGCCAGCAGCAGCCCACCCATGGCCGACGCCTTGGCGGTCAGCCGGCCGCCATGCACCTCAGCGATACCGCGGCAAATTGCCAGGCCCAGCCCGGTGCCGCCACTGGCCCGGTTACGCGAGCGCTCCGCGCGGTAGAAGCGTTCAAACAGGCGCGCCAACGACGCACTGTCCACGCCCGGGGCGGTGTCTTCACATTGCACCAGCACCTGGTCACCCTCCTGGAATGCACGCAAAACCGTATGGCCACCCGCATCGGTATAGCGGCGGCTGTTCTCCAGCAAGTTATGCAACAACTGGCCAAGGCGTGACTCGTCGCCCATCACCCACAACGGCTGCCCGGGCAGCTCCAGGCGCAACGCCAGGCCGCGCTCGGCAAAACTGGCCTGAAAGGCTTCGGCCATCACCGGCAACAACACGCGCAGGTCGATGCGTTCGCGGCGGTAAGTGGGGCCGCCGACTTCCGCCAGCGACAAATCGGACAAATCGTCCACCAGCTTGCTCAACGCCCCCACCTCCCCCAACAGTGAACGCAAGGCATTGCCGTCAAGCGGGCGAATACCATCTTCCATCGCTTCCAGTTCAGCCCGCATCACCGCCAGCGGTGTGCGCAATTCATGGGAAATATCCGCCATGAAATCGCGGCGCAGGCGCTCGTTACTGGCCAGCGTGGCGGCCATGCGGTTGAAGTCACCGGCCAGTTGCCCGGCTTCGTCTGCCGAACGTACCGGCAACTGGATGGCGTAATCACCTGCTGCCAGACGATGGGTGGCGCTGGCCACCTCGCGGATGGGGCGCAGCAAGGCACGGCTCAGCCACCAGGCGATGACCGCCGTGGCCAGCAAGCAGGCCAGGCCGATCAGCAGGCTGGAGCGCAGTTGATTAAGCTGGAAGCGCTGATCACCAACGCTGGTCACCGACTGCAAGGGCGCCAGGGCCATCCAGCCAACCACCTGGCCCTGATGGCGGACAGGGCGCAACAGCATGTCGGCCAGGGAGCCCTGGTAGCCAATGATCGGCTGGCGTTGTGCGTCAAGCAGGGCAAAACGCACGAACGCGCCGGTCAGGTCGGACACCGTCAGCAAGCTGGGGTCGAAACGTGCATTGGGCAGCACATCTTCCGGGCGCAGCAGCTCGAACCACTGGTCCTTGTCGCGGCGGATGAAGTCCCAGCTGCCGTACTGAGCGTAGGCCTGTTCGACCCGCGGCACGATGCGCTCCATGCGCTCCTCGGCTTGCTGGTTGAGGTAGCCGAGAAAGCCGTACTTCAGGCTCAGGTACGCGGCAAACACCATGCCCAGCACGGCGAACGCGCACACCGCGAGCATGGCGAAGAAAAACTTGCGTGAAAGGCTGACTTTCATGGCACCGCCGGCACGTTGGAATTGCCCGTATTGAAGCGTGCAGGCCCCGGTGCCGCAAGGCATGCACGGCAAACTCCATGCTTTCTGCACATTACCTGCACAATTGCCGCGCACGCTGATGCCATCGAAATCATTTGGCTCGGAGCCTGCGATGCCTACGCTATTCCACTCCCTGATGTTCGCCCGTTCGCCCCTGACGCGCGCCCTGCTGCTGGGTGCCGGCCTGTTGCTCATCGGCGGTTGCCGCGAGGCCGAAACTGCTGGCGCAGCGCCGCCCGTGCAAGAAGTTGCAGTGTACGAAGTGACCACCACTGCCCAGCCCCTGGCTACCACCCTGCCCGGCCGCGCCAGCGCTCACCTGATTGCCGAAATCCGCCCGCAGGTCGGCGGCATCATCCAGAAGCGCCTGTTCAGCGAAGGTGACACGGTCAAGGCCGGCCAGGCGCTGTACCAGATCGACCCACAGCCGTACCAGGCCGCGCTGGCCCAGGCCGAGGCCACCGTCAGCTCGGCCCGCGCCACGCTCAAGGCCGCCGAGCTGAAGGCCAGGCGCGATGCACAACTGGTGAAGATCGACGCCATCAGCGCCGAAGACAACGAAAGCGCCCAGGCCGCCCTGCTCGAAGCCCGTGCCAGCGTGCAATCGGCCCAGGCCACGCAGCGCAGCGCACATATCAACCTCGGCTACACCCGCATCAACGCACCAATCGATGGCCGCACCGCCACTTCCTCGGTCACCCCCGGCGCGTTGGTCACGGCCGAGCAGACCACTGCGCTGACTACTGTGCAGCAACTGGACCCGATCTACGTCGATTTCACCCAGCCCAGCAGCACCCTGCTGCGGCTGAAACGCGAGCTGGCCGAAGGCAAACTGGCGCCCAGCCCCCAGCAGGACGCCACCCGTATCAGCCTGGAGCTGGAAGACGGCAGCACCTACGCCCACGCCGGCACCCTCACCTTCAACGGCGTAAGCGTGGATGAAAGCACCGGCAGCGTAACCTTCCGCGCCGTGGTGCCGAACCCTGACGGCCTGCTGATGCCGGGCATGTACCTCAAGGCCACCGTGCAGGAAGGCGTGCAGGCGGATGCCATCCTGGTGCCACAGCAGGCCGTGAGCCGTGACGAACGCGGCGACGCCACCGCCCTGGTGGTAGTCGATGGCAAGGTGCAACAGCGCGAGCTGACCCTGGCCCGTGCAGTGGGCAACCGCTGGTGGGTCAGCCAGGGCCTGGCCGCGGGTGACCAGCTGATTATCCAGGGCCTGCAAAAGGTCCGCGTCGGCCAGCAAGTCCAGGTACAGGACAACCCCCTGACCGCCCGCAACGACAGCAAGCGAGGCGAATGACATGGCACGTTTTTTCATCGACCGGCCGATCTTTGCCTGGGTCATCGCCATCCTGGTGATGCTGGGCGGCGGCCTGGCCATCTTCCAGCTGCCGTTGGCGCAATACCCCAACATTGCCCCGCCGCAAATCAGCCTCAGCGCCACCTACACCGGCGCCTCGGCCAAGACCATGGAAGACTCGGTGACCCAGGTGATCGAGCAGCAGATGACCGGCCTGGACGGCCTCACCTACATGTCGTCCAGCAGCAGCTCGGCGGGCAGCGCCTCGATCACCCTCACCTTCGAGGCCGGTACCGACATCAACACTGCGCAGATGCTGGTGCAGACCAAGCTGGAGCAGGCCAAGGCGCGGTTGCCCGAAGCCGTGCAGCAACAAGGTATCGAGATTCACAACTCGGCCAGCGACTTCCTGATCATCCTTTCGCTGGTGTCGGACAACCCCGACGTCAGCGCCACCGACATCAGCGACTTCATCTCCAGCACCCTGTACGACCAGATCAGCCGGGTCAGCGGCGTCGGCCAGGTGACCACGCTGGGTTCGAGCTACGCCATGCGCATCTGGCTCGACCCGGACAAGCTCAAGCAGTACGCGCTGATGCCGTCGGATGTGAGCAGCGCGCTGGAGGCACAGAACGTCGACACCTCGGCCGGCCAGCTGGGCGCCCTGCCCGCCCGCGCCGGCCAACAGCTCAACGCCACCATCAATGCACGCAGCAAGTTGCAGACCGCTGCGCAGTTCCGCGACCTGGTGCTCAAGCACAACAGCGCTGGCGCAGTGGTGACGCTGGCCGACGTAGCCCGGGTGGAGCTTGGCAGCGAGAGTTATGACGTGGTCGCCGAGCACAACGGCCGCCCCTCCGGCGGCCTGGCGGTGAGCCTGGCCACCGGCGCCAACGCGCTGGACGTGTCCGAAGCGGTGCAAGCCAAGCTCGCCGAGCTTCAGCAGTTCTTCCCCAGCAAGCTGCAACTGCGCAGCGAAGTGGCCTACAACACCGCGCCGTTCGTGAAGATTTCCATCGAGGAAGTGGTCAAGACGCTGTTCGAGGCCATCGCCCTGGTGGTGCTCATCATGTACCTATTCATGCAAAACCTGCGCGCCACGCTGATCCCGGCCATTGCCGTACCGGTGGTGTTACTGGGTACCTTTGGTGTGCTGGCCCTGCTCGGTTACTCGATCAACACCCTGACCATGTTCGGCATGGTGCTGGCCATCGGTTTGCTGGTGGACGATGCCATCGTGGTGGTGGAGAACGTTGAACGCATCATGGCCGAAAAAGGCTTGCAGCCGCGCGAGGCGACGCGCCAGTCGATGGGCGAGATCAGCGGCGCGCTGGTGGGCATTGCCGTGGTGCTGTCGGCAGTCTTCGTGCCCATGGCGTTCTTTGGCGGCTCTACCGGGGTGATCTACCGGCAGTTCTCCGTCACCCTGGTGGCAGCCATGACGCTGTCGGTACTGGTGGCCATGACCCTCACCCCGGCCTTGTGCGCCACGTTGCTCAAGCCCGTGCCCGCCCACAGTGAGCCGCGTCGGGGCTTCTTCGGCTGGTTCAACCGCCACTTCGAGCGCACGTCCCGACGTTACCAGCAGGCGGTTGGCACGGTGCTGGCACGCCCGCTGCGAGCCCTGCTGGTGTACGCCCTGGTGCTGGGCGGTGTGGCGCTGATGTTCCAGAAACTGCCGTCGGCGTTCCTGCCTGAAGAAGACCAAGGCATGCTGATGATGCAAATGACCCTGCCGGTAGGCGGCACCGACGAACGCTTGCAAGCGGTGAGTAGCCAGGTGCAGGGCTACATGCTGCAACAACCGGAAGTGGCCTCGATCCTGACCGTACGGGGCCTTGGCAATGGCGGCAACGCCCAGAACTCGGGGCGCGGCTTTATCAAGCTGAAGGACTGGAGCGAACGCCAGGGCGAGGAGCACAGCGCCGCGGCCGTGGCGCAACGGGCCAACAGGGCACTGTCGAAGATCCTCGATGCCAACGTATTCGTCATCGCACCGCCGGCCATTCAGGGCCTGGGCCAGAGTTCTGGCTTTGATGTGCAGTTGCAGGACCTGGCCGGCCTGGGCCACGCCGAGCTGCTCAAGGCACGCGACCAGTTCATCGACCTGGCGGCCAAGGGCCCGCGCCTGGCCAATGTGCGTGCCCAAGGCCTGGAAGACACGCCCCAGCTGAACGTCGCCATCGACGACCGCAAAGCCGGTGCCATGGGGGTTGCCGCCAGTGACATCAACACCACCCTCAGCACCGTGATGGGGGGAGCTACGTCAACGACTTCGTCGATGCCGGCCGGGTGAAGAAGGTGTACCTGCAAGGCGAGGCCGACAAGCGCATGCTGGCCGAGGACATCGGCGCCTGGTACGTGCGCAACGACAGCGATGCCATGGTGCCATTGTCGGCGTTCACCAGCACCTCGTGGAGCACTGCCTCGCCGCTGCTGGAGCGCTTCAACGGCTTTGGTGCGTACGAACTGGTTGGCGAGCCGGCCAGTGGCGTCAGCTCTGGCGACGCCATGGCGGCGGTCGAGCAGATCATGGCGCAGCTGCCGGAGGGCATCGGCTATGCCTGGGCCGGCCAGTCCTACCAGGAACGCCTGGCCGGCAACCAGGCGCCGTTGCTGTATGCCATTTCCATCCTGTTCGTGTTCCTGTGCCTGGCGGCGTTGTACGAGAGCTGGTCGGTGCCGTTCGCGGTAATGCTGGTGGTGCCGGTGGGCATCCTTGGCGCCTTGGTGCTGACCGGGCTGCGCGGCCTGGCCAACGATGTGTACTTCCAGGTCGGCCTGCTGACCACCGTGGGCCTGGCAGCGAAAAACGCGATCCTGATCGTCGAGTTCGCCAAGGAGGGCTACGAACGCGGCCAGGACTTGCTCGCCGCCACCCTGGAGGCCGTGCGCATCCGCCTGCGCCCGGTGCTGATGACCTCACTGGCGTTCATCCTCGGCGTGCTGCCGCTGGCCCTGAGCAACGGTGCCGGTGCCGGCGGGCGCCAGGCCATCGGTACCGGTGTGCTTGGCGGCATGCTCGCCGCCACCTTGCTCGGCCTGTTCTTCATCCCTTTGTTCTATGTACTGGTGCAGCGCCTGGCCGCGCGCCGCAACGCCCCAAGCACCGACGTTGTCGCAGGAGAAGCCTGATGCGCCTGTCCCCTCTTCCCTTGATACTGGCCCTGGCCCTGGCCCTGGCCGGTTGCGTGAACCTGGCCCCGGACTACCAGCGCCCGGCCGCCCCGGTGGCCGAGCAATGGCCAGGTACCCCGGCCACCAGCAGCAACACGGCCGACATCGCCTGGCAAGCCCTGTTCGTCGACACTCGCCTGCGCGACACTGTGGCGCTGGCCTTGGCCAACAACCGCGACCTGCGCGTGGCGGCCTTGAACGTCGAGTACCAGCGCGCGCAGTACCGTATCCAGCGTGCGACGCTGTTGCCGTCGGTTTCCGCCAGTGCCGACGGCACCCGCCAACGCAGCGTGAGCAATGGCAGCAACGCCGTCAGCAGCCAGTACAGCGTCGGCCTCGGGGTGAGCAGTTACGAGCTGGACCTGTTTGGCCGCCTGGGCAACCTCAAGGACGACGCGCTGGAAGACTATCTGGCGCTAGAGCAGACCCGGCGCAGCACGCAGATAAGCCTGGTGGCTGAAGTGGCCAGTGCCTGGATGACCTTGGCGGCCGACCAGCAACTGCTGGCACTGGCCAAGGAAACCTACGCCAGCCAGCAGAAAACCCATGACCTGGTGCAACAGAGCCACGCGCTGGGTGGCGAGTCTGGCCTCAGCTTGGCGCAGGCGCTGAGCACGGTGGAATCGGCACGCGCCGACGTTGCCAGCTACCAAAGCCAGGTGGAGCAGGACCGCAACGCACTGGAGTTGCTGGTGGGGCGCCGCCTGGAAAGCAAACTGCTGCCGGGGGATGCCCGCCTCGATGCGGCGCTACTGGTCGGCGTGCCGGCAGGCTTGCCGTCAAGCCTGTTGCAGCGGCGCCCGGATGTGCTGGCGGCCGAGCACACGCTCAAGGCAGCCAATGCCGACATTGGCGCAGCGCGGGCGGCGTTCTTCCCCAGCGTCACCCTGACCGCCAGCGGTGGCAGCGCCAGCAGCGAGCTGTCCGGTTTGTTTGCCGGTGGTAGCCGCGCCTGGAGCTTTGCACCATCGGTCAACCTGCCGATCTTCAATGCCGGCAGCAACCGGGCAGCGCTGGATGCGGCCAAGGTCAGCCGCGACATCGAGGTGGCCACCTATGAGAAAACCCTGCAGACCGCCTTCAGTGAAGTGGCCGATGCATTGGCCGTGCGCGGGCACATCAATGAGCGCCTGGATGCCCAACGTGGCCTGACCAGCGCCACCGAGAAAAGCTATGACCTGTCGCTGGCGCTGTACAAGCAAGGCTCGGAAAGCTTCCTTGAAGTACTGGATGCGCAGCGCTCGCTGTATTCGGCGCAGCAGACGCTGATCAGCCTGGAGCTGGCAGAGCAGCAGAACCGGGTGACCTTGTACAAGGTGCTGGGCGGTGGCTGGCAGGGCTGAATTTTGGGGCCGCTTTGCGGCCCCAAAGTGCCTGAACTCGTTCAATCGCGCAGGAAGCTTTCCTCAAACGGGTAATGGGTCAACAACTCATACCCGTCCTCGGTCACCAGCAACTGGTTTTCCAGCTTGATGCCATCACGCCCTCCCACCTCCCCCACGTAGGCCTCCACACACAAGGCCATGCCCGGCTGCAATTCTCCTTCGTAACCGTAAGACTCAAGGTCTTCCGGGTAACGAATGCACGGGTACTCGTCGCACAGCCCCACACCATGGAACATCACGCCGTAGCGTTGCTCGCGGCAGCTTTCCGGCAGGCGGTGACCGTTGCGGGTGAGTTCTGTGAAGCGCACCCCAGGCTTGACCATCCCGGCATTGAAGTGGATATGCTCGTGGGCGATGCGGTACAAGCGCTTCTGCTCGGCCGTGGGTGGCAGGCCACCGCAGATCCAGCTGCGCGACATGTCCACGCAAACGCCATACACACCGATAAGGTCAGTGTCGAACGACAACAGGTCGCCATCGCTGAGCACCCGCGCCCAGACTCCTGAAACCAGGGGTTGGTGCGTGGCCCTGAACTGAGGATGCGGGTTTCGATCCACTCACCGCCCCGACGGATATTGCCGCTGTGCAACGCAGCCCACACATCGTTTTCGGTAGCACCTGCACGCATGGCCTGGCGCATTTCGGCAACCGAGGCCTCGCAGGAGGCCACCGCGCAGCGCATGGCCAGGATTTCGTCGGGGCCTTTGATCAGCCGGGCGAACTCGGTGACTTCCTGGCCGCTGTGCACCTGCACACCCAGGGCATCAAGGGCACGCAGGCCTGCCACCTCAATGCGGTCGACGGCCAGGCGGCGGTTGTTGCCGGCGTGTGTGCGCAGCAGTTCGTCGACCTGGGCGCAAAAGCGCCTGGCGTGTGCGTCGGTACGGTCGCCGGTTTCGAAATAGAAGAATGAAGCGCCACTGCGCAGCTCGCTGACCAGTGGCAAATGTGCAGACAGGTGGTCGCAGCCATGGAAGTCCCACAGCACCACATGGCCACTGGCAGCGACGAAGCAGGCGCGCGCGGGGTTGTGGGTGGTCCATAGCTGCATGTTGGTGGTGTCGGTGGCGTAACGGATGTTCAGCGGGTCGAACAGCAGGATGCCGCCCAGGTCGCGGGCCACCAGTTGTTCGCGAATGCGTTGCAGGCGGTATTCGCGCATCGTCGGCAAGTGCGGGGGCTGAAGGCCCAGCGCCGCCCACTCGGCAAAGGCCAGCGGCGTAGGGCCGATTTCGGTGCGGTCGTTGTCATCCACAGAGCCATCGGCCTTGAGCGCGGCAGCGCGCTGGCGGGACGGGTCGATGCGGCGGTTGTGCGCGGGGATCGAGAATGGCGATGTCATCATGGCGTGCGGTATTCCGTTGGTTATTGTTGTCTGGAAAACAGCGTTTGGTTCGGGGGCCGCCACCTGAGTCTAGGAACAGCGGCCCCCTTCGATAAGCGATATTTTCCAGGCCAAATCGATAACCAGGGCGTATGACAAGCCACACTTGGGGGTCACCCCTTCAATGCCGCCGCGATCCTGGCCACATCGATCTTGCCCATCTGCATCATGGCCTCGAACGCCCGCTTGGCCGCCGCGCGGTCAGGGTGGCCGATGGCCTCGATCAGGATGCGGGGGGTGATCTGCCAGGAGATCCCCCATTTGTCCTTGCACCAGCCACACACGCTGGCCTCGCCGCCATTAGCGATAATCGCATGCCACAAGCGGTCGGTTTCGGCCTGGTCTTCGGTACTGACC
This sequence comes from Pseudomonas sp. MM223, assembly GCA_947090765.1. Classification (NCBI taxonomy): domain Bacteria; kingdom Pseudomonadati; phylum Pseudomonadota; class Gammaproteobacteria; order Pseudomonadales; family Pseudomonadaceae; genus Pseudomonas; species Pseudomonas sp. MM223. The sequence continues at coordinate 2,789,870 of OX352322.1, read as the reverse complement.
TGGAACGAAAACGCCTCACAGTGCTTGAACGTCGAGCCGCCATTGAGCCCCACGCAGGGTATGCCCATGACCGTGAACTCGACGGTAATGACATCGCCCTCCTTGCCCGAAGGGTAGTCAGCTGGCGCCTTGTGTAGTGCGATCACCTTGCTGTCCGGAAAGACGCTGGCATAGAAGTTGGCGGCCTCTTCGGCATCGTTGTCGTACCAGAGGCAGATGGTGTTCTTGGCAGTCATGGCCTTGCTCCATGAAGGGTGTGAACCCTTGAGTCTAGCCCGCGCCCTTGTGCATAAAAAAAAGCGCCCCATACGGAGCGCCAAAACATCCACCCAAACCAAAGGAGCTACAAGGCTACCCAGGTGAATTCACAGGATCGACAACGGGTATTCCACGATCAGCCGCACTTCGTCCAGGTCCGACTCGAACGCCGTGGCCCGGGTGGTGGCCTGGCGTATGCGCAGCGACAAGTCCTTGGCCGCACCGGTCTGCACCACGTATTTGACCTCGATGTCACGCTCCCAGCGCTTCTGGTCGGTCAGCGGGTTGCCGTCGGCATCGCGGCGCATGTAGAACGCGTTGGCATTGGAATAATCGGCATCGGTGCCTTTGCCGTAGCGCGTCATGAACGACAGCCCGGGAACACCGTAGGCGGCCAGGTTCAGGTCATAGCGCAGCATCCACGAACGCTCTTTGGGCGAGTTGAAGTCGCTGTACTGGATGGAGTTGTCGAGGAAGATCGAGTCGGACTGGCGCAGGTAGTCGAAGTCATCGTCGCCATTGTTGCGCTGGTGCGTCAGGGCCAGGGTATGGGCGCCGAAGCGCACACCCAGCTTGGCGCTCCAGATATCGTTGTCGAAGGCGCCCAGGCGCTGCTGCCCTTCATCCACGGCCTTGTAATAGTTGAAGCCGCCAATCAGGGCCAGCTCATCGCTCAGCGGCCAGCTCAGGCTGGTGCCGGCGTAGTACTGGTTCCACACCTCCTTGAGCCGGCTGCTGAACAGGCTGACGCTGACATGTTCGTTGAGCGTGTAGTCACCGCCGCCATAGGCGATCCACGGCGAATCGACCGGGCCGCCATAGAAGGTCACGAAGTTCTCCCGCAGGTCACTGGACACCGGCTGGCTCATGGCATGCAGGCGTCCGGCCTGCAGGGTGAGGTCCTTGATGCTGGTGTTCTCCAGGGTTACGCCACGGAAGCTTTCCGGCAGCAGCCGTGAGTCGCCAGCGGCCACCACCGGGTTGGCCGGGAACACATCGCCTACCTTCAGTACCGTGTCGTACAGGCGCACCTTGGCCGCACCACCCACCTTGGTGTACGCGTCACGGGCCTGGCCGTCGTGGTCTACCGGCAATACATCGAACGAACTACGCCCGCCGTTGCGGCCGCCGCCGGTGTCCAGCTTGAGGCCGAGCATGGCGAACGCATCCAGGCCAACACCCACGGTGCCCTGGGTGAAACCCGACTCGAAACGGGCAATGACGGCATGGGCCCAGGCTTCTGAATAGCCGCTATCAGGTTGCTTGCCGGGGTTGTGCGTGGGGGCTGCAGAGTCGCGGTTGTCGCGGTTGAAGTAGAAGTTGCGGTTAAGCACGTTGAGCGTGCTGCCCTCGATAAAACCTTGCGCGGCCTCATCCGCCGCCATCGCCACGTTGCCGACGCCGGATAGCGCCATGCACGCAGCCAGTTTCAGGGGTAATCTGCAGGTCATCCGATGCTCCTTGTACGTCGTCTTTATAGTTGTGTCGGCTGGCCGAGATTGACGGCCGGCAGATAACGCCAAGGTGATCCGCGCATTACAATTGCGTCATCGGCGGCAACGCGCTCTGGGGCAAGTCCCGTAACATCCTGCAGACATTTCCGATATCCGGCAGTGAACCTGCCTACAAAAAAAGGGTCTTTGGCTGACGGTCAACTCACCGACCGGTTCATCGGCCCAGCCACCGGGCCTACTTTTGTCCTGTTTCAGCGAAGACCCAACATGCCCGATTCCCGCCCAACCGCTTCCGTCCTCCCTGCCCTGCGCGGCGGCCTGATTGCCGCCTTGGTGGCCCTTGCCGCGCCAGCGCACGCCGAAGAGCCTGCCAGCGACGCACGCTGGGTCAGCGACAGCCTGAGTACCTATGTGCGCAGTGGCCCGACCGACGGCCACCGCATCGTCGGCACCTTGAAATCCGGGCAACAGCTGACCCTGCTGGGTACCCAGGGCAACTACAGCCAGGTACGTGGGCAGAATGGCGATGTGGTGTGGATACTCAGCAACGACCTGCAGGCGGTGCCGGGCCAGAACGAGCGCCTGCCGCAGCTCGATGCCCAGGTCGCGGAGCTGACCGGGCAGTTGAAGACCATTGACGACAGCTGGAAGAACCGCGTGCAGGGCATGCAGGAAACCCTCGACTCACGGAAAAAACTGATCGACGAACTGGAGGCGCGCAACAAAGCGCTGAATGAACAGTTCGACGAGAGCCAATCGACCCTGCGCGATACCCAGGCGCGGCTGGGTGACGAGAACAAGCAGGTGATGATGCGCTACATGGTGTATGGCGGCAGCATTGCCGGTGCGGGCTTGCTGGCGGGGCTGATCTTGCCGGCGTTGACCCGGGGGCGGAAGAAGAACGATCGCTGGTTCTGACAGTGGGGCCATCCTGCGATGGCCTCTTCGCGGGCGAGCCCGCTCCCACAGGGATCTCACTGTTTTTGAAAACTGTGCAGTACCTGTGGGCGCGGCGGTGCGGCGATCCGATTTACCCGCGAGGGGGCCGGCAAGGGCTTATTTGCTGCGCGCCTTGTTATAGATGGTCTTAGCTTGGTCCGCCGAGGCCTGGCACTGGGTAAAGTCACCCTTGCTCTGAGCATCCTTGGCATTTTGCAGGTGGACTTTGAAGTCATGGGCCATGCCGCCATGCATCGCCTGGCCACTGGCCTTGTGGAAATCCTCAAGTTCCTTGATCTTGGCCTCACAGTTGCTCGCAGGGTCTGCGTGCACGGCAAAGCTGAGGACGGACGCAATCACCAACAAAGGTATGCATTTCGTGGATTTCATGGAGCGTTCTCCTGGAAAACCATAGGGTTCGTCGAGGTGTATTTGGCTCGACGCAGCAAACAGCATAGTTGGCCGACACCTGTAGCGCAGCGCTTCAGCCCAGCGGTAATCCGGCCTCGGCAAACAGGAAGTCGATGAACACCCGCACCCGTTGCGGCATGTACCGGGCTTGCGGGTAGATCAGCAAGAAGGGCCGCGAAGTCCCGCCAAACTCAGTGAGCACCTCCACCAGTTCCCCCTTGGCCAACGCATCCTGCACGGTAAACCGATAGGCCTGCATCAGCCCGCCACCATGGCGTACCAGCGTGGCAGTGGCGAGAAAATCGCCCAGGCAGGTGAGCGCGCCCTGGGTGTCGAGCTCCACCTGGCGGCCGTCCTGGCGGAAGCTCCACGGCGGGCGGCGGCCACTGCTGGGCATTTCAAACTGGATGCATTCGTGCCGCAGCAAATCTTCCGGTACCCGCGGCACACCTGCCGTGGCCAGATAGCCTGGTGTGGCCACTACCACCAGTTCCGCGTCCTCCAGGCGGCGTGCCACCAAACGTGAATCGACCGGTTCGCGGCCACGGATGGCCAGGTCGAACGGCTCCTCGGCAAAGTCTACGTTGCGGTTGCTGACATGCACGTCCACCTGCACCTTCGGGTAACGCTGGCGAAACCTCGGCAGCAGCGGCAAAAGCCGGTGGTGGGCATAGGGCGTGGGCACGCTGATGCGCAGGCGACCGCTCGGCTCGACCTGCCCGCCGGTCACCTGGCGCTCGGCCTCGACCAGTTGCCCAAGCGCCTGCCGGCATTGCTGGTAATAGGCCAGGCCTGCGCTCGACAAGCGCATCTGCCGTGTTGTCCGGACGAACAGCCGTACCCCCAGGCGCTCCTCCAGACGCGCCACGCTGCGGCTGACCGCCGCCGGGGTGACGCCGGCTTCTGCGGCTGCGGCAGTGAAGCTGCCGCTGTCGGCGGCCAGGCAGAACAACTCCAGGCTGCCCAGTTGCAGGTCATCGAAATGGCGGCTCATGACGGCCCTATTGATTACATGATGTATCGATTGAAATGCTTTGCGCCTCATTTTTCAAGCACTGGTAGCGGCCTACAGTGACGCCACACCGAGCCCATGGCTTACCTCACTGGAGAACACGCACATGAACAAGCCAAGCACCGTCATTATCACTGGCGCTTCCAGCGGCCTGGGGTTCGCCCTGGCCGAGGCCTTCCTCGAACGCGGCGACAACGTGGTCGGCAATGCCCGCAGCCAGGCACGCCTGGAGCAGGCCGCCGCCCGCCTCGGCCACCCCTCGCGCTTCGTCGGCGTGGCGGGCGACATTGCCCAGGCGGGCACAGCGCAGCGGCTGTTTGCTACCGCCCTGCAAACCTTTGGCGGGGTGGACATGCTGATCAACAACGCAGGCATCTTCATTGCCAAACCCTTTGCCGAATACAGCGAGGCCGATGTCGACGCGCTGGTCGGCACCAACCTCAAGGGCTTCTTCTACCCAGCCCAGGAAGCGGCGCGGATCATGACCCGCCAGGGGTACGGGCAAATCATCGCCATCACTGCCTCCATCGCCCTGCAACCAAACACCCGCGTGCCGGCCCTGCTGCCGGTGCTGGTCAAGGGTGGCCTGAACCAGGCGGTGAAAGGCCTGGCGCTGGAGCTGGCGGCCAGCGGCGTGCAGGTGAATGCCGTGGCACCGGGGATCATCGAAACGCCGCTGCATGGCGACAATGTGCAGGGGATGGGCGCGTTGTCGCCCAGTGGCCGCACCGGCTCGCCCCAGGACGTGGTGGATGCTGTGCTGTACCTGGCCGACTCGCGCTTTGTCAGCGGCGTCATCCTGCCCGTGGATGGCGGTAGCACCGCTGGCACCTGGCACTGAACCGGGAGCGCGCAGCCATGCCTTATGTACATATCCGCGTAACCGATGAAGGGGTTACTGCCGAGCACAAGCGCCAGCTCATCGAAGGGGCGACCCGCCTGCTGCAAGACGTGCTGGGCAAGCCACCGGCCAGCACCTTTGTGGTGATCGAAGAGGTGCCAACCGACAACTGGGGTGTAGGTGGGGAGACAGTGACCGCGCTGCGGGCGCGAGAACGGGGTTGAACCGGGGGCTGCTTTGCAGCCCCTGGCCCCTCACTGCCGCAACCGCTCCAACGCCTGCAACACATACCCCGTGGCCCGTTCCACCTGGCCCTCCCGGCAGGCGATACCCAACTGCCGCCACAACCCTGGTCGCAATGGCCGGCGCGCAATGCGCCGGTCCAGTTCGGCGGCCTCGCCTTCTTGCGGCAACAACGTCGCGCCGTACCCAGCCCCGACCAGGCTCTTGATCGCATCGTTGTAGTTCAGCTCGATCCGCGGCTCGGGGTAAAACCCGCTGCCGCGAACCACTCCCCGGTAACCCGCGAAAGCTGGGTACTGCTGTCGTTGAGAATCAACGCCCGCTGCGCCAGCCAGGCCGGTGTGACCTTCGCTGGCGGCTGCCAGTCGGCCGGCACATAGGCCAGGATCGGGTCGCGCCGCCAAGGGGTAACGGTCAGCCCTTTACCGGCTACCTGCGGCAAGGCCACCAGGCCGATATCCAGCGTGCCCTCACGCAATCGCCCCAGCGACGCCTGGGAGGTCAGCACTTGTACCTGCACGTCGATCCCAGGATGGTCCACCCGCAGGTGCTCCAGCGCCTGTGGCAGCAAGTGGGCGATAGCACCGGTGGACGCCCCCAGGCGCACCCGACCGGTCAGCCCCTCAACCTGACGGCGCACTTCATCCAGCGCCAGGTCGGCGTCGGCCAGCAGGCGCCGGGCACGGGCCAGCAGCGTTTCACCAATGACCGTGGGGCGCACCTGGCCGCGGGTGCGGCCAAGCAATGGGGCGCCGATACGTGCTTCCAGTTCGGCCACGTGCAGGCTGATGGTGGGCGGAGCCAGGTTGAGCTGGCGGGCGGCCTCGGCGAAAGAGCCCAGGTCGGCAATGACCACCAGGGTGCGGAGGCGGTCAAGGCTGATTTCGCGCATGGTATTGGTTGGCCTTCATTCAGAAAAAATGAACATCAGCATCATGATATTCAAATTTCTTTTAGTCCAGCCAAAGGCGAGCATGGGCCATCCCAACCCGACCGGACCCTGACCATGCATACCCCAGTTGTCTTCATCGACGGCGACCAAGGCACCACCGGCCTGCAGATCCATGCCCGCCTGCAAGGCCGCAGCGACCTGCGCCTGCTGACCCTGCCCGAGGCCGAGCGCAAAGACCCGCAACGCCGCCGCGAGGCCATCAACAGCGCCGACATCGCCCTGCTGTGCCTGCCCGATGACGCCGCCCGCGAGGCCGTGGCGGCTATCCACAACCCCCAGGTGCGAGTGATCGACGCCAGCCCGCACACCGCACTACCCCAGGCTGGGTCTATGGCCTGCCGGAACTCGATGACCAGCAGGCCGAACGCATTGCCCAAAGCAAGCGCGTCAGCAACCCGGGCTGCTACCCGACTGGCGCCATTGCCCTGCTACGCCCACTGGTCAAGGCCGGGCTACTGCCAGCCGACTACCCATTGGGCATCCATGCCATCTCTGGCTACTCTGGCGGTGGCCGCGCGGCGGTCGAGCGTCACGAACAGCCCGGTGCGGGCAAGGCCCCGGCCCTGCAACTGTATGGGCTGGAACTGGCGCACAAGCACGTACCCGAAATCCAGCTGCATGCCGGGCTGTCGGCGCGGCCGGTGTTCATGCCCGGCTACGGGGCCTACCGCCAGGGCATCGTGCTGAGCATTGCGCTGCAATTGCGCCTGCTGCCCGGCCAGATCAGCGCCGAACAGTTGCAGGCTTGCCTGGAGCAGCATTACCAGGGCGCCCGCCACGTGCAGGTGATGCCGCTGCATCAGCAAGGTTCAGCCGCCAACCTCGACCCCGAAGCGTTGAACGACAGCAACGACCTGCGCCTGGCGCTGTATGCCAACCCCGAACATGGCCAGGTATTGCTCACTGCAGTGTTCGATAACCTGGGCAAAGGTGCCTCTGGCGCGGCGGTGCAAAACCTCGACCTGATGCTCGGCGCACTACAGGTGCAAGGCTGAAACGGCAAAACCGGTTAAACTGTGCAGCCCACGCCAGCCTGGCGCGGGCTGTATAACCACCCGCCGGAGCCCGTCCCCGATGTTCATCCTGAGCCGCCTCGACAGCGTGCCGCCCGAATCTTTCCAGAACCAGATCCGCGAGCTGGTCATCCACAATGTCGGCGACTTGAGCAGTGTCGCCATCACCGCCAACAACCCGCTCTACCCGCTATACCAGTACGGCGTCGGCATGGAAGTGCACCAGTACCTGCAAGCGCTGGATGGCACCCGCGGCCTGGCCGTGGCACTGACCCTGGCGCTGGATGCCGAAGCACCGGACCAGTTGCTGGGTTTTGCCCTGTCGCTGCCGGCCGAGGACGACGAGCAGGCATGCGCATTGGCATTTCTTGCCGTGCGCGAAAGCCACCGCCGCCAAGGCATCGCCCGTGCCCTGCTGGGTGACCTGCAGGCACGCCATGCCTGCGTGGAACTGAATGCCTTTGCCAATCAGGTGCCTTGGTTTGAAGCGATGGGTATGCAAGTGGTGGCTGCCAATGGGCCGCAGGTGCTGATGAGCAGTACCGGGCAGGCCAGTGGTGCGTTGATCGGGCGGTTGGACATTGCACCGATCTATCAGACGGCGGAAGTGATGCAGATTCATACCTACCTGCTTAACCAGCAGGGTGAGGATGCGATGATCGAGGCGGAGCAGATGCGCGATGAACGGCTGGATGAATTGGCCGTTCAAGCCAAGGAATGTGTGCGGCAGCGCAAGACTGTGCATTGATCCAAAGGCCTCTTCGCGGGTTTACCCGCGAAGAGGCCTAACTGGCCCGTCAGCCATGCACCCAGCGCCGATGCAGCCCTCGCGCAAAGGCATCCAGCACAAACCCCAGCACGCCAATCAGCAGCACCATCGCCATCAGCTCGGAATATGCCAGCCGGTCGCGGGTATCCAGAATGAAATACCCCAGCCCTGCACTTACCCCAAGCATTTCGCACGGCACCAGCACGATCCACAGAATGCCAATGGCCAGACGCACGCCGGTCAGCACATGGCCGATCACCCCCGGCACGATCACCTTGCACAAGGTCTCCCAGCGCGTAGCACTCAAACTGCGGCTCAGTTGCAACCAGCGTGGGTCCAGCTGCCTGACCCCGGCTGCCGTGTTGAGCAAGATCGGCCACAACGCAGCGAACGCCAGCAAGAAGTAGATCGGCTGGTCACCTACGCCCATCAACATGACCACCACCGGCATCCACGACAACGGCGAGATCATGCGCAAGAACTGGAACGCCGGCGTGGTTGCCGCCTCCAGGTGCCGGTAGCTGCCCACCAGCAAGCCCAGCGGCACGCCAATCAACAGCGCCAGCAGCAGCCCGACCAGGATGCGTTTGAGGCTGACCCAGATGTGCCCGTAAACCTCGCCCTGCCCCAACAGCTCGACCAGGCTGGCCAAGGTTGCCGCCGGCGAAAAGCGCGCCGACAGGCCGTCGGCCTGGCCGAACACGGCAACACCAGCCCACCACAACAGCAGCAAGCCCAACAACCCAGCCAGCCCAAGGCCGGCATGTACGACATGGGTGCGCATCAGACCGCAAACTCCTCACTACGCTCGAAGTTGTCGGCAATACCGAACACCGACGGGCCGCCGACCGCCGCGATGGCGTTGCGCACGAAGCGGTCGTCGACCAGGTCGCGGGCGGTTTGCGCCGGGTCCAGCCCGGCAAGGAACGCGTTGTCACCTTCGATCAGCGTGGTTTTCAGGCGTTTGACCAGTTCTTCGGTGTAACTGGGGAACGGGTATGGCTGGAAATCGATGCGCTTTTCGTCCCACTGCTGATGGCGAATGGCGCCACTGGCAATATAGCCGGCACGGTCCTCGGCGGCCGGGGCCAATACCTTGGCCAGCACCGCGGGCTCGTGCGGGGTGTACTTGTTGGGGCCGGCCTTGGACAGCAACGCAGCGGCTTCGGCGCGGTGGTCTCGGGTCCAGTGCTGAGCCTTGACGATGGCGTTGACCACCTTCTGCGACCATTCAGGGCGGTTGTTCAAGTCATGCTCATGCATGAACACCACGCAGCACGCGTGGTTGCGCCACACATCACCGGTAAAGCGCTGCACACGGCCAACCTTGAGGTTCTCGGCCAGGGCGTTGAACGGCTCGGCGACGATGTAGCCGGCAATGCGCTTGCTGGCCAAGGCCGGTGGCATGTCGGACGGCGGCAGCACCAGCAGGTTGACTTCGTTGGCGGCCAACTGCGCATTGGCCGGCTTCGAAACCGGCATCAGGCCGTTATCGTTGAGCATCTGCTGCAGCACCACGTTATGGATCGAGTACCAGAACGGAATGGCCACGGTCTTGCCACCCAGCTGTTGCATGTCGGTGATATCCGGGGCCACGGTCAGGCCCGAGCCACCCACATGGTTCCAGGCCACAACCTTGGCGGGCACCTTGCTGGCGTAGCGCGCCCATACGGTCATCGGCGACAGCAGGTGGATAACGTTGACCTGCCCGGAGATGAACGCCTCGATCACCTGCGCCCAGCTGCGCAGCAGCACCGGGCGCTCGGCCTTGATGCCTTCGGCCTCGAACAGGCCGTTGTTATGCGCCACCAGCAACGGCGTGGCGTCGGTGATTGGCAGGTAGCCGATACGCACCGGCGCATCCGGCTCGGAAGCGGCACGGGCTTGCAGGCTTGAGAGCAATGGCAACGCACCGGCGGCCGTGAGCATGGCACCGAGCTTGAGAAAATCGCGACGCGAAGAAGAGGAACAGCAGTCATCCATGCACATGGACAGCCTCCGAGGGCAACGGGGTTGAGGTAGGTTCGACTGTGCGGCTTGCCCGCCGAAGGGTTTTGAGGATTTCGATGCGCAGGGCGCCCAGTTCTTCGACCCGTTGCGTGCGCGGTTGCGGCAGGTCGATGTGCCACTGGCCGAGGGTGTGCGCTGGGTGGTTGCCCAGTAGCAGAACCCGGTCAGACAGCAGCAGGGCTTCGTCGATATCGTGGGTGATCAGCACCGCTGCCGTGTTATGGGTGGCAATCAGTTGCAACAGCAGTTGCTGCATGTCGGCGCGGGTCACTTCATCCAGTGCACCGAACGGTTCGTCCAGCAGCAGCACTTCGGGCTGGCGGGCCAGGCAGCGGGCCAATGCCGTGCGCTGGGCCATGCCGCCGGACAGCTGCGCCGGGTACTGGCCACGGGCGTGGGCCAGGCCCACGGCGGCGATCGCATGGTCGATGCGCGCGCGCCGCTCGGCAGCAGCCAGCTTGGGCTGGCGGGCGAAGTCCAGGCCGAAGGCGACGTTCTTCTCCAGGCTCAGCCAGGGCAGCAGGCTTGGGTCCTGGAAAGCCACCGCCAGCCGGGGATGCGGCCCCTGCAACGGCTGGCCGTGCAAGGCCACACTGCCGCCACGGGGCTGTTGCAGGCCGGCCAGTACCCGCAGCAGGCTGGATTTGCCGACGCCACTGGGGCCAAGAATGCTCACCACTTCACCGGGTGCCAACTGCAGGTCGAACTGCGCCAGCACCTGCTGCCAGCCACCCTCGCGCGGGTAGCCCAGGCTGATATCGCGGGCTTCGAGCAACACTTGGCTCATGCGGCGCCCGCCTGGCGTTGCAGTTCGGCGCGCAATTGCACCAGGCTGGGTGTGACTATTGGCACGAAGGCCGATTCGCGCCAGCGGCGGGCAAAACCTTCACCGTATTCGCTGAGGTAGGCCTTGCCACCGCTGGCCTGTAGCTCAAGCTGTACCGCGTCGGCGGCACTTTCAGCCAGCGTGATGCGCAGCTTGAACAAGGCCGCCGGCTGCTGCTGGAAGCGGCCATCGAGCAATCCCTGCTTGAGCTCGCTCACAGTGTTTTCCAAGCGTTCGCCAAGCACCTGACGTGCTTCATCGAGGAAAGAGGCACGCCCATGCAGATGCGCCTGAACCTCCTCCAGCGCCCGTCGCGCCAGGCCTATGGCCATGCCGCACTGCAACGCCAGGAACGCCGGGCGTACCCGCGGCAGAAACTCGCGGGCATTCTCGTGCAGCAGCCAGTCACGCGCCAACGGCACCTGGTGGAAGGCCAGCGCAGCCGTGTTGCTCGACTGCAAGCCCATCAGTTGCAAGTCGTCGGAGCGCTCCAGGCCCTGGGCCTCGGAAGGAATGGCCAGCACAAACGGCGTACCACCGGCTTCGTCCTCAATGGCCGCCGCCACCACAAAGCCGCTCTTGCGCAGGTTGGTCACCCAATGCAGGCGCCCTTCCAGGTTCCAGCCATCGGCTGCAGGGCGACCGCGCACCTGCAACGCTTCGATACCGGACAAGAACTTCATGGCGTTGGACAGCCCGGTGGCGCCGGCCAGTTCGCCGGTCAGCAGGCGCGGCAGCAGGCGCTCGCGCAGGGGCTGGTTGGGGCTGTGCAACAAATATTCGATAAAGGCGCGCTGGCCCCAGCAGACGAAGGCTGCGGCCAACGAGCGACTGGCGATGGCGGCAATCGCTTCGACCGCATCGGTCACCTGCCCGCCCGTGCCACCCAGGGCCGGGTCGACACCAATGCGCAACAGCTGCGATTCGGCAATCTGCGCCAGCACCTGCTGCGGTTCGCACAGGCCCCGGTCGATGGCCTCGGCATTGGCATCCAGCCACTGTCGAAATGCGCAATCTTGCATGGTCTTGCTCCTTTTGGAACGCCGGGGCCGCCTTGCGGCCCATTCACGGCACAAGGCCGCTCCTACAACGACCGCGTCAGGGTCGCTCTCACAGGTGGGCTACGCAGAAGGCTGCCAGCGGTATTTGCCAAGCTCGTCGTTGAGTGGCGTCTGGGCGAAAACATTAGCAAAGTTGCACAGGGTTGCGAGGCTAACCCCTAGAATCACTTCCAACGCGTTGCCTTCGCTGAAGCCGGCTTCACGGAAAGCCTGGTAGGTTGCTTCGCTGACGTTGCCACGGGTGGCAATCACTTCGCGTGCAAACGCAGCCAGGGTTTCGTAACGGGCATCGGGCAGCTCGCCGCGGGCGCGCAGGGCATCGACTACCTCTTGCGGCAGCTTGGCCTTGTTCAGCGCCACCGCGGTGTGGCCGGCTACACAAAAGTCGCAGCCATGCAGCGTGGCAGCAATCAGCTGTACCACTTCACGCTCGGCCAGGCTCAGCTCGGCCTTGCCATTGAGTGCCGAAACGGTCACGTAGGTTTCCAGCGCCGCCGGGGCATTGGCCAGCACGCCCAGCAGGTTGGGGATGAAGCCAGCGTTTTTCTGGGCATTCTCGAGAAACGGCCGGGCCGCTTCCGGAGCACTCTGCAGCGTGTGTAAAGTAATGCGCGAGGACATGGAGTGGTCTCCTTTGATGGGTGTCACTACAGTCTGTTGGTTATAAGAATTACCCTCCATATTCATCAGTCGCCTTTCCTTGTTCCTGAGTCTTTGTATTAGATGATTTCGTCGAGCCACCTTGTCGATTGGTTATTAGAGGGCCTGGAGCTCGATGCCAGCCTGTTTCATGTCGGCCGCCACTGCGGTGGCTGGCACGCCAGCACCCAGGGCATGGGCCGCGCCAGCTTTCACCTGGTGGTGCAAGGGCATTGCTGGCTGCACATCGACGGCCAGCCGCAAGCGGTGCGCCTGGAAAAGGGAGATGCCGTGTTCCTGTTGCGTGACCTTGCCTATCGCTTGTCCAGCGATCAGGACCCGGTCGACGCCTGCGCCCAACCGCGCCAGGCCATGCAGGCACTGGACAGTGAGGCAAGCGACGGCGTCGGGCTGGTCTGCGGCTTCTTCCACTTCCAGTCCGGCCTGTCTTCATTGATTATCGAGGGCCTGGCTGACTGGATCTTGCTGCGCGCCGAAGACCCCGCCGGCAGTGCGGCAAGGGCGTTGTTCGAGCTGATTCTGGAGGAATGCCGACGTGCCGCTGGCCCGTCGCAGGCATTGCTGGAGCGGCTGACGCACCTGTTGTTCCTGTACGTGCTGCGCCAGCAGGTAAATGCCGGGCAGTCACTGGGCGGGCTGGTCGCCCTCGCCCGCCAGCCGGCGTTTGCCGGGCTGCTGGAGCAGTTGATCGAGCAACCGGGGCAAGCCTGGACACTGGAGAGCATGGCCGCCTGCACCGGCTTGTCGCGGTCGGCGTTTTTCAAGCGCTTCAATGAACTGGCCGGGCAATCGCCGGGGCAGGTGCTGCTGGCGCTGCGCATGCGCCATGCCAGCCAGTTGCTGCGGGCGGGGAATACTGTGGAACAGGTGGGTGCGCAGGTGGGGTATCAGTCGGTGGCAGCGTTTACCCGGGCGTTTGCCAAGGCGGTAGGGGTGCAGCCGGGGGCGTATCGGCGCCAGCATGAGGGGCGCTGAGGTATTCCTGTGGAAGCGGGTTTACCCGCGAAAAGGCCGGTACAGGTAACACATTCAGACCTGACTGACCGGTATGTCCCCGCTACCTTTGCCTTCACGCCGCTCACCCATCCAGGTATTCACCTGTTGACCGAACTCGGCCGGCGCCTTGCGCCCGAACCGTCGCGCCAGGTCCAGAATGGTCTGTTGCGCCAAGGCCTCTTCCATACGCTTCTGTGCCCCCAGCATCACTGCATGGATCGCGCAGGTGCCTTCAGTCGCCCATCCCGGAGCAGAACCTTCGAACAGCGTGCAGCGTTCGCGAATCTCGCGGCAGTCGAAGATTTTCTTCGGTCCGTCGATGGCATTGACGATGTCCAGCACGGTGATCTCGTCCGAGGGCCGGGCCAGGCGAAAGCCGCCGCGCACACCTTCTGTGGCAACCACCAGCTTGGCACGCGCCAGCTTGGTGAAGACCTTGGCCAGGTACTCCTGGGGCACACCCTGCAACTCCGCCAGATCACGCACACTGGATTCGCGCGAATCACCACGCTCGTCCACCAGGAACAACAGGCAATGGATACCGTATTCGACGCCAGCACTGTAAAGCGACATTTCAATCTCCGACCAACTTTGTCGCAAATCATACGCGGGTAGCGCCAGCACCGCAAAGCGGTCTTCTGCCCTGAAACGCTGGGTCGCCAGCCGCGTGCTGCAAAAGGGTAGCGCCTACCCGCGCAGAGCCTTCACTTCGCCCTTCTTGCCGTCTGTCTCGCGCAAGTACTCTTGCAGCGAGTCGTCCATCGCTTGCATCCAGCGGGTATGGTGGGGCACCGCTTTGGTGCCGGTGAGCACCGAGCGGTAGGATTTGTCCCGGTAGCCCATGATGTCGTGCTTCTTGTCCTGCTTCCATTGCAAGAAGATGCGGTTGACCGCATCGATGTCGAAGCGTGGGTAATCGGTCTGCTCGATCAGGTGCTTGATGTATCGGCCCTGGAACTCATACATCGACGCCGTGGTTGCCAGGCCCTCTTCGTCCTCGCGCCAGCGCTGGCTGTCGGCTTGCATGCCTGCCCTGGACGGCAGCTTTATGCGGCCCATCATGTAGTCGCGGGCAAACCACGCCTGTGCGTCGAACAGGTTGAAGCTGTACCAGAGGTCCTGCATGCCCAGGTACAGCAATTGCGGGTTCTGCTCCCACACCACGCCCTGGTACAGCCCCGCAGGCCACAGGCGATTGTTGGTCTTGAGTGTCAGCTCATCCGGCAGGAACGGGAAGTGATGCTGGTAGCCTGTGCACAGGATGATCGCATCCACGCGCTTGCTCGAACCGTCTGCGAAGAACGCCAGGTCATGCTCGACCCGCAGCAATTGCGGGCGCTCTTCCCACCCCTTGGGCCATTTGTAGCCCATCGGCTGGGTACGGTAGGCCGTGGTTATAGAACGCGCGCCGTACTTGTAGCATTGGGAACCGATGTCTTCGGCGGAGTAGCTGCTGCCGACAATGAGCAGGTCCTGGCCCTTGAATTCCACCGCTTCGCGAAAATCGTGGGCGTGCAGGATACGCCCGGTGAAACGCTCGAAGCCTTCGAACTCCGGCACGTGCGGGGTAGAAAAGTGCCCGCTGGCCACCACCACGTAATCGAATACCTGCTCGATACCAACCCCTGCGCTGTAGTCGTGGGCGCTTACGGTGAACTCGCGTGTGTGTTCATTGAAGCTGACGTTCTTGACCACGGTATTGAAGCGGATGTAATCGCGCACACCGGCCTTCTTCACGCGGCCTTGAATGTAGTCCCACAGCACCTCGCGCGGCGGGTACGAAGAGATCGGCCGCCCGAAGTGTTCGTCGAAGCTGTAGTCGGCGAATTCCAGGCACTCCTTGGGGCCGTTGGACCACAGGTAGCGGTACATGCTGCCGTGCACCGGCTCGCCATGCTGGTCGAGGCCGGTGCGCCAGGTGTAGTTCCACATACCGCCCCAGTCGGCTTGTTTTTCGAAGCAGACGATTTCCGGCATGGGCGCGCCCTGGGCATGGGCGGATTGGAACGCACGCAGTTGCGCAAGGCCGGACGGGCCGGCGCCGATGATAGCTACACGAAGAGTCATAGTGATTCCTGAACAGTTGAACGCTGAAAAAATGCAAAGGCTCCCCAACCCCGAACGGCAAAAGGCCGGGGGTAACGGGATTCAGGCGTTACGGTGCAGGTGGAGGGACGGGGCGTTTGCGCATCTGGTTGAGCAGGATGTTGGCGGGAGGAATCGACAACACGTGAAACAGGCTTGAAAGCGGGGAAAGGATCATGGGGGTGGGCCCGTATCCATCCGCGCGGGGCGCGAAATGGGGGCCTGAGGGGCGCAAGATACGTGTGATCTCGTACATGGGGGCTGCAATGGCCTCTTTTCTTTGTGGTTTCCTTTTTATCTATAACGGATGGGGGTGGGGATATCAAGGTTTGTCGCCCCGCTGTGCCACACCCGCAGACGCCCCTGCCGAGCATTCGGCAGGGGCGTCTGCGTCTGGAACGCTTGCACAAATAAACTACGACCACTATAGTCGGAGTTATTGAAGCAATACGACCCACGGGGCAAAACCCCTTTTTCCAGCGGAGCACAGCATGAAATCGAACATCCTCATCATCGGTGCCGGCTTTGCCGGCGTCTGGAGCGCCCTGAGCGCCGCCCGCCTGCTCGACCAGGCCCAGCGCGACGACCTGAGCATCAGCGTGCTCGCCCCGCAAGCCGAACTGCGTATTCGCCCCCGCTTCTACGAAGCCAATGCGCATACCCTGAAAGCCCCCGTAGGTGAGTTGTTCGAGGCCGTGGGCGTGCGCTTCATCACCGGCAATGCCGAGGCCATCGACGCCGATGCGCGCAGCGTCAGCTACACCGACAGCCAAGGCCAGCGCCAACAGATCGGCTACGACCGCCTTATCCTCGCCGCCGGCAGCCAGGTGGCACGCCCAGCAGTGCCGGGGCTTGCCGAACACACGTTCGATGTCGACCAGATTGAGTCGGCCATGCGCCTGGAGCAGCACCTGACCGGCCTGGCCGCCCTGCCCGCTTCGGCTGCCCGCAACACCGTGGTGGTCTGCGGCGGTGGGTTCACCGGTATCGAAACCGCTACCGAAATGCCCGCCCGCCTGCGCGCCATCCTCGGTGACGACGTGAGGGTATTGCTGGTCGACCGTGGCACCAGCATTGGCGCGGCACTGGGTGCTGGTATCAAGCCATCGATCGTTGCTGCATCGGAACACGCTGGCGTCGAATGGCTGACCGATACCTCGGTGGTGGCTGTGGATGCAGGCGGCGTCACCCTCGACAACGGCGAATACATCGCCAGCAACACCGTCATCTGGACCGTCGGCGTCAAGGCCAGCCCGCTGACCGCGCAGGTTGCCGGCGAGCGTGACAACTTCGGCCGGCTGAAGGTCGACGATCACCTGAAGGTGGTTGGCCAGCAACACATCTACGCCACCGGTGATACCGCCTGGGCGGCCGTCGATGAAATCGGCAATCACGCCCTGATGACGTGCCAGCACGCTATTCCGATGGGCCGTCACAGTGGCAACAATGCCATGGCCGATTTGCTCGGAGTGGCGCCGGTCGTTTACCGCCAGCCCAAATACGTTACCTGCCTCGACCTGGGTGAATGGGGCGCGGCGTACAGCGAAGGCTGGGAACGGGAACTGAAACTGCAAGGCCAGGAAGGCAAGAACCTGAAACGCCAGATCAACTCGGTGTGGATCTACCCGCCAGCGGCTGATCGCGCCGTGGCCCTGGCCGCTGCCGATCCGATGATTGCGATCGTTTAACAGCAAGATCCTGACAAAACCGTCAACAAACGACGGTTTTGTCAATCATGTCGTTACATTGTTGGACTGTTCAACAATAATGGCCATATGGCATCATTCAAATCAAAAAAGTATTCAAGAGGGTGAGGTACAACTACTAATCCGCAGCGCATCAAGAGCCTGGCGCCATAACCGGTGACCCGGCTTTCCGTCCATGCTCCTGACGCCTGCACGCCACCGTCAAGGAGCATTCCATGCAGTTACGGAATATGAAGATCGGCATTCGCGCTGCCAGCGTATTCGCCCTGTTGGGCATCCTGGTCCTGTTCATGGGCCTTATCGCACTCTACGAAACCCGCCAGATGGACAAGGCCACCGACGAAATCCGGGTCACCTGGATGCCCGCCGTGGTAGCCCTGGGTGACATCAGCAGCAACCTTGGGCGCGCCCGCGCCGTTACCCTGCGTGCCGCACTGGACGACAACCCTGCCGAGCGCGCTCGGAACATTCAGATGCTCGAAGGCATCAACGCCGAACTCAAGGACGGCCTCAAGGACTACGCCGATACCATCATCGCGGCCGACGACCGCGCCTTGTTCAACGCCTTCAATGACGCACACCAGCAGTACCTCAACCTGCAACTGCAAGTGCTGCAGGACATTGCCGCTGGCCGCATGAGCGAGGCCAAGCTGCAGATCAGCGGCCCGCTCACCCAGCGCGCCGACACCATGATGAAGGCCATGACCGCCCTGATCGCCTACAACAGCAAGGGCGCCGAAGACGCCTCGCAGCGCAGCAGTGACGTCGCAGACGAAGCGTTCACCGCCATCATCGCCTCGTTGCTGGTCATCATGTTCGCCCTGGCCGTCATTGCCACCGTGCTTACCCGCAGCATCGTGGTACCACTGGCCGATGCCGTCGCTGTCGCCGAACGTGTAGCCACCGGCGACCTCACCCGGGAAATTCGCGCTTCCGGCCGCGACGAGCCAGCCTTGCTGTTGCGTGCCCTGAGCCGCATGCAGGAAAGCCTGCGTGACACCATCCGCAAGATCGCCGCGTCGTCCGACCAACTGGCTTCGGCCTCGGAAGAACTGCACACCGTCACCGAAGACACCAGCCGCGGATTGCACCAGCAGAGCGCGGAAATCGACCAGGCGGCCACCGCCGTGAACCAGATGACCGCCGCCGTCGAAGAGGTGGCGAACAATGCAGTCAGCACTGCCGATGCCTCCAAGGGCGCCGACCAGACCACCCGTGATGGCCGCGACCGGGTCAACCAGGCATTGGCGTCCATTCAACATCTGGTGGCTGACGTAACTGGCACCTCGGCCGAGATCGAACAACTGGCCAGCAATGCCAACGAAATCAGCCGCGTGCTGGATGTGATTGGCGCGATTGCCGGGCAAACAAACCTGTTGGCGCTGAACGCCGCCATCGAAGCTGCCCGCGCCGGCGAGGCAGGCCGTGGCTTTGCCGTGGTGGCCGACGAAGTGCGCGCCCTCGCCCACCGCACCCAGCAGTCGACAGCAGAGATCGAACAGATGATCGCGGGTATCCAGAATGGGACCGAGCGGGCGGTGACGGCTATGCACAGCAGCCAGGGGCGTGCCACCAGCACACTGGATGTGGCGCAAGGTGCCGGTCAGGCGTTGGAAGTGATTGCCGAGGCGATTGCCTCGATCAACCAGCGCAACCTGGTGATTGCCAGTGCTTCGGAGGAACAGGCGCAGGTGGCGCGGGAGGTTGACCGTAACCTGGTGAACATTCGCGACCTGGCGATGCAGACGTCGGCGGGGGCCAACCAGACCAGCGCCGCAGCGCAGGATTTGTCCAGGCTGGCGGTGGATTTGAACGGCATGGTGGCGCAGTTCAAGGTTTGATCTGAAATAGCCGGGGCTGCTTTGCAGCCCTTTCGCGGCACAAGGCCGCTCCTACAAGGGACCGCGTACGCCCTGTAGGAGCGGCCTTGTGCCGCGAAAGGCCGCAAAGCGGCCCCAGTTACTGCAACAGCGTTCTATCAGTCGTTTGCATTCACTACCCGCCCCGCCTTCTCGGCAGCTTTGCCTCGGGTCGCCAGGCAGTAATACAGCGGCACCGTAACAATCAACCCGAACAACCACGACAAGTCAGCCCCTTCGACAAGGTTCGAGTACGGCCCCACATACAACGACGTGTTGGCAAACGGCAACTGCACCAGGATGCCGCAGGCATAGGCAATGATCGCGTGATGGTTGAAGCGGCCATAGATACCGCCATCAGCACTGAAGATCGAGGCGATGTCGTACTGGCCCTTCTTGATCAGGTAGAAGTCGATCAGGTTGATCGAAGCCCACGGCACCAGCACCAGCAGCAGCGCCAGGATCAGGCCGATGAAGTGGCCGATGAAGTCCGCCGAGGCGTTCAGTGCAACCATTCCGCAGCCGACCAGAATCGCCGATGCCAGGATCACCCGCACCTTGATGCTCGGCGTCCAATCAGCCATGAAGGTCTGGATCGCGGTGACAATCGACAACACCGCGCCATACAGGTTAAGGGCGTTGTGGCTGATGATGTTGAGCAGGAACAGCACCATCAGGATCGGGCCCAGCCAGCCGGTGGCCTGTTTCACCGCATCCATGGCGTCGGTACCTTCCGGTACGCACAGCACCGCCACCGCACCAAAGCTGAAGCACAGGATGGTGCCCAGGGTAGCGCCGAAGTAGGTGGCCCAGAACGGCTTGGCGATGCCCACTTCACGCGGCAGGTAACGCGAGTAGTCCGATGTGTAGGGCGAGAAACTGATCTGCCAGATGGTGCCCAGCGACACGGTCGCAATGAAGCCCGACAGGTTGAACGCGCCACGGCTGAAGAAGTCGGCCGGCAGCGCCTGGGCAAACATCATGATGAAGCCGGCCAGCAGCGCCGAACCCATCACCCAGGTACCGATACGGTTGAGGACATGGATGAAGCGGTAGCCGATCACGCCGATGGCCGTGGCGCTCAGGGCACCGATCACGATCGCACCCGGCATCGGTACGCCCGGGGCGATACCGTGAATCGTCTTGCCCGCCAGGACGATGTTGGAAATGAAGAAGCCGACATAGATCAGCGCGGTGAAGAACACGATCAACAAGGCGCCGTAGCGGCCGAACTGGCCACGGCTCTGCACCATCTGTGGAATGCCCAGCTGCGGTCCCTGCGCAGAAGCCAGGGCAATGACCACACCCCCGACCAGATGGCCCAACACAATGGCGATCAGCCCCCACAACAGGTTCAGGTGGAACACCTGGACCACCATGGCGCCGGTAACGATAGGCAGTGGCGCAATGTTGGTACTGAACCAGAGGGTGAACAGGTCGCGCGCCTTCCCGTGGCGCTCGGCAGGTGGAACGTAATCGACCGTGTGATTCTCGACAAACTGGTGTTGCGATGACGGTTGGGACATAGGATTCAGCTCGAAAGGTCGTTTTTATCTTTGTAAGGAAACCGCATCCAGGGCGGCCTCTCAGCTGCGGACCATATTATGGTATTCCAAACTTTTGACAACACTGATCCGTACGAAAAAACGCCCGCTGATCTGCTCGCGAAACCCCTGCGACAAACCGCCTCACCATTCAAAGCCGCTATTTACGTGGCCTTGAGCCGTTCATCGTGAAAAATCAGGGTTGAAAATTCCGCTTGCAAAATAGGTATTACGGTATACCATCAGACACATCAACGATAAAAACCGCGGACCACCGCAGCCCTTTAGAGGTACTCCCGATGATCGACGCAACCGTCTACAAGAACGTCCTGGGCTCCTTCCCGTCCGGCGTTACCGTCATCACCACCCTGGACGACGACGGCTCGGTTGTCGGCCTGACCGCCAGCGCCTTCTCCTCCCTGTCGATGGACCCGCCGCTGGTGCTGTTCTGCCCCAACTACACCTCCGACTCCTACCCTGTGCTGATCAAGCAGAAGCGTTTTGCCATTCACCTGCTTTCCGGTGAGCAGCAAGCCGAAGCCTATGCGTTTGCCAAAAAAGGCAAGGACAAGGCCAGTGGCATCGAGTGGTCCCTGAGCGAACTGGGCAACCCGGTCCTGGCGGGTGCCACCGCTGTCATCGAATGCGAACTGTGGCGTGAATATGAAGGTGGCGACCACGCCATCATGGTTGGCAAGGTGCATAACCTGATTGTGCCCGAAGAAGCGCCACGGCCGATGGTGTACTGCCGCGGCAAGATGGCCAGCCTGCCGGCCTTTGCCTGAAGCCTATTCTGAATCGAGACCACTGGCGCCTACCCTGCCAGGCGCCAGCCCCTTTCAAGCGTTGAGGAAAGCCCCATGAAATTTTCGTTGTTCGTACACATGGAACGTTGGGATGAACAGGTCAGCCACCGCCAGTTGTTCGAAGACCTGACCGAACTGACCCTGATGGCCGAAGACGGCGGTTTCAGCACCGTGTGGATTGGCGAACACCACGCCATGGAGTACACCATTTCGCCAAGCCCGATGCCGCTGCTGGCCTACCTGGCCGCGCGCACCGAGAAGATCCGCCTGGGTGCCGGCACTATCATTGCGCCGTTCTGGAACCCGATCCGCGTCGCCGGCGAATGCGCCCTGCTCGACGTGATCAGCAACGGCCGCATGGAAGTGGGCCTGGCCCGTGGCGCCTACCAGTTCGAGTTCGACCGCATGGCCAATGGCATGCCAGCCACCGACGGCGGCAAGGCGCTGCGCGAGATGGTGCCGGTGGTGCGCAAGCTGTGGGAAGGCGACTACGCCCATGATGGCGAAGTCTACAAGTTCCCCACCTCCACCAGCGTGCCGAAGCCGTTCAACGCCACGCCGCCGATGTGGATCGCTGCCCGCGACCCGGACTCGCACAACTTCGCCGTGGCCAACGGCTGCAATGTCATGGTCACCCCGCTGATGAAGGGTGACGAAGAAGTGCTGGACCTGAAGAACAAGTTCCAGGCCGCCCTGGACAACAACCCGGACGTGCCACGCCCACAATTGATGGTGCTGCGCCACACCCACGTGCACAGCCCGGCCGAACCGGAAGGGTGGAAAATCGGCGCCCAGGCTATCTCGCGCTTCTACCGTACCTTCGATGCCTGGTTCGGCAACAAGACCGTGCCGGTCAACGGCTTCCTGGAGCCGAGCCCGGAATCGAAGTTTGCCGAAGTACCGGCATTCCAGCTGGAGAACATCCGCAAGAACACCATGATCGGCACCCCGGAAGAAATCATCGCTCGCATCAAGTACTACCAGGAGCTCGGCGTCGACGAGTTCAGCTTCTGGTGCGACAACAGCCTGCCCCACGCCGAGAAGAAGAAGTCGCTGGAGCTGTTCATCAAGGAAGTGGTGCCGGCGTTCGCCTGAATTCCCATTGCCTGAATCATTGCGGGACGCGCCCGCTCCCGTGGGCCCCTTAGGCCTGCGTGAGCGGGCTTTTTTTTGAAACCTGCACTGGCCTTATCGCCGGCAAGCCAGCTCCCACAGGATCACCACCAGTTCTGAAAGCAGTGCAGTCCTTGTGGGAGCTGGCTCGCCGGCGATAGGGCCAGTACAGACACCACAAGATTGAGGGCATCAGCCCACCTTTCGTCCCCTCGCAAGAGAAATTTCCAGCCCCCTCTTGCACAACAAATATTATGGTATACCATCAGACAACAAGAGCTGATAACCCTCACCAGGAGCCACCCATGAGTTTCGAAATCCGCAAGATCGTCACCTACTCCGAAGAGACCCGCATCGAAGGCGGCAAGGCCACCGACAAGCCGGTGACCATGGTCGGCCTGGCCGTCGTGATCAAGAACCCATGGGCCGGTCGCGGTTTTGTTGAAGATCTGAAGCCGGAAATCCGCGCCAACTGCTCGGAGCTGGGTGCCCTGATGGTCGAGCGCCTGACCGCTGCCATCGGCGGTGCCGACAAGATCGAAGCCTACGGCAAAGCTGCGGTGGTCGGCGCCGACGGCGAAATCGAGCACGCCTCGGCCGTGATCCACACCCTGCGCTTCGGCAACCACTACCGCGAAGCAGTCCAGGCCAAGAGCTACCTGAGCTTCACCAACAAGCGCGGCGGCCCAGGCACCTCGATCCAGATCCCGATGATGCAGAAGGACGACGAAGGCCTGCGTTCGCACTACATCACCCTGGAAATGCAGATCGAAGACGCCCCGCGTGCCGATGAAATCGTGGTGGTGCTGGGCGCTGCCGACGGCGGCCGCCTGCACCCGCGCATCGGCAACCGCTACATCGACCTGGAAGAACTGGCTGCCGAAAAAGCCAACGCTCAATAACAACAACCAAGACGGGCCGGGGCGTGGCGTGCTTACCCGCCGCGCCCGACCTTCAAGGAGCGCCCTCCATGATTCAGCCTGTCGCTGAACGTACACCTGCCGGCACCAGCTACCTGTCCGTAGGCCAGGGCCAACCCGTGGTACTGATCCACGGCGTGGGCCTGAACAAGGAAATGTGGGGCGGTCAGATTGTTGGCCTGGCCAACGACTACCGTGTCATCGCCTACGACATGCTCGGCCACGGTCAAAGCCGCGTGCCAGCGGCCGACACGCCGTTGGAAGGCTACGCCGACCAGCTCGCCGAACTGCTCGACCACCTGCAAATTCAACAAGCGACCGTGATCGGCTTCTCCATGGGTGGCCTGGTCGCCCGTGCATTTGCCCTTAACTACCCGCAGCGCCTGGCTGCGCTGGTCGTGCTCAACAGCGTGTTCAACCGCACCCCCGAGCAGAGTGCCGGCGTGATCGCCCGCGCCGCCCAGGCTGCGGAGCTGGGCCCCGACGCCAATGTCGATGCTGCCCTCGACCGCTGGTTCAGCCGTGAATACAAGGCTGCCAACCCGGCGCAGGTCGCCGCCATTCGCCAAGTGCTGGCGAGCAACGACCCGCAGGGCTATCACACCACTTATTCGCTGTTCGCCACCCAGGACATGTACCGCGCCGACGACCTGGGCAGCATCCAGGTGCCAACGCTGATCGCCACTGGCGAACTCGACTCGGGCTCCACTCCGGCCATGACCCGCCAGCTCGCCGCCAGCATTCCAGGTGCGCACAGTGTGGTCCTCGCCGAGCAACGGCATATGATGCCGGTAGAAGCACCCCGTGAAGTCAACAAGATGCTGCTGGACTTCCTCGCGCAAGCCCGCACCCTCACCGAATCCGCCAAGGGGATTGTTGCATGACCCTCGTTCGTTTCCAGATGTGCATCGACGGCCAATGGCGCGATGCCCAGAGCGGCAAGACCTTCGACAGCCTCAACCCGGCCACCGCCCAGGCCTGGGCGCAGTTGCCCGACGCTGACGAATCCGACGTCGAATTGGCCGTGCAGGCCGCCCAGCGTGCCTTCGACAGCAAGGAATGGCGCAGCATCACCGCCACCGCGCGCGGCAAGCTGCTGCGCCGCCTGGGTGACCTGATTGCCGAAAACAAGGAACACCTGGCCCAGCTTGAAAGCCGTGACAACGGCAAGCTGATCCGCGAAACCCGCGGCCAGGTCGGCTACCTGCCAGAGTTCTTCCACTACACCGCGGGCCTGGCCGATAAAATCGAAGGCGGCACCCTGCCGCTGGACAAGCCCGACCTGTTCGCTTACACCGTGCATGAGCCAATCGGCGTGGTGGCCGGGATCATCCCGTGGAACAGCCCGCTGTACCTCACCGCAATCAAGCTGGCCCCAGCCCTGGCCGCCGGCAATACCATCGTGCTCAAACCCTCCGAGCATGCCTCGGCGACCATCCTCGAACTGGCCCGCCTGGCCCTCGAAGCCGGCTTCCCGGCCGGTGTGGTCAACGTGGTCACCGGCTACGGCCCAACCACCGGTGCAGCACTGACCCGCCACCCACTGGTGCGCAAAATCGCCTTCACCGGCGGAGCCGCCACCGCCCGCCATGTGGTGCGCAGCAGTGCCGAGAACTTCGCCAAGCTGTCGCTGGAGCTGGGCGGCAAGTCGCCAAACATCATCTTCGCCGACGCCGACCTGGACAGCGCCATCAACGGCGCCGTGGCCGGCATCTATGCCGCCTCCGGGCAAAGCTGCGTGGCCGGCTCACGCCTGCTGGTACAGGACGAGATCTTCGACGAGTTCGTCGAGCGTCTGATTGCCCGGGCCAAGCGTATCCGCATTGGCAACCCGCAGGACGACGCCAGCGAAATGGGCCCGATGGCCACCGCACAGCAGTTGGCCGTGGTCGAAGGCCTGGTGGCTGCGGCCAAGGCCGAAGGCGCCAAATTGCACATGGGCGGCAAGCGTGCCGAGGTGGAGGGTGACGGCTGGTTCTACGAGCCGACCCTGTTCGAGTGCGACAGCAATTCGATGACCATCATGCAGGAAGAAGTGTTCGGCCCGGTCGCCGCAGTCATCCGCTTCAAGACCGAGGAAGAAGCCCTGGCCATCGCCAACGACTCTCAGTTCGGCCTGGCCGCCGGCATCTGGACCCGCGACCTGGGCCGTGCCCATCGCCTGGCCCGCGACGTGCGTTCGGGGATCATCTGGGTCAACACCTACCGCGCCGTGTCGGCCATGGCGCCAATCGGTGGTTTCAAGAACAGCGGCTACGGCCGTGAGAGCGGCATCGATTCGGTGCTGGCCTATACCGAGCTGAAGACCGTGTGGATCAACCTGTCCACCGCGCCGATGCCCGACCCGTTCGTGATGCGCTAGGAGAAAAACGAGATGATCGAACCCGGCATCTACAAAGACGTGATGGGCTCCTTCCCGTCCGGCGTTACGGTAGTCACCACCCTGGACGCCGACGGCGCTATCGTCGGCATCACCGCCAGCGCCTTCAGCGCGCTGTCGATCGACCCGGCGCTGGTACTGTTCTGCCCCAACTACGCCTCCGACACCTACCCGATCCTGCGCGACAGCAAGCAGTTCGCGATTCACCTGCTGTCCGCCGAGCAGACTGCCGAAGCCTATGCCTTCGCCGGCAAAGGCAAGGACAAGGCCAAGGGCGTCGAGTGGCACTTGAGCGAGCTGGGCAACCCGCTGCTGGCCAAGGCGACGGCGATCATCGAGTGCGAACTGTGGCGCGAGTATGACGGCGGTGACCACGCGATCATCGTCGGCGCGGTGAAGAACCTGGTACTGCCGGCCGAGCCGGTAACGCCGATGGTTTACCACAAAGGCAAGCTGGGCGCCCTGCCACCCTTGGGCTGACCTTGGCATCGCCGGGGCTGCTTTGCAGCCCATCGCCGGCAAGCCAGTCCCACAGGAGATCCACAGGCCTCAAGCCCTGTGCAGTACATGTGGGAGCTGGCTTGCCGGCGATGGGCCGCACAGCGGCCCCTGTTTCGCCCCTGTTTTCAGGGGCCGCGCTATCGTCTCACCCTCGGTTGCGGCCCCTTTTTTCTTCCGGAGTACGGCACATGAGCAACGAGAAATACGACAAAGGCCTGGCCATCCGCACCCAGGTGCTGGGTGAGGATTACGTCAACCGCTCGATCCAGAACGCCGACGCGTTCACCCAGCCATTGCAGGAACTGGTCACCGAATACTGCTGGGGCCACGTCTGGGGCCGCGAAGGCTTGTCGCTCAAAGAGCGCAGCATGATAAACTTGGCCATGATTTCCGCGCTCAACCGGCCCCACGAGCTCAAGTTGCACATTCGCGGCGCATTGCGCAATGGCCTGAGCCGTGAACAGATTCGCGAAATTCTGCTCCAGGTCGGCATTTATTGCGGCGTACCCGCGGCGGTGGACAGTTTCCGCCTGGCCCGCGAAGCGTTTGCCGAAGCCGATGCGGAGTCAACCCGTTAACAACGGGCTGTTCGAACCACTGCATGGAAAGCCTCGGTTCGGGGCGTTCCGCGATGTTGGCGCAACAGCCTCATAAAGAGCGCACCTGATGAAACGCCAGCCACTCGACGACAGCTTCAAGGTCAACCGCAACCCCGTTACCCTGCGCGAAATCGTGCTAGACAAGCTGCGCGCGGCGATCATGAACTTCCACCTGCTCCCGGGCGACCGCCTGGTCGAGCGCGACCTCTGCGACCGCCTCGGGGTCAGCCGTACCTCGGTGCGTGAAGCCCTGCGTCACCTGGAGTCCGAAGGCCTGGTGGAGTTTGCCGATGCCAAGGGCCCGCGCGTGGCCATCATCACCCTGGAAGACGCCCGCGACATCTATGAACTGCGTTGCGTGCTCGAAGGCCTGATCGTGCAGCTGTTCACCCTCAATGCCAAGGCCAAGGACATCCGTGCCCTGGAACGTGCGCTGGAGGTCAACCGCGAGGCCCTCGAAGAAGGCGAGCTGCAACAAGTGCTGGATTCGGTGCAAGGCTTCTACGACGTGCTGCTGGAAGGCTCCGGCAACCAGGTGGCAGCCCAGCAATTGCGCCAGTTGCAGGCGCGCATCAGCTACCTGCGCGCCACCTCGGTATCGCAGGAAAACCGCCGTGGCGCCAGCAACCGCGAAATGGAAAAGATCGTCGAAGCAATCAAGGGTGGCGACCCGCTGGTGGCCCATCAGGCCTCGGTGGACCACGTCCGCGCTGCCGCCAAGGTGGCCCTGGACTACCTGCGCCAGAAGCAGGACGACAACCCCAAGGTGCGCGACATTGTCGAGCCCCTGGCCCTGAAGGAACCTCGCATAGGCCGCTGATCATGCCCACCGCCCCGCGCTATTGCCCACACTGCACCACAGAACTGGCCCGGGGCGTTCCCACAGGCGACACCCACGAACGCTTGCACTGCACCGGCTGCGGCTACGTCCATTACATCAACCCGAAGATCATCGCCGGCTGCATCATCGAGCGCGATGGCAAGTACCTGCTGTGCCAGCGCGCCATCCCGCCGCGCCCCGGCACCTGGACGTTGCCGGCCGGGTTCATGGAGGCTGGCGAAACCACCGAGCAGGCAGCACTGCGCGAGGTGTGGGAAGAAAGCGGCGTGCGCGCCGACATCGTCTCGCCCTACTCCATCTTCAGCGTGCCTACAATTTCCGAGGTGTACATCATCTTCCGTGCCAGCGTCATCGAGGAAACCGGGCAGTACGGTCCAGAGACCTTGGCGTACAAGTTCTTCGAACCCGACGAGATTCCGTGGGACGAGATCTACTACCCGGCAATCCGGCAGATTCTCGAGCGCTATATCCTTGAGCGGCAGGCCGGGGTGTATGGCATCTACATGGGCAATGATGACACCGGCAAGGTGCACTTCATTCGCTAGCACAGACCACCACAAAACCCTCGCCAACCGGCTATTCTCGGTGCACCCTAAAGGCCTTGAGTTAAAGGACCGACAGAGCATATGGCGAAATGGCTAGACGGCGGCGGGCTGATGGCCGAGCGCATCCGCAACCACGACTGGGCCAATACTCCGCTGGGCCCGCTGGAGCGTTGGCCCGACGCACTGAAAACTACCATGGCCCTGTGCCTGGCCTCGCGCTTCCCGCAGGCCGTGCTCTGGGGCCCTGACCTGCTCACCCTGCACAATGATGCCTTCACACAAATTCTCGGGCGCAAGCCTCTGGCCCTGGGCATCCCCTTCCGCGACGTGTGGCAGGAAGCCTGGGCCGACATCGGCAGCATGGCTGACCGCGCCCTGGCCGGTGAAGCGGTGTACATCGAAGACTTTCCGCTGATCATCGACCGCAACGGCGGCCCGGAACGCGCCCATTTCACCTTCTGCTACAGCCCCATCCGCGACCATGACGGTACCGTGCTGGGCATGCTCGACACGGTGACCGAAACCACCGCCAGCGTGCTCGCCAACCAGCGGCTGAACTTTCTTGACGCACTCGGCCGTGCCGTGGCCGACGCCACCGCCGCAGACCAGATCCTGGCCACCACCACGCGCATGATGGTCGAGCACCTGAGCCTTTCCAGTTGCGCGTATGCGGTGATGGACGCTGACGAGGACGGCTTTACCATCTGCGGTGATGCAGTGGCCCCCGGCTCGCCGAGGCTGGTGGGCCAGTACCACCTGCATGACTTCGGCCGTCTGGCACTCAGCCGGTTGCGCAGCGGCCTGCCGCTGGTGATCAACGACAACCTCAGTGAACTGGCCGCCGACGAAGCCGCCACCTTCCAGGCCATCGGCATTACCGCCACCATCTGCATGCCGTTGATCAAAGGCGGCCGCCTCATCGCACTGATGGCCATCCATGACAACGCACCGCGCACATGGACACACTACGAACAGTCGCTGATCAGCGAAGTGACCGAACGTTGCTGGGCGCATATCCAGCGGGTTCAGGCCCATGCCGAAGTGCGTGAAGCCATGGCCGCACTGGAGACGCTGAATGCCACCCTCGAACACCGCGTCGACGAGCGCACCACCCAGCTGGTGCACACCGAGGCAGTGCTGCGCCAGGCCCAAAAGCTGGAAGCCATCGGCCAGCTGACCGGTGGCGTGGCACACGACTTCAACAACCTGCTGACTATCATTCGCTCGTCGTTGCACTTCCTGCAGCGCCCCAACCTTGATGAAAAACGCCGCGAGCGCTACATCAAGACCATATCTGACACGGTCGACCGTGGCGCCAAGCTGACCGGCCAGCTACTGGCCTTCGCTCGCCGTCAGGCCCTTAGCCCAGAAGTGTTCGAGGCCGGCCCACGGCTGGAGGCCATGGCCGACATGCTCGACACCGCCACCGGCGCGCGCATCCAGGTTGAGCTGCAACTGCCGCAGGCGCCGTGCCACATCCGCGCCGACCTCAGCCAACTGGAAACCGCGGTGATCAACCTGATGCTTAATGGCCGCGATGCCATGGCCGGCGAAGGCACCTTGCAGCTGCGCCTGCAGGCAGACCAGCGCCTGCCTGCCCTGCGCGGCCAGCCTTCATCGCCAGCCCCGTTCGCGGCGATATCGGTGAGCGACAGCGGTATGGGTATTGCCGCCGAACTGCTGGAACGCATCTTCGACCCGTTTTTCACCACCAAGGCTCCGGGTGAAGGTACCGGGCTCGGGTTGTCGCAAGTGTTCGGTTTTGCCAAGCAATCCGGGGGCGATGTACAGGTAGAAAGCATCCCCGGCCAGGGCACCACCTTCACCCTTTATCTGCCGCAGGAGGATCCGCCTGCGGCCTCGGCCGAAGACACCTCGGCCAGCAGCCACTGATACCTTGCAGCGCCATGGGCGCTCAACGGCGCCCTTCTGCCAGCATGCGCACCGCCAGCCCTGCCAGCACCGTACCCATTAACCAACGCTGAACCTGTTGCCACAGCGGCCTGCCAGCCAGGAACACGGCGATGGACCCAGCCATGGCCGCAATCAGCGCATTGACCGTGACGCTGATGGCGATCTGCGTCGACCCCAGTACCAGCGATTGCAACAGCACGCTGCCATGACCTGGTTCGATGAACTGCGGCATCAGCGA
Organism: Pseudomonas sp. MM223; assembly: GCA_947090765.1. Lineage (NCBI taxonomy): Bacteria > Pseudomonadati > Pseudomonadota > Gammaproteobacteria > Pseudomonadales > Pseudomonadaceae > Pseudomonas > Pseudomonas sp. MM223. The sequence continues at coordinate 2,759,374 of OX352322.1, read as the reverse complement.
CAGGTACATGACGGCGATCTTGGGGTTGAGCAAGCTGGTGGCAAACCCCATGGTGAACAGCCGCCGCGGGCTGTCGGCGGGCAGCTCACGGACCTGGAAGGGGGAACGACCACCGGGCCGCAGCGCCTGCCAGGCCAGGTACAACAGGTACAGCGCGCCACCGATACGCAATGCGTCGTAGGCAAAGGGTACAGCCATCACCAGGGCCGTGATGCCCAAGGCGGCGCAGAACATGTAAATGACGAAGCCCAGGGCCACACCCCCCAGAGAAATCAACCCGGCCTTGCGACCCTGGCAGATGGAGCGGGAAATCAGGTAGATCATGTTCGGCCCCGGGGTCAGGACCATGCCGAGGCAGATCAGGGCGAAGGTGAGCAGTTGGGTGGTTTCAGGCATGGGGCACATCCTGGTTGTGCGTGGGTTTGCGGCGAGTTTATCTGAAGCCATTTGCCACGGGTGAAATCAGTTGATTTGCCCGGCAATCAAGCCCAGGGCCACGGTAATCATCGCCACCCCCGACACCCGCCCGACCAGCTTGGCCGCACCCGGCCGCGTGCTCAGTACGGCTTTGGCGCCATAGCCGACCAGTGAGTAGATCACCAGCGAACTGCACAGGTGCACCAGCCCCAGCAGCAAAATTTGCAGCGGTACCGGCCAGCTCGACTGCGGGTCGGTGAACTGCGGCAGCAAGGCCAGGAACAGCAAGAAAACCTTCGGGTTCAGGCCGCTGACGCAAAACCCCTTCAACGCCCAGCGCGACCCCGACTCCCCTGCTCCGCCCTGGCCGGCCTCGGGCAATGCCGGGCTCAGCAACAGGTTACCGCCCAGCCACAACAGGTAGCTGCACCCCGCCAGGGTCAGCAAGGTCAGCGCCAGTGGGTGGCCCGCCAACAGGCTGCCGACACCCGCAGCCACCACCAGAGTCGCCAGGAAATGCCCCGACAGCATCCCCGCCACTGCGGGCATCACCCAGCGCCCGCGCATGCCTGCCGAGATGGCATAGGCCCAGTCTGCACCCGGGGTAATCACGAACAGCATCGACACGGCCCAAAACGCCGTCAGCACACTGATAGCCACTTGAATCTTCCTTATCTACTGCCTGGGATGTCGAAAGATTACGGATTCCGCTTGGGGATTTTCTTTCGTATATTCCCTGTAATTACTCAATTTCTGGAAGATTCTTCTCAATGGACAGGACAGATAGAAAAATACTTGCCGAGCTGCAAAAAGACGGTCGGCTGTCGGTAACCGAGCTGGCCGACCGCGTGGGGCTCAGCCTGTCGCCCTGCCACCGGCGTTTGAAGGCACTGGAGGATTCCGGGGCGATTCTGGGCTATCACGCCCGCCTGGCGCCGAGCGCCCTGGGGCTCAACTTTGCTGCCCTGGTGTTCGTGACCCTGCGCGAGGTCACCCGCCAGCCGGTGGCGGATTTTGAAGCAGCACTTTCGGAAATCCCGCAGATTGTCGAAGCGCAGCGGCTGTTTGGCGACCCGGATTACCTGCTGCATGTGGTGGCCAAAGACCTGCCGGCGTTTCAGAAGCTGTACGACGAGAAACTGACCAGCATTCCCAACGTCAAGCGCCTGAGTTCGACCCTGGTGATGAAGGAAGTGATCCAGGACCGGTTGCTGCCTATGTAGCGCTATTGCCAGTACTGGCAACCTTTCAACCGCCCTGAAAATGCGCACGACGCACCATTAAAGCCCAGCGCTTACTACCGACACTGGGCTCAACCCCTCTATCCCAAGCCCTTCCGCCAACTGGCACCCTCCTTGCTACCGTCCACCGCTTAAGCTTTTGTCAGCCTTAGGTTTTTTAAGGTTTATGGGTACATATTTACTAATTTCTCGATATCCCCGCGCCCCGCATCATCCCTCCAACAAGAACGCGTCGCCCATCGCCGGCACGCCCCCGGGCAGCTCCCGATGCCCTACCTTGCCTTGGAGTCAGTCATGACCAGTGCAGCCAATTCGGCACCCCTGATAGAAAAACACACAATCGGCTACGTGCCCCCGCAAGACCGCCATGGAAAGGTAAGGGATCTGTTCACACTGTGGTTCGGCGGCAATATTGCGCCGTTGCCCATCGTCACCGGCGCGCTGGGCGTGCAGTTGTTCCACCTGAACCTGATATGGGGCATCGTCGCCATCCTGGTCGGCCACCTGGTCGGCGGGGTGCTGATGGCACTGCATTCGGCCCAGGGCCCGCAAATGGGCATCCCGCAGATGATCCAGAGCCGCGCACAGTTCGGCACCCTTGGCGCACTGCTGGTGGTGGTGATCGCCGGCGTCATGTACATCGGCTTTTTTGCCTCCAACATCGTGCTTGCCGGCAAGTCGCTGCATGGCGTGGTAGACACCGTGCCAGTACCGGTGGGCATCGTCATCGGTGCGCTGGGTTCGGGCATCATCGGCATCATCGGCTACCGCTTTATCCACGTGCTCAACCGTATCGGCACCTGGGTGCTGGGCATTGGCATCGTGGTCGGCTTCGGCTACATCTTCACCCACGTGCAAAGCGACGACTTCCTCACCCGTGGCAGCTTCAACCTGGCCGGCTGGCTGGCCACCGTATCGCTGGCGGCGCTGTGGCAGATCGCCTTTGCGCCCTATGTGTCGGACTACTCCCGCTACCTGCCGGCGGATGTGAAAGTCGAGCTCGACGTTCTGGACCACCTACCTCGGCTCTGCCCTGGGTTCGAGCCTGTCGTTCATCTTCGGCGCCGTGGCTGTGCTGGCGATCCCGGCCGGCATGGATACAATGGATGCGGTGAAGCTGGCCACCGGCACCCTGGGCCCGATCATGCTGGTGCTGTTCCTGCTCAGCGTAATCAGCCATAACGCCCTGAACCTGTACGGCGCAGTACTTTCGATCATCACCCTGGTGCAAACCTTCGCCTACCGCTGGATCCCCACCGCCAAAAGCCGTGCCGTGCTGTCGCTGATCGTGCTCTCGGCCTGCTGCGTGGTGGCGGTGTTCGCCTCGGCAGACTTCATCGGCCACTTCGTCGACATGGTGCTGGTGCTGCTGGTGGTGCTGGTGCCGTGGACGGCGATCAACCTGATCGACTTCTATGCCATTCACAAGGGTGACTACGACATCCAGTCGATCTTCCAGGTCGACGGCGGAATCTACGGCCGTTACAACCCGCAGGCGCTGATCGCTTATGCGGTGGGTATCGTGGTTCAGATCCCGTTCATGAACACGCCGCTGTATGTCGGGCCGATTTCCGAGCACATCAACGGGGCTGACCTTTCGTGGCTGGTGGGGCTGGCGATTACCTCGCCGCTGTACTGGTGGCTGGCCAGCCGTGACAGTGCCTACCGTCGCCGGCAGACGAGTGCCAAGTTGGCCATGGGGCACTGATTCAACCTGTACCGGCCCTATCGCCGGCAAGCCAGCTCCCACAAGTACCCACGTGCCCCAGGCCTGTGGTGTTCCTGTGGGAGCTGGCTTGCCGGCGATAGGGCCGGTGCTGGCAACATATCAATCAGAGGTTGTAAGCCCGCTCATTGTGCTCCGCCAGGTCCAGCCCTTGCTCTTCCTCCTCCCGACTGGCCCGCAGCCCGACAGTCAGCTTGATCGCCCCGAGAATCGCCCAGGCTCACCACGAAGCAGTAAACAAAGGTGAACGCCACTCCCTTCAGTTGCACCAGCGCCTGCCCGATGGGCGATACACCCTCTACATAGCCCCCCAGCGATGGCGCTGCGAACACCCCAGTCAGCACCGCGCCGACCATCCCGCCAACACCATGCAACCCGAATACATCGAGGCTGTCGTCATATCCCAGCGCCTGCTTAAGCCGAGTGACCGCAAAGAAGCAGATGGCCCCCGTCAGCAAACCGATCACCACCGCCCCCAACGGCCCGACAAACGCGCAAGCCGGTGTGATACCCACCAGCCCAGCCAACGCGCCCGACGCAGCCCCAAGGGCAGTCGGCCGACCATGCATCACCTTCTCGGTCAGCAACCAGCCCACGATCCCGGCACAAGCCGCCACCATGGTCGCCAGCATTACCACCCCCGCCCCTTCATTGGCCGCCAGCCCCGACCCCACGTTGAAGCCGAACCAGCCCACCCACAGCAACCCTGCACCCACCAGGGTAAAGCCGAGGTTATGCGGCGGCATGGCCACCTGCGGGTAGCCCTTGCGCTTGCCCAGCATCAATGCCGCAGCCAAGGCAGCCACGCCAGAGTTGATATGCACCGCAGTACCGCCGGCGAAGTCCAGCACGCCCCAGTTGACCATCAACGCCCCCGGCCCGCCCCACACCATATGGGCGATTGGCGCGTACACCAGCACGAACCACGCCGCCATGAACAGCAACGAAGCACTGAACTTCATGCGCTCGGCAAAACCGCCGGCAATCAGCGCCGGGGTGATGATGGCAAACGTCAGCTGGAATACCGCAAACACGCCTTCGGGGATGGTGCCGACCAAGCTGTCATGGCCAATATCCAGCATCAGTGCCTTGTCCAGCCCGCCGATGAAACTGTTGAAGGTGAGCTGGCCCTCGACCATCCCGGTGGTATCGACCACCAGGCTGTAACCGAACAGCACCCAGAGGATGCCGATCACGCCAGCCACGGCGAACAGCTGGGTGAACACGGAGAGGAAGTTCTTTGCCCGCACCATGCCGCCATAGAACAGCGCCAGGCCCGGGATGCACATCATCAGCACGAACATCGCGGCGCAGATCATCCAGGCGGTGTTGCCGGTGTCCAGGGTGGTTTCGGCGGCAGTGGCCTGGGTGGCCAGGGCTAACAACATTACAGCGAGGGTGAGGTGCTTCATGGAGTCACTCCTGTGTGAATGGTCAGGTGCCCTTGGGGCTGCCTTGCAGCCCATTCGCGGCACAAGGCCGCTCCTACAAGGACCGCGCCAGGCTCAGGCAATGCGGTCCCTGTAGGAGCGGCCTTGCACCGCGAAAGGGCCGCAAAGCGGCCCCCAACGATCAAATCAGTACTGCGCCTGCCCCGGCACCCAGGCAGTCCCCGCCAACGGCACCCGTGCCATCGCCGCCGCTTCCACGGTCAGCGCCACCAGGTCCTCCGGGTCCAGGTTGTGCAGGTGCGACTTGCCACATGCCCGCGCCATGGTCTGCGCCTCCAGCACCAGCACGCGCAGGTAGTTGGCCAGCCGGCGCCCCGCCTCTTCCGGGTTCAGCCGCTTGGCCAGCTCCGGGTCCTGGGTGGTGATGCCGGCCGGGTCGCGGCCGTTCTGCCAGTCGTCATAGAAACCTGCGGCCGAGCCAATCTTCTTCAGCTCGCTGTCCAGCCGCGGGTGGTTGTCACCCAGGGCGATCAGCGCCGCCGTGCCGATGGCCACCGCATCTGCCCCCAGGGCCATGGCCTTGGCCACGTCGGCACCGTTGCGGATACCGCCCGAGACGATCAGTTGCACCTTGCGGTGCATGCCCATTTCCTGAAGCGCCTGTACCGCCTGCGGGATGGCCGGCAGAATCGGGATGCCGACGTGTTCGATAAACACTTCCTGAGTTGCTGCGGTACCGCCTTGCATGCCGTCGAGCACGATCACATCCGCACCGGCTTTTACCGCCAGCTTGACGTCGTAGTACGGGCGGCTGGCGCCGATCTTCACGTAGATGGGTTTTTCCCAGTCGGTGATCTCGCGGATTTCGGCAATCTTGATCGCCAGGTCATCCGGGCCGGTCCAGTCCGGGTGGCGGCAGGCACTGCGCTGGTCGACGCCGATCGGCAAGGTGCGCATGCCGGCCACCCGCTCGGTCACCTTCATGCCCAGCAGCATGCCGCCACCGCCCGGTTTGGCGCCCTGGCCGAGGACGATCTCGATGGCGTCGGCCTTGCGCAGGTCGTCGGGGTTCATGCCGTAGCGCGATGGCAGGTACTGATACACCAGATGCTGCGACTGGCCGCGCTCTTCCGGGGTCATGCCGCCGTCACCGGTGGTGGTGCTGGTGCCGGCAATGGTCGCGCCCCGGCCCAGCGCTTCCTTGGCATTGGCCGACAGCGCGCCAAAGCTCATGCCGGCGATGGTCACCGGGATTTTCAGGTGGATCGGCTTTTTCGCAAACCGGTTGCCCAGCACCACGTCGGTGCCGCACTTCTCGCGGTAGCCTTCCAAGGGGTAGCGCGACACGCTGGCGCCCAGCAGCAGCAGGTCGTCGAAGTGCGGCACACGGCGCTTGGTGCCACCACCGCGAATGTCGTAGATACCGGTTTCGGCGGCACGCTGGATTTCCTGGATGGTCAGGCGATCGAAGGTGGCCGACTCACGCAGTACCGGGGGGAATTGTTCGCTCATGGGAATGCTCCTGGATCAGTACGCGCTGGCGTTGTCGACTTTGAAGTTGTACAGCTGGCGGGCCGAGCCGTAGCGTTTGAAATCAGCGGCCTTGTGGTCCAAACCTGCCTTGTTCAGCAGTTCTTGCAACTCTTGCAGGTGCTCGGCACGCATCTCTTTCTCGATGCAGTCCGAGCCCAGCGACTGCACCGAGCCTTTGACGTAGATCTGCACCTCGTACAGCGAGTCGCCCAACGCATCGCCAGCGTCGCCACACACCACCAGGCGCCCGGCCTGGCCCATAAAGCAGCTCATGTGGCCGATGCTGCCGCCCACCACGATGTCCACGCCCTTCATGGAAATGCCGCAACGGGCACCGGCGTCACCCTCGATCACCAGCAGCCCACCGTGGGCGGTGGCGCCAGCGGCCTGGGAGGCACTGCCCTTGACCCGCACCGAGCCAGACATCATGTTCTCGGCCACGCCCACACCCACGTTGCCATGCACCGTCACACTGGCCTGCTGGTTCATGCCGGCGCAGTAGTAGCCGGCGTGGCCCTCGATATCCACCGCCACGGCGGCGTTGATGCCCACGGCCAGGTTGTGCTTACCATCGGGGTGGGTCACCCGCCATTCAGGGTCCTGCACCTCACCGTGCAGGGACTGGTTGAGCACACGCACCGAAGTGCTGGAAAGGTCGATCGTTTTCATAAGGTTCTCCAGAGGTTCGGTGGCAGGTCAGGCGCTTTCGCGCTCCCAGACGTACAGCGTGGCCGGGGCCGGTTCCCAGACCTTGGCGTGCTCGATACCTGGCAGGCCGGCCAGTGCCTGGTATTCCGAAGCCATGGCCACATAGTCTTCGGTCTCGGCGAGCACCGCCGGCTTGCAGGCGATCGGGTCGCGGATCACGGCAAAGCCGTTGCGGGTACCGATGGCAAAGGTGAAGAAACCGTCCAGGTCTTCCAGCGCGCCATCCAGGGCCTGGGCCAGGGTGTCGCCCTGCTGCAGGCGCCAGGTCAGGTAGCCGGCGGCCACTTCGGTGTCGTTGTCGGTTTCGAAGCTGATGCCTTCACGCTTAAGCGCCTGGCGCAGGCGGAAGTGGTTGGACAGCGAGCCGTTGTGCACCAGGCACAGGTCGGCACCGGTGGAAAACGGGTGGCTGCCCTCCATGGTCACGGCGCTTTCGGTGGCCATACGGGTGTGGCCAATGATGTGGCTGCCCTTCATGCCGGCCAGACCGAAGCGACTGGAGATTTCTGCCGGCAAGCCCATGCCCTTGAGGATTTCGATGCTCTGCCCGGCGCTCATGATGCGCACCTCCGGTGCCAGGTCTTGCAGGGCCTGGCGGGCGGCTGCCTCGCCGGCATGCACCTTGAGCACCGCAGCGCTAGCGTTCTGGAACCAGTCCAGCGAACAGCCCAGCCGCCCTTCCAGTTGCCCCATCAGGGTGGCCCAGGGGTAACTTGTGCTAGTTGCTTGCAGGGTCAGCTTGACCCAGCCATCGGCCACTTCGTCGCCGTAGATGGCAAAGCCGGCGCTGTCCGGGCCACGGTCGGTCATGGCTTCGAGCATGGGTTCGAAGAGCTTGCCAAGCTGGGCTTCCAGCTCGGGCTTTTTCAGGTACAGACCTACGATTCCACACATGGTGATGCTCCTTACTAGGCAGTGGGCGAGCGCGTTCTTGTTGCGCCGCCCAGGGGATTGGGGGCGGTCAGAAGAACTCGGTGTAACGCTGGATTTCCCAGTCGGAGACGTGGCGGCAGTACTCCACCCACTCCATGCGCTTGAGCTTGATGAACTCGTCGACGATCTCGGCGCCCAGTACCTCGCGGAACAACGGGTCGGCTTCGAGCGCGTCGGCGGCCTCCTTCAGCGACTGCGGCAGGGTCTTGATGCCGCGTGCGGCAATTTCTTCAAGGCTCAGGTTGTAGAGGTTTTCATTGCACATCTCGCCCGGTTCCAACTGGCGGTCGATGCCATCCAGGCCAGCGGCAATAATTGCCGCAGTGACCAGGTAGGGGTTGCAACCGGCGTCCGGAAGGCGAAACTCCAGGCGACCATAAGGAATGCGAACCATCGCCGAGCGGTTGTTTGCCCCCCAGGCGACGAAGGCCGGGGCCCAGGTCGAACCCGACAAGGAACGCCCCACCACCAGCCGCTTGTAGGAGTTGACCGTTGGCGCCGCAAAGGCACATAACGCCGGGCCGTGGGCCATCAAGCCGGCGGCAAAGTGGTAGGCCAGTTTCGACAGGCCCATGCCGCTGCTGTCGGACGCGTCGTGGAAGAGGTTCTTGTTGGTGCTGCTGGCCAGCGACAGGTGGAAGTGCATGCCATTGCCAGCGCGCTTGGGGTCGGGCTTGGGCATGAACGAGCAGATCATCCCCAGGTCGTTGGCGATTTCGCCGGCGGCCATGCGGAAGAAGGTGAAGCGGTCAGCCGACTCCATGGCGTCGCTGTAGGTGTAGTTGATCTCGAACTGGCCGTTGGCGTCTTCATGGTCGATCTGATAGATGTCGAAACCTACCGGTTGCAGCGCTTCGGTCAGGCGTTCGAGAAACAGCCGCGAGCGCGACAGGCCCTTGTAGTCGTAGCACGGCTTGTCGAGGTTGTCGGAGGCATCCACCAGTTGCAGCTTGCCGCCTTCGTCGCGGCGGAACAGGCTGAACTCCGGCTCAAGTCCGGTGTTCAACGTCCAGCCCTTGTCGGCCAGACGCTGCACCTGTTGTTGCAACACATAGCGGGTGTCATAGGGCCAAGGCTGGCCGTTGACATGGCCCACGCACACCACCCTGCCGTAGCCCGGCTGCCATGGCACCGGGACCAGTGTCGACAGGTCGCCGCGGGCCATGAAGTCCGGGCCGTGCGGTTCCATGCCCATGCCGCAGATGGCAAACCCGGCAAAGCCGGCGCCCTCCTCGGCTACCATCTTCAGGCCCGATACCGGCACCGATTTGGTCTTCGCCGAGCCATGGATATCGACGAATTGCGCCAGCACGTACTTGATGCCGTGTTGGTCGAGGGTGCGCTGGGTTTCTGCTGGCAACATGGGTTGAACACTCCTGGGCAAGGGGTAATGATTCCGCAAAGGAAACTTACTTTCCTCACAGGAATGCAATGTGCTTGCCAAGTTTGTCCAGGGTGCCCTTGTGTATTGCCTGATCTGGCCTGTTCGCGCCGAACCGCCGCGAACAGGCCGGCAAAAACTACACAAAACCCAGGCAGGTTTTTCTGTTCTATTTATGGGAAACTTGTTTTCACCCGAGGAAAGAAGCAGCCAACGCAGCTGCATCTCGCACTTTCCCAGTGCGAAAACTTTATTCTTGAACTGAAACCGTGCAGGACATTCGATGTCGACCGAAACCGAACCGCGCCTTCGCCTGGAGCAGTACCTGGGCCTGCAGATCAAGCGCCAGCGCCAGGCCCAGTCCCTCAAGCTTGCCGATGTGGCACGCATCGCCGGCATCAGCCAAGGCATGCTGAGCAAGATCGAGAACGCCCAGGTGTCCACCAGCCTCGACACCCTCAGCCGTTTGTGCGACGTGCTGGGCATGCCGATGGCCAAGCTGTTCAGCCAATATGACCAGCCCGACGGCAATGCCCTGCTGGTGAAAGCCGGCGAAGGTCTGGAAGTGGTGCGCCGCGGCACCGAGAAGGGCCACACCTACCACTTGCTCAATCACGCCAGGGGGCCGAAGAAGCACTTCGAGGCCTATATGGTGAGCATGGACGACGCCAGCGAAGAGTTCCCCACCTTCGCCCACCCCGGTACCGAGTTCCTCCACTTGCTGGAGGGCGAACTGGTGTACCGCCATGGTAACCAGCTCTATCACCTGCACGCTGGCGACAGCCTGACCTTCGACGGCGAAACCCCGCACGGCCCGGAGCAACTGGTGCAGGTACCCATACGCCTGCTGTCGATCATGAACTACGGCGACGACTGACGCGGCGCTGCAAGGCAACAGTCGATGTCGCGATCAGACAAGCACACGTCGCCCGCAATCGGCTGCAAAACCCTGTATACAAAAATAATACACACATCGACCAGCCCCGCGCCGTGGGCTGGCCGACGTGGTAGCCGCGAGTAAAACAGCCTCGCTTCACAATTCCAACGCTGTGGCGCCTTTTTGCACCGGCAATTCGTCCGGGCTCATAACGATAAAACTCCCAGTATTAGAGACCCGTGCTGCGCCAGCCGGGAGTGTTTGCGCGCACCACATTGTGAAGACTTGACTGCCATGATCGCGACTTCAATCCCCGTAGCCGGTGCTGCCACCGGCCACCGTAACGCCCTGCTCGTTGCACACATCGCTGCTGTGCTGTTCGGCCTGACCGGCATTCTTGGTCACTTGATCGACGCCGACGCCAGCATCATCACCTTCGGCCGCGCCACTTTCGCCTTCATTGCCCTGGGCTTCGTCGCCGGGCTCAAGGGCACCCGCCTGCTTGATGCGCTGACCCTGCGCAACCTGCCGGTGCTGGGCCTGACCGGCGCTCTTTTGGCCACCCACTGGGTCACTTTCTTCATTGCTGTAAAAGTGGGCGGCGTGGCAGTGGCCACCCTGGGCTTTGCCAGCTTCCCGGCGTTCATTGCCATGATCGAGCGCGGCGTGTTTGGTCAGCGCATCGGTGCGGTGCAAGGTTTGCTGTTGCTGATGGTCACGGCCGGGCTGGTGTTGGTAGTCCCCACTTTCGACCTGCTCGACAAAGGCACCATCGGCCTGCTGTGGGGCCTGGGCTCGGGCCTGGCGTTCGCCCTGCTAACCGTGGCCAACCGCCGCAATGCATCAAGCATGAACGCCATGCAGGTGGCCTTCTGGCAGAACGTGGTGGTGGCCGCGCTGGTAGCGCCGTTTGCCTTCACCCACCTGGGCAGCACCAGCCTGGCGGGCAGTGACTGGGTCAACCTGGCGCTGCTGGGTGTGTTCTGCACCGGCCTGTCGCAGTTCCTGTTCGTCAAGAGCCTGGAAGGGCTGGAAGCGCGCACCGCCGGCATGATCATCGCGCTGGAGCCGGTGTACGCGATCATCGGCGCGTGGTGGTTGTTTGGTGACCAGCCGAGCCTGCGCATGGCAGCGGGGGCTGCGTTGATTGTGCTGGCGACCATTCTGGCGGCGGCGCGAAAGGCCCCGGCGGAGCAAGGGGATACCAGCCGCTGCGCGCATTGATGCCCCCCTTGATCCGCTTTTGATCTTGATCTTCGCGACTTCAAGAGGCCGAGCGCAGGCCTCCTGAAGTCACAATCGGCGGTGCCTGAGCTATCGCGCGCTTAGAAGCAAGAGCAAGACAGGGAACTACGCCCCTTCCGGCAACAGGCTGCGGTCAAACATATACGCCCGCTCCCCCTGCGGCGTGTACTGATACAACTGCTGTGGCCTGCCCAACCTGGGCTGGTTCTTCTCCCCGGTGTCCCTCACCCACCCCAACTCGCGCAGCCGATCCAGCCGCTTGCGCAGCGAGGTGCTGTTCACTGGCTGCCCCAGGCACGCCTGCACCGCCCCCAATGCATCAAGCACTGTGAACTTCTGCGCCAGCAGGTAAAGCGGCAGGCTGCTGTACACCGTCTTGGCTGCCAGCCGCTCGCGAGCGCGCTCCACCAGCAGGTTGTGGTCAAAAGGCAACAGCACTTTGCGCCCCAACACACTGTCCAGATCGAAAAACGCCAATTGCTCGCCCTCGACAACCTGGGTCGGGTCAAGCAATGCCAGGTAATAGGTGCTCAACGACCACCCCCGAGGATCGCGGAATGCGTTGCCCTCGGTGCCCACCTGCTCCATGTAGCACGGCTCAACCCTGGCCTTCTCGAGCAGGGCCCGGCTGGCGGCATCTTCCAGGCTGGTGTCGGGGGTTCGCCCATTCACGATAACCCCGGGCAACGCCCATTGGCCGGCATGCGGCTCGCGCTCACGACGGTGCAACAACACTTGCAGATGCTGGGCATCAGGGGCCATGCGCAGGGCGACGATGTCGACACTGGCCAGGACTTCGACTGTACTCACCGTGCAGCTCCTTGTTCAGTAGCACAATAATCCACCAGAGCATCTAAGTAAGGCAATCATAAACCTCTTGGCAGTTGTCACTTGACACACTTAATACACCAGATGAATTATATAGCCATTCCATCAAGGAGAACCGCCATGAAGATCGCCAGTTTCGACGTCGACGCGCAAAACGGCTTCACGGCCAACGCCCCGCAGGAACTGCCAGTTCCCGAAGGCGACGAAATCGCGGCGGATCTGAATGCCATGGCCCTGCGCGCCGACCTGCGCCTGGGCAGCAAGGACGCCCACCCGGCCAACGCCGCCTGGGTGGTCGCCGACCCTGCGCACATGCTGCAACCCCTGCAACTGGATAATGCAGACCTGACCTGGGTCAGCCACTGCGTGCCAGGCACGCCGGGTTTCGAGCTATTGGCCGGCCTGCCCGCCCCCATCGACTACGACTACTTCGTATGGAAAGGTGTCGAGCCCGACCTGCACCCCTACGGAGCCTGCTACCACGACCTGGCCGAACGCCGCTCCACCGGGGTAATCGAGTACCTCAAGGTCCACCAAGTGGGTGCAGTCATCGTCGGCGGCCTGGCCCTGGACTACTGCGTCAAGACCACCGCCCGCCAGTTGCGCCAAGCCGGCTTCACGGTGCTGCTGTACCTGCCCGCCTGCCGTGCCCTCACCCAGGCGGGCGCCATCGAAGCGTGCGGTGCCCTTGCTGCCGATGGCGTAATCCTTTGCGGCGACGAGGCCGCGCTCGACCACCAGCTTGCCCAGATCAAGGAAGGCCGCCCATGAGCGAAAGTGTTTTTGGCCCGCGCATCATCCAGAACCTGCTGGACACCGACTTCTACAAGATCACCATGATGCAGGCAGTGCTGCACAACTACCCCAACGCCGAGGTCGAGTGGGAGTTCCGCTGCCGCAATAGTGAAGACCTCTCCCCCTACCTGGCCGAAATCCGACACCAGGTGGAGCAACTGGCCGAAGTCACAGTCACCCACGATCAGCTGGCGTATCTGGAGAAAATCCCTTTCCTGAAGCCCGACTTCATCCGTTTTCTCAGCCTGTTTCGCTTCAACCTGCGCTACGTCCAGGTTGGCCTGGATGCCACCGGGCAACTTGCAATCCGCGTACGCGGGCCGTGGTTGCATGTGATCCTCTATGAGATCCCGCTGCTGGCGATTATCAGCGAAGTACGCAACCGCTACCGCTACCGCGAGGTGGTGATCGAGCAAGTGGGCGAACGCCTGTACCAGAAACTGGACTGGCTCAAGGCCGAGGCCAGCACCGATGAGCTGGCCGGCTTCCAGTTGGCAGACTTCGGCACCCGCAGGCGCTTCTCTTACCGGGTGCAGGAAGAAGTGGTGCACATCCTCAAGCACGACTTCCCAGGGCGCTTCGTCGGCACCAGCAATGTGCACCTGGCCCGCGAATTCGAGCTAAAGCCCTTGGGCACCATGGCCCACGAATGGTTCATGGCCCACCAGCAGCTCGGCCCGCGCCTGGTCGACAGCCAGGCCGCCGCGCTGGAATGCTGGGTGCGGGAGTACCGTGGGTTACTGGGCATCGCGTTGACCGACTGCATTACCATGGATGCCTTCATCAGCGATTTTGATCTGTACTTCGCCAAGCTGTTCGATGGCCTGCGGCACGACTCGGGCGATCCACTGGCGTGGGCGGAGAAAGCCATCGCCCACTACGAGCGGCTGGGGATCGACCCGAAAAGCAAGACCCTGATCTTTTCCGATGGGCTGGATTTTGCCAAAGCGCTGACGCTGTACCGGGCATTGCACGAACGGATCAATGTGAGCTTTGGCATTGGTACCCGGCTGACCTGCGATATTCCTGGGGTGGAGCCCATGAACATCGTGATCAAGATGACCGACTGCAACGGGGCGCCCGTGGCCAAGATTTCCGACAGCCCGGGCAAGACGCAATGCCGGGACGAGAATTTTGTGGCCTACATGAAGCATGTCTTCAAGTTGAATTGATGTTACCTGGACCGGCCTCTTCGCGGCGCAAGACCTATAACAAAGTCATTGAATGCTGCGTACCCCCTGTAGGAGCGGCCTTGTGCCGCGAAGAGGCCCGAATGGTCAACCGACCTCTTGCATGCCAACACACAACTCAAGAAAGCGCGCCGCCGCCCGCGACGGTGTAGCCGCATGCGGCACCAGAATGGAGAACCGCCGCACCAGCGCCTGCGGCGCAACCTGCAACCTGTGCAACGCCCCATCCTCATGACGAATGGACATCGCCGACACAAAGCCAACCCCCATCCCCGCACGCACCGCCTCCTTCACCCCTTCCACCCCGGCAATTTCCAGCGCCACGCGCATCGCAACACCCTCACGGGCAAACGCCCGCTCGACGATCTGCCGCACCCCCGAGCCGCTCTCGCGCAGCACCAACGGGTAAGCACCCAGCGACGCCAACGCCTGCTGGTCACTGCTTGCCAACGGATGACCACTGGGCACGATGGCAACGATCTCGTCCTCACGCCAGGCCGTCACTTCTGTGCCCAGTGGCAATTCCTGCCCAGGCGGCCCTTCGATCAAGGCGATGTCGACACTGTCCAGCGCTGCGACGATCTCGGCCGAGTTGCCGTGCGATGTAGTCACCAGCACGTCCGGGTGGCGGGTATGGAAATCGGCAATCAGGTACGGCAGCAGGTAACTGGCGGGTGTGGTGCTGGCACCAATACGCAAAGTACCGCGCTCCAACCCACGCATGGCCTCACGCAATGCCTGGGCCTGGCGAAAGGTTTCGCGCAGGCGCTCGGCATGGGCCAACAACTGCTCACCAGCTGCCGTCAACCGCACGCCACGGCCGGCACGCTGGTACAGCGGCTCGCCAAAAGCCTCTTGCAGCAGCTTGAGCTGGCCGGACACCGCCGGCTGCGACAGGTGCAGCGCCTGGGCCGCGTGGCTGATGTTGCCGTGCTCGGCGACAGTGGCAAACGTTATCAGTTGTTCTGGGGTCATGATTTAAAAATATCAGCTAACCGGATATTTGCCATTCTAAATTACGATTTTTTATAAGCTTATAACCAGATTAACGTAAGCCTTGTCGAAACACCTTTCCGGAGGACTCACATGGCCACGGTTCCGTCCAACCCCGCTTATACGCCTACCCTCTCCACCCGAGGGCGGCTCAATGGCATCCTGTTCGTCGCGCTGTTCGCGTTTGCGGTCACCCAACTGGCCGCCTTGCCCGCCATCGCCAACCTGGGCATCAGCCCGCTGATCGTCGGCATCGTCGCCGGCGCGCTGTACGGCAACGCGTTGCGCGACGGTGTACCGGCCAGCTGGGCTGCCGGCATCAACTTTTCGGCCCGCGGCCTTCTGCGCATAGCCGTAGCCTTCTTCGGCCTGCGTGTCAGCCTGCAGGAAATCGCCGAAGTCGGCTGGTCGGGGTTGCTCGTATCGCTGCTGGTGGTGTCCAGCACCCTGCTGATCGGCCTGTGGTGTGGCATGAAGCTGTTCAAGCTGGACCGCGATACCGCCTTGCTGACCGCCGCTGGCAGCGCCATCTGTGGCGCCGCCGCCGTGCTGGCCTTCGAATCGGCGCTGCGCAGTGCCCCGCACAAAAGCGCCATGGCCGTCGGCAGCGTGGTGCTGTTCGGCACCTTGTCGATGTTCCTCTACCCGCTCGCCATTAATGCCGGCTGGCTGCACCTGGACACCCTGGGCGCCGGGCTGTTCCTGGGCGGCACCATCCACGAAGTCGCCCAGGTAGTAGGCGCGGCAAGTAACGTCAGCCCTGAAGCCACTCATATCGCCACGATCGTCAAGATGACCCGGGTGATGCTGCTGGTGCCGGTACTGCTGGTGGTAGGCCTGTGGATCAGCCGCTCGCGCAAGGCCGGCCAGGCGCAGGGCAATGGGCGCATCGCGATGCCCTGGTTTGCCTTTGGCTTCCTCGCCCTGGTGCTGGTGAACTCGTTGCAGGTGCTGCCGGGTAGCGTGACCCAGGCGGTGAACAGCCTCGATACTTTTGCCCTGACCATGGCCATGACTGCGCTTGGCATGGAAACCCGCTTCAGCCAGATTCGTCAGGCCGGGCCAAAGGCGCTGGCTACCGGGGCTATCCTCAACCTGTGGCTGGTAGGCGGTGGATTGGCGATTACCCTCGGTGTGCAAAAGCTGTTGGGATAAACCGGGACCGGGTTGGCATCTTTGCGGGCTTGCCCGCTCCTACAGGGGCCTGCGCTGAACCTGTGGAAGCGGGCAAGCCCGCAAAGAAGCCAACCCGGTCTCAAGGTTTTTCACCCGCCCCCTCGTTGCCGTCCACATTTCTCGGTATGGTGTTGTGAAAGAAGGATGTTTTACCCGCACAGGAAAGACTTAGATGCCTCAACGCAATGTCATCAATGCATCCGTCAGCCCCAAAGGCAGCCTGGAAACGCTGTCACAACGTGAAGTGCAGCAACTGAGTGAAGTCGGTACCGGTAGCCTTTACACCCTGTTCCGCCAGTGCGCCCTGGCCATCCTCAACACCGGCGCTCATGTCGACAATGCCAAGACCATCCTCGAGGCCTACAAAGACTTCGAGGTGCGTATCCACCAACAGGACCGCGGCGTACGCCTGGAGCTGCTTAATGCCCCGGCCGACGCCTTCGTCGATGGCGAAATGATCGCCAGCACCCGTGAAATGCTGTTCAGCGCCCTGCGCGACATCGTCTACACCGAAAGCGAGCTGGCCAGCCAGCGTATCGACCTGGAAAGCTCCCAGGGCATCACCGACTACGTTTTCCACCTGCTGCGCAACGCCCGCACCCTGCGCCCGGGCGTAGAGCCGAAAATGGTGGTGTGCTGGGGCGGCCACTCGATCAGCACCGAGGAATACCAGTACACCAAGAAGGTCGGCCACGAGCTGGGCCTGCGCAAGCTGGATGTGTGCACCGGCTGCGGCCCGGGCGTGATGAAAGGCCCGATGAAAGGCGCCACCATCGCCCACGCCAAGCAGCGCATGCATGGAAGCCGCTACCTTGGCCTGACCGAGCCGGGCATCATTGCCGCCGAGGCGCCCAACCCGATCGTTAACGAGCTGGTGATCTTGCCGGACATTGAGAAGCGCCTTGAAGCCTTCGTACGTGTCGGTCACGGCATCATCATCTTCCCGGGCGGTGCCGGTACGGCCGAGGAGTTCCTGTACCTGCTGGGCATCCTCATGCACCCCGACAACCACGACCTGCCGTTCCCGGTGGTGCTCACCGGCCCGCGCAGCGCCGAACCGTACCTGCAACAGTTGCATGCCTTCGTCGGCGCTACCCTGGGCGAGGCGGCGCACCGCTTGTACGAAATCATCATTGATGACCCGGCCGAAGTTGCCCGGCACATGGTCGAAGGGCTCAAGGAGGTCAAGCAGTTCCGCCGCGAGCGCAACGACGCCTTCCACTTCAACTGGCTGCTGAAAATCGAGGAAAGCTTCCAGCGCCCGTTCGACCCGACCCACCAGGCCATGGCCGAGCTGGACCTGCGCCGCGAGCTGCCACCCCATGAACTGGCTGCCAACCTGCGCCGGGCGTTTTCCGGCATCGTTGCCGGTAACGTCAAGGACAAGGGCATCCGCCTGATCGAGGAACACGGGCCGTATCAGATCCATGGCGACAGCGCTGTGCTGGACCCACTGGGCCGGCTGCTACAGGCCTTCGTCGACCAGCACCGCATGAAGCTGCCCGGCGGCGCTGCGTATGTGCCTTGCTACCAGGTGGCGACCTGACACCGGCTGTCCAAACAGTAATCTCAGGCTATTTGGGCCGCTTCGCGGCCCATCGCCTATTGGTTAAGGTCAGCCATCGGCCGCTCAACAAACCGAATACTGTCGCGCCCGCTGCGCTTGGACTGGTACAACGCCACATCCCCCTGCTCGATCAACGCCGCCAGGCTCGCCGGCGGCTGCTCGAACAGGTTGACGCCGATGCTCAAGGTAACCGCGTGCGGCGTAGGCACGGTCTTGCTGGCATACTGCTGGAACTGCTCGCGCAGCAACCCACCCAGCTCCATGACTCGCTCACTACTCGCCCCGCTCAAAAGGATGACAAACTCATCGCCACCCAACCGCGCGGCCAGCGCGCGCTCGGGCAGCACCGTGCGAATCATCTCACTCAGGGCAATCAGCAATCGGTCCCCGGCAATATGCCCATGCAGGTCGTTGACCAGCTTGAAGTTATCGATGTCGATCAGCAGTAACGCCCCGGGCTGCGCCGGGCTGACGTCCTTGAAAAAATGCCCCGCCCGCACCTCCAACGCACGCCGGTTGTACAACGCGGTCAATGGGTCGCGGGCTGCCAGCCGGGCAATCCGCGCCTCACGCCGATAGCGCACGGTACCCGTCATCGACAAGGCAATCAGCATGATCGCCATCGCCCCCTCGACCAAGGAAACCTGAATGATCAGCCCGCCAAAGGTGGCCAGGTCAATCAACGTACCCGGCGTGATCGCGATGACCGCCTTGGCCACATAGAACAGCCCGTGAATCAGCAAAACATAACGCAGCTGCACGGCCCCGACACTCAGCGACTTACCGTGGGGACGCAACAGGAAGCTGGCCTTCAGCGTCAACGCCGCCACCAGCAACGAGTTGACCATCAGCATCACCTTCGACCACTGCGGCCCCACGGGCAACAGCAGCAAGGCGAACCAGACAACCACAATCATCAGCCAGGCCCGCGACAAGCGGTCCTGGGTAAAACGCAGTACGCCCATCAGGAAAAACCAGTGCGCCACCACCAGCAAACCGTTGGCGAACCAGATGCCGATGAACAACAACCCGACCCCGCGCAACAAGGCCAGCACACAACCGACAGTAATAGTGGCAAAACCGGCACTCCAGAACAGCAGTGAGGTTTCGCGGACACTGCGCCACTCAATCGCCAGGTACAGGGCAGCCGCCGCTGCCAGGGCGACCGAGATGGTCAGCATCGTGGGTGGATCTAGCGCCATATACGCATTGGCCTATCTGGTTAATGAGGAAAAGGCCCGATTGTATGCGCTCGTGATGACTTTTCAGAGGGGCCTTGGACGGATGACTGCAAATGATAGCCCAGCCCCTGTCAGTGAACGCGCGCAGGCAATATCATTTTGCCATCAAGCAGGTGCGGGAACCACCGAAATCGCGGCGTTCTCACCCGCTTCAAGACCGGAGAGAAAGCTCACCAATTGCCGCCCGTGTGAGCTCAGTTGCTCCCAGTCCCGGAAGCACAAACGAAGCTCCAGAGTGGCCCAGCTTTCGGCCAGGGCCACCCTGCGCACCGGCAGCTCCTGCTCGGCACGCAGGGCCGCTGTTTCGGGCAGCATCGCCACGCCTGCACGCTGTGCCACCAACTGGGCAATTGCCTCGAAACTCGGTGCACGTACCCGGACCTTGAGGGGCATGGCCAGCTTCATCGCCATCTCTTCGACAAACCGCTGCATCGGCCGCTCACCCGGCAAGCAGATGAATGCAAAACCCAAGGCGTCGACCAGGCGCAGTTGCTCGCGCCCGGCCAGCGGATGCCCGGCAGGTACCAGCATCACCAGGCGCTCGGTGCGAAACGGCAGCGATACCACGCCCTCACTGTTCAGGATGCCGTCATACACACCGATCTCGCACTCGTTGGCCACCACTACCCGCAGCACATCCACGCTCTTGTGCTCGACCAGTTGCAGGTCGACTTCCGGGTAGTCCGCCAGGAACGGCCCCAGCACGGCAGGCAGCAATGTGCTGTTGGTCACGGTGGAAGCCGCCAGGCGCAAGGTAATGCGGTGCTCACCAGACAGCTCTTTCAAGGTGCCCTGCAGCTTTTGTGCCTCAGCCAGGACGCTTCGCGCGCCCTCAAGCACCAACCGCCCGGATGGCGTTAGCTGCATGCCGCCGGCGTTGCGGATGAACAGCGCCAGCCCGCAGCGCTCCTCCAGCAGGCGCAGGCGATTGCTGGCGGCCGATACTGCAACCGGAAAGGTCGCAGCCGCCTTGCTCAGGCTGCCCGTGGCTGCGATGGCCAGCAGCAGACGCAGGTCAGTCAGGTCAAACGGCATACCTTCTCCAAAAGCGAACGCTCTGTTCGATTAAAAGCGATTCTAGCTTAGCCGCCTTCTGTTCAGAATAAGCCCTGTCATTCTTCTGCCGCGGGTATTCCATGAACGCATTACGCAGCCAGCCCAACGCCAGATGCAGAGCGGCGGCTTGTACGCCGTGCTGGCCGCCCTGGGCTTCAGCTTCAAGGCCATTTTCGTCAAGCTCGCCTACGCAGCCGGGCCGGTGGACGCCAACAGCCTGCTGGCTATGCGCATGGGGCTGGCGTTGCCGTTGTTCGCCTGGCTGGTATGGGCCAGCCGTGACCAAGGCAGCGCCCCTCTCAAACTGGGCGACGGTTTGCGTGTGGCCTTGCTCGGGCTGCTGGGTTACTACCTGGCCAGCCTGTTTGACTTCTATGGGTTGCAGTACATCAGCGCCGGGCTCGAGCGGCTGATCCTGTTCACCTACCCGACGCTGGTGCTGGTGTTCCAGGCCATCGCCCTGCGTGAACGGCCAAGCCTGCGCACCTTGTCGGCCATGGGCCTGTGCTACCTGGGGCTGGGCATTGCCTTTGTCCACGACGTCAGTGTCGCCGGTGCTGGCCAGCAGGTGGTGCTGGGCTCGCTGTGGGTGTTCGCCAGTGCGGTGACCTACGCGTTGTATTACTCCGGCACCGGGATGATGCTCAAGCGCATGGGCTCGATGCGCCTGGCCGGGCTGTGCGGCACCGCGTCCTCGCTGATGGTGCTGGCGCATTACCTGCTGGTGGCACCGGTCGGGCAGTTGTGGCAATTGCCGGGCGCGGTGTGGGCCAATGCCGGGTTGATGGCGGTGTTTTCCACGGTGCTACCGATCTACTGGGTGGCGCTGGCGATCCAGCGGCTGGGGCCTACCCATACGGCAGCGGTGGGCAACCTGGGGCCGGTGCTGACGGTGTTGGCGTCATGGGCACTTCTGAGCGAAGAGATTTCGCTGTACCAGGTCGTCGGGCTGGCGGTGGTGCTGTTTGCCGTGTCGCGGCTCAAGCCGAAGGGCAAGAAGGAGGCCCCAACAGCTACAGTTTCCGAGCCGGCACGGTCCCTGTAGGAGCGGCCTTGTGCCGCGAAAGGGCCGCAAAGCGGCCCCTCGGTATCAGCATTGAATCACTATTGGGGGGGCTGCTTCGCAGCCCATTCGCGGCACAAGGCCGCTCCTACAAAAAAGCGCGTATGGCTTTTGGAGGGTGCAATGGCTCAAAGCACCCGCTTGATCAACGGCTCCAACCGGCTAAAACGCAAGCGCCGCAGCAGCTTGCGAACCTCCTTGGGGTGCTCGGCCTTCACACCCAACGCCTCTGCCGAGGCAATCTTCGGCGCATGCCGGCGCAGCGCGTTCAGCTCCGCTTCCCGTGGCGCCAGCCATTGACCTTGCGGGTCATCGATCAGCAGGCCGTTTTCCAGGTCCAGGTTGAACCCGCGCGGGTTCAGGTTGTTGCCGGTCAGCAGCGAAAAACGCTGGTCAACCCACACGCCCTTGGCATGGAAGGTATGCCCGGCATCGTTCCAGATCCGCACTTGCAACTGGCCGCTGGCAATCGCGGCATGGCGGCGCCGGGCAAAGGCACGCAGGTTGTCTTCGTATAGATAAGGCAAGGCACCACTGGCACTGAACGGCTCACCCGGGGCGATATAGAAGTCGTTTGCCGTGCGATCACCGACGATCAGCTCAACGTGCACACCGCGCTCCAGCGCATGGTCAAGCTCGCGCATCACCACCCGCGGCGGGTTGAAATACGGCGTACTGATGATGAGTTGCGTGCGCGCCGCCGCCAACAAGGCGCACAGCGCCCGGTTCAACGGGTTGCCACGGCCCACGCCTAACAGCGGAATCACCCGCAGCCCCTGCCCTGCCACACTGGCCGGCGCCTCGTAGGCCATGCGCCGCAATCGCGCGCGCAAGCGCCGTATGTCGCCGCGCAGGCTACGGGTGGCGGGTGGTGCAGGCAAGTCGAGGCGCGGTGTAGCGGTGTGGTGCAGCAGGCGCCGCACCAGGTCGACCATGGCGTCGGCCAACCCCGGCGACTGGAACAGGTGGTAGCGGTCCAGCCGATAACGGTCAAAACGGTGCAGGTAGACGTTGTTCAGGCTGGCACCGGTGTAGATCACGCAGTCGTCGATGATGCTGCCCTTCAGGTGTAACACGCCGAACAGCTCGCGGGTCTGCACCGGCACCCCGTGAATCACGATATCCAGCCCGCGCAACTGGCGCTGGGCCTGATACCAGGCGGCATTACCCGGCTGGCGTCCGCCCCCCAGCAGGCCACGGCGGGCACGGAACCAGTCGACCACGATGGTGATTTCAAGGCCTGGCCGCACGGCCTTGGCCTGGTACAAGGCATCCAGCACTTCCTGGCCGGCCTCGTCTTCCTGCAGGTACAGCGCGACGATGACAATGCGCCGGGTGGCGCTGCGGATGCGTTCGAGCAAGCAGGCGCGGTATGCCTTGGCATCGGGCAGCACCTGGATCGACTCGGGCGACATGGCGTAGCCTGGCAATGCCGCCAGCATGGATTCGGGGTTCACGAACGATCACCTTCTCTGTGCAATCACTGTCGGCCCTGCCAGCCGGCGGGGCCATTCCTGGCCGCTGCGCCCGGGGTGTAAGATCGACCCGGTAACGACCTATAACAACAAGAACCACGCGAGGCTGCATTTTCTCACTGCCCCTGACGAACTATGCCTCAGCTTGCACAGGAACAGCGCAATGGTCCACCCCGCTTCTACAAACCTATCGCCGTCTATTGTAAAGAGTTGTTCCGTAAAGACCTTCGGCTTTCTGATTTTGCCCAATTTCACCACCATCGGCCTGGCGTCGGCGGTGGAGACCTTGCGCATGGCCAACCTGGCCGCGCGCAAGCCACTGTTTCGCAGCGTGCTGATTGCCGCGGACGAGGCGCCAGTGGTCGCCAGCAATGGCATGCGCGTACTGCCCGACTTCAGCATCGCCAACGCCCCCGAGCTGGATGCGCTGCTGGTGGTCGGCGCCAACCCGATCGACCGTGGCCGTAGCAGCCGCCCGCTGATCGACTGGTTGCGCAAGCTGGCCCGCCAGCACCTGCCATTGGGTGGTATCTGCACTGGTAGCTACCTGCTGGCCAAGGCCGAACTGCTAAAAGGCTACCGTTGCACCATCCATTGGGAAGACCTGCCCACCTTGCAGGCGCACTTCCCCGGCATTGTCATTTCCAGCCAGCTGTTCGAACTGGACCGCGACCGCTATACCTGCTCGGGTGGTGTGGCAGCGATGGACATGATGCTGCAACTGGTGGCCCGCGAACCCGGTGGCCAGGACATCGCAGCCAAGGCGGCCGAGGCTGTTGCTATGCGACCGGGTGCGGGGTGAGCGCGATCGCCAACGGGTACCACTGCGCACCCTGCTCGGCAGCGCCCAACCCAAGCTCAGCCAGGTGGTGGCGATCATGGAGGCCAACCTGGAAGAGCCACTGGGGCTGGAGGAGCTTGCCAGCCTTAACGAGGTGACCGTGCGCCAACTGGAGCGGCTGTTCCACAAGTACCTGCAACGCACGCCCAGCCAGTACTACCTGGAGCTGCGGCTGTCACGGGCGCGGGAGTTGCTGCTGCGCAGCGATGTGCAGGTGCGCGAGGTGGCATTAGCGTGCGGGTTCAGCTCGCCGGCGCATTTTTCCAAGAGTTACAGCCGGTTCTTCGGTTTGTCGCCGTTGGGGGAGCGACGGCAGGCCTCTTTGCACTGATTGAAAGCTGTGTCTTCCGCTCTGGCCCTATCGCCGGCAAGCCAGGCTCCCACAAGGCCTCCACTGGTTTCAAGACCTGTGCAGTACCTGTGGGAGCTGGCTTGCCGGCGATAGGGCCAGTGCAGGCTGATCAGTCCTCCAGGGCCGAGTGCGCTGTCTCCCTGCACATCAACATCGCCACCAACGCCACCAGTGCCGCCGCCAGCAAATACCCCGCTGGCGCCAGCTTGCTGCCGGTCACCTGGATCAGCCAGGTGGCTATGAACGGCGCAGTCCCGCCAAACAGCGCGTTGGCCACATTGAAGCTGAGCGCAAACCCACTGAAACGCACCCGGGTCGGGAAAATCTCGGCCAGCAGGCACGGCAAGGTCCCGTCGTTCATCGCCAGTATCGCCCCGAAGCAAATCTGGATCGCCAGGATGACCAGCAGCGGCTGCCCGTCAAGCAGGCGGAACAACGGCACGGTCAGCCCCAGGAACAACAGCGAGGCCACCACCAGCATGGTCTTGCGGCCAAACCGGTCGGACAGCCGCCCCATCAGGAAGATCAAGCCAATGTAGGTGGCCAGCGAAACTGTCGACGCAATGAATGAATCCCGCTCGCTCATGCCCATCTCACTGGACAGGTAGGTGGGCATATAACTGAGCAGCAAGTAGAACGCCACCGCGTTCAGGCAGGTAACGCCAATGCCGATGGCCAGGCTGCGGCGGTGCTGGCCCAGCAGCTCGCGCAGCGGCGTTGGCGCCATGCCGGCCTTGTGCTCCAGGCGCTGCTCCATCTCCAGAAACTTGGGCGTGTCCTGTAGGCTCATGCGGATATAGCGCCCTACCAGCCCAAATGGCGCCGCCAGCAGGAACGGCAGGCGCCAGCCCCATTCATGCAGGGCTTCGCTGCTAAGCAGCTCGTGCAATACCGCCACGAACGCCGCACCAAACAGCAACCCCGCCGCCGTGCTGGCCGGCACGATGCTGGTGTACAGGCCGCGTCGGCCGGGCGGCGCATATTCGGCCAGAAACGCCGCAGCACCGGCGTACTCGCCCGAGGCAGAAAAACCCTGCACCAGGCGGATCAGCAACAGCAGAGCCGGCGCCCACAGGCCGATTTGTGCATAGCCTGGCAACAGGCCAATGCAGAAAGTGGACACCGACATGATCAGGATCGACCACGACAGCGCATTGCGCCGGCCATGGCGGTCGCCAAAGTGCCCCCAGACGATGCCGCCTATCGGGCGTACCAGAAACGACAGGGCAAACACGGCGAAGGTTGCCAGAAGGCCAGTGGTCTTGTCGGTTTGCGGAAAGAAGGTGGCGGCGATGATGGTGGCCAGGTAGCCGTAGGCGGCATAGTCGAACCACTCGACAAAGTTGCCCATGAAACTGGCCCGGGCGGCCTTGCGCAGGGCCTGGCGCTCGGCGTTTTGAGCGGGGCCGGCAACGACGGATGGGTCAAGTGTGGTGCTGGACATGACAGGTACCCTCTGGTTCTTTTAATTGGAGGCAGGGTCTGGTGGTCATACAGTGATTTTTTTGTTGTCCAGGCTGGCCGCTTCGCGGGCAAGCCCGCGAAGCAGGCGGCGCCGATGCTTATTTGCGAATGATGTTGTGCTCCGGCCCATACGGGAACTTGGTGATGTTCTCCGCACCGTTGTCGTTGACGATCAGGATGTCATGCTCGCGGTACCCGCCCGCCCCCGGTCGCCCTTCGGGCAGCATGATCATCGGTTCGATCGACACCACCATGCCAGGCTCCAGCACTGTGTCGATGTCTTCGCGCAACTCCAGCCCCGCTTCGCGGCCGTAGTAGTGGCTCAAGGTGCCGAACGAATGGCCATAACCGAATGTGCGGTATTGCAGCAGGTCGTGGCGCAGGAAGATTTCGTTCAGCTCACGGGCAATGTCGCTGCAGCGCATGCCCGGCCGTACCAGTTTCAACCCGGCCTCGTGCACCTCGACGTTGGCCTGCCACAGGCGCAGGTAGTCATCCGGGCAATGGTCGAGGAACAGTGTGCGCTCCAGCGCGGTGTAGTAGCCAGCGATCATCGGGAAGCAGTTGAGGCTCAGGATTTCACCCTTGCCGACGCGGCGGCTGGTCACCGGGTTGTGCGCGCCATCGGTGTTGAGCCCGGACTGGAACCAGGTCCAGGTGTCCATCAGTTCTGCATCGGGGAAGCGCCTGGCGATCTCACGGACCATCGCCTGGGTGGCATGCAGCGCCACTTCATACTCGGGCACCTGCTCACGCAGCGCCTCTACCACTGCCGCACCGCCAATGTCGGCCACCTGTGCACCGTGGCGGATCAGCGCCTGTTCCTCGGCCGACTTGATCATGCGCATGCGCATGCACGGCGCGCCAATGTCCAGCAACTCGGCTTTGGGGTAGCAGGCGGCCAGTTTGGCGTGGTTCTGCAAGTTCAGGTGGTCGTGTTCGACACCGATGCGCGAGGCCAACGGCAGCGCCTGCTGGATGGCAACGAAGTAGTTGTCGCGTTGCCAGTCGGTGTAGACGATGTTGTCAGTGCCAACTGTGCGCCGCCAGGGTTGGCCGCCGTCGATGTTGGCGCTGATCGAGACAACCTTGTCCTGGGTGATCACCAGTGCATAGGGGCGGCCGAACGAGCAGTAGAGGAAGTCGCTGTAGTAGTTGACGTTGTGGTACGACGTGAAGATCGCCGCCTCGATGTCATGTTCGGCCATGTAGGCACGCAGGCGAGCGTGACGGGCCGCGTATTCCTGTGCCGAGAAGGTTGGCTGCACCTTGTCGCCGTTGCGGATTTTCAGGGTCTTTGGCATTTGCATGGTCGGGGTTCCTTGTCGTTGTAAGCACGCTGTTCAGGCTTGCCGCCTGAGAAGCATTGCAACAGAACCGACGAGGACGCTTTTGTATCTATCCGACCTGGAATTGGCGGGATTGCCAGTGGCCCTGGGGGCTGCTTTGCAGCCCATTCGCGGCACAAGGCCGCTCCTACAGGTCCAGCGTAGCCTTCACGGCCTGCGCAATACCTGTAGGAGCGGCCTTGTGCCGCGAATGGGGCGCAACGCGCCCCCAGTAACACCTTTACTTCAGGTCAAAGCGATCCAGGCTCCATGACCTTCTGCCAGGCGGCCACAAAGTCCCGCACAAACTTGTCACCCCCATCACTGCTGCCATACACCTCGCTCAACGCCCGCAACTGGGCATGCGAACCAAACACCAGGTCAACCCGGCTACCGGTCCACTTCACCTGCCCGGTCTTGCGGTCGCGGCCTTCGAAGGTTTCGTTGTCCGCCGAGGTCGGCTTCCATTCCACGCCCATGTCCAGCAGGTTGAGGAAGAAGTCGTTGCTCAGGGTGCCGGGCTTGTCGGTGAACACGCCATGCTTGCTGTCGCCATGGTTGGCGCCCAGCACGCGCAGGCCGCCGATTAGCACGGTCAGTTCCGGCGCGGTCAGGGTCAGCAACTGGGCCTTGTCCAGCAACAGCTTCTCGGCCTTGACGCTGTAGCGGGCCTTGGTGAAGTTACGGAAGCCGTCGGCCAACGGTTCCAGCACGGCGAACGACTCGACATCGGTCTGCGCCTGAGACGCATCGACGCGGCCCGGGCGGAACCCTACGTTGCCCGTGTAACCGGCGTCCTTGGCGGCCTTTTCAACGGCTGCGGTACCGGCCAGCACGATCAGGTCGGCCAAGGAAACCTTCTTGCCGCCGTTGTTGAACTCGCCCTGGATCTTTTCCAGCGCCGCCAGCACCTTGCCTACACCCTGGTTTGCAGCCCAGTCTTTCTGCGGCGCCAGGCGCACGCGGGCGCCATTGGCACCACCGCGCTTGTCGGAGCCACGGAAGGTCGACGCCGATGCCCAGGCGGTGGAGACCAGTTCACCCACGCTCAAGCCCGAGGCCAGCACCTTGGCTTTAAGGCCAGCAATATCCTGCTCAGTGAGCGTGGAGGGCTCGGCTTTAGGCAGTGGGTCTTGCCACAGCAACTCTTCATTGGGCATTTCCGGGCCCAGGTAGCGCGCCAGCGGGCCCATGTCACGGTGGATCAGCTTGTACCAGGCACGGGCGAAGGCATCCGCCAGCTGATCTGGGTTGTCCTTGAAACGACGGGCGATCGGCTCGTAGATCGGGTCGAAGCGTAGTGCCAGGTCGGAGGTGAGCATCGACGGCGCGTGTTTCTTGCCCGGGTCGTGGGCATCCGGCACGGTGCCTGCGCCTTTGCCCTCTTTCGGCCGCCACTGATTCGCACCTGCCGGGCTCTTGGTCAGTTCCCACTCAAAGTTGAACAGGTTGTTGAGGTACTCGTTGCTCCACTTCGTGGGGGTCGAGGTCCAGATCACTTCCAGGCCGCTGGTGATGGCATCACCGCCCTTGCCGCTGCCGAACTTGTTGGCCCAGCCCAGGCCTTGCAGCTCAAGGCCGGCCGCCTCCGGTTCGGGGCCGACGTTGTCGGCAGGGCCGGCGCCGTGGGTCTTGCCGAAGGCGTGGCCGCCCGCGATCAGCGCCACGGTTTCTTCATCGTTCATGGCCATGCGGCCAAAGGTTTCACGGATGTCCTTGCCCGAAGCCACCGGGTCAGGGTTACCTTCCGGGCCTTCCGGGTTCACGTAGATCAGGCCCATCTGCACGGCGGCCAGCGGGTTTTCCAGGTTCCGCTCGGCGGACAAATCGCGGTTCTGTTCTTCGCCATGCTTGGCCGGCTCGGCTACCAGGTCACCCTGGCCTGGCGGCTGGGCCTTGACCTGGTCCTTGCCGTAGCGGGTATCGCCGCCCAACCAGACTTTTTCCGAACCCCAGTAAACATCTTCGTCAGGCTCCCACACATCGGCGCGCCCGCCAGAAAAGCCGAAGGTCTTGAAGCCCATGGATTCCAGGGCAACGTTGCCGGTGAGCACGATCAGGTCGGCCCAGGAAATCTTGTTGCCATATTTTTGCTTGATCGGCCACAGCAGGCGCCGGGCCTTGTCCAGGCTGACGTTGTCCGGCCAGCTGTTGAGCGGGGCAAAACGCTGCTGGCCAGAGCCCGCACCCCCCCGGCCATCACCAATGCGGTAGGTACCGGCGCTGTGCCAGGCCATGCGGATGAACAACGGACCATAATGGCCGAAGTCGGCGGGCCACCAGTCCTGGGAGTCGGTCATCAAGGCGGTCAGGTCTCTTTTCAAGGCCTGGAAGTCGAGGCTCTTGAACGCCTTGGCATAATCGAAGTCCGGGTCGGGGCTCGACTTGTTGGAATGTTGGTGAAGAATTCGAAGGTTGAGCTGGTCAGGCCACCAGTCACGGTTGGTGGTGCCGCCACCTGCGGTTTGATGGAACGGGCATTTCGATTCGTTCGACATCTGCGGGTACCTTTGGGTCGGTTATCCAGATTTCCGGTCTATGCCAGGTGTTCTTTCAGCCGAGCGTGTGGGCTCGTGCTACCCCTCATCAGGTCTACACGGGGCTTGCGAAGCTGTCACGGCGGCTTGGCATGGTCTTGCACCCAGGTGCTGACACGCCGCCCGCTCGCGGAATTCGCGGGGCCACGGGAAAGACTAGCCGAGCTTGGGCAGAGTTCTAATAGAGTGGCTGTTAGGCGGTGATAGGCTGGCTCTGTCAGGTATTCCTTTGCCGGCCTATTCGCGGGTGAACCCGCAAATAGGCCGGCACATCCATACAAGGCACGCAGGCCAGCCGCGTGCTTCAATACACCGCCAAGCCCTCTACTCCCGGAACCTGAGCCCAATGAACCGCAACGACCTGCGCCGCGTCGACATGAACCTGCTGGTGCTGTTCGAAGCCCTGATGATCGAACGCAACCTGACCCGCGTCGGCGAGAAGCTGTTCATCACCCAGTCCACGGTCAGCGCCGCCCTCGCCCGCTTGCGCGAACTGTTCGATGACCCGTTGCTGATCCGCAGCGGCCGGGCCATGGAACCCACGCCAAGGGCCATGCAGATTTTCGCCGAGCTGGCACCTGCGATGGACGTGATTTCCGCCGCCATCAGCCGCGCCCGCGAATTTGACCCGGCCAGCAGCTGCAATGTGTTCCGCCTGGGGCTGTCGGACGATGCCGAGTTCGGCCTGTTCCCGGCTTTGCTGCAGGCCCTGCGTGAACAGGCCCCTGATATCAGTGTGGTGGTGCGGCGGGCCAACTTCTTGCTGATGCCTGGCCTGCTGGCCAGCGGCGAAATCTCGGTAGGTGTGAGCTACACCACCGACCTGCCGGCCACGGCCAAACGCCGCAAGCTACGCGACATCGGCGTGCGCGTGCTGCGCGCCGACAACCGCCCCGGCCCGCTGACCCTCGACGAATACTGCGCCCGCCCGCATGTGATGGTGTCGTTCTCTGGCGACATGAGCGGCAACATCGACCTGGACCTGGCGCGCATCGGCCGTTGCCGCAAGGTGGTGCTGGCCGTGCCGCAGTTCGGTAGCCTGCGCGCCCTGCTGCGCAACACCGAGCTGATCGCCACGGTGCCGGACTACGCGGCCTGCGCCTTGGCCGACGACGGTAGCCTGCGCGCCGACCCGGCGCCGTTCGACATCACCGAGGCCGAGCTGTCGATGGTCTGGAGCGGCGCCCAGGACAACGACCCCGCCGAGCGCTGGCTACGCGAACGCATTCTGCAGTTCATGGCCACGCAGTAATGCATCGACCTCATCGATAGCCACCATGAATGCCATCAAGTTCCGCTGCGGCCGGCGCGGGCGGAAGATGGCGGCATTCACATCGACGAGGGCTCCCCCATGAAAACCGGCATGATCGCTGCTCTGCTTGCCTTGCTGGCCGCCCTCGGTGGTTGTGCCAGCCCGGCCGCCACTGACACTGCCCAGCCCTACGGGCACTTCTATTCAGCCACGTCCATTTCCAGCGTTGCCCTTGCCCCAGGGCAGCGGGTGGCAGTGTTGCTGGGGCGTGACGCCGAGGCAACCCTTGCCTACCTTGGCAGCCACCGCACCCAGGCGCCCACGCCCACAGCAGGCCAGCGCATCCCGGTGGCAACCCTGAGCAGCGAGAGCCAGGCCTATGACTGGCTGGCGCGGTCGCTGGCGCAGCAATTCGCTGAAGTCACCTTTTATGACGACCTGGATACGCTGCTGGGCGACCACCCGGATGTGATCGTGCTGCTCGATACTGAAAGCCGGTTGGCCAGCGCGGGCATCGAAAGCCGGGTGCTGGCACGGTTTTTCGACGACCAACTGACCTATATTGGCCGTGCCGAAGGGCGGGCGAGCAAGCGCCTGGGCGATGTGGCGCGGGTGGTCGAGGATGAGCGGGCGGTGCAGGCGGATGCGCTGCGGGACTTTGATGATGCGTTGCAGGCTTTATTGAAGGGTCGTGTTTGAGGGCCCTATCGCCGGCAAGCCAGCTCCCACAGGTACTACACAGGCCTCAAAACTGCGCAGTACCTGTGGGAGCTGGCTTGCCGGCGATAGGGCCGGTACAGGTGCTTACTTGCGCCGCTGCATCCAGGCAGCCCCCAGCCCGCTGAGGCAGATCACCGAAATACCCACCAGGCTCAGGGTATCCGGCACCTGCCTGTAGATGATTACCCCCAGCAACCCGGCAAACACGATCTGGCAATAGCTGAACGGCGCCAGCAACGCCGGTGCCGCATGGCGGAAGGCCTGGGTCAGCAGCAAATGCGCCGTCATGCCAAAGCCGCCCAGCGCCAGCATCAGCAGCGCATGGTCCCAACGCGGCGTCTCCCAGAAGAACGGCACCAGCGCACTCATCGCCAAGGTGTTGCACAACCCTGCATAGAAGTTGCTGGTGGTCGGGCTGTCATGGGCTGCGAGGATGCGCGTCAGCAACTGATAGAAGCAGAAGCCCAGCGCCGAGCCGAACGGGTAGAGAATGGCGGGAGTAAACATCGCCCCACCCGGGTGCACCACCACCAGCACGCCGATAAAACCCAGCACGACCGCCACCCACTGCCCCACCGTCACCCGCTCCTTCAGCAGCGGCGCCGACAACGCGGTGACCAGCACCGGGGCAAGGAAGTTGACCGCCGTTGCCTCCGCCAGCGGCAAATACTGAAGGCCGGTGGTAAACAGCAGGCTGGTGCTCAGCAGGCTCAGGGCCCGCAAGGTTTGTAGTACCGGCCGGCGGGTGCGCAGTACGTTGAGGCCAGACTTGGGCAGGAAAATACCGGCCATCAGCAGTGTATGCACCACATACCGGGCCCACACCACCATGACAATCGGGTACAGGCCGCCGAGGAATTTGGACAGGGCATCGTGGCTGGCGAACAGGAACGTCGCCACCACTACCAAGGCAATACCGCGCAAGGGTTGGTTGACGCCGGACAGCGGTGTGCTGGAACTCATGGCTCTCTCGATGACGGCGCGCCAGCTGGCAGCGCCCAGGGAAGGCCGCGCAGGCGTGGCCTGGCGGATGCAACAGCTCGAATTCTAGAAGAGATGCCGCAGCATAAGGAAGTTCATTTGCTGCTTGTCCATGCCGGCTGCAATTAGTGTTCGCTGATCGACCACTTTATGCCTTGCACGCATGGCCCGTGCCTCGCTGATCACCGACCATCGAGTACGAACCCTGCACACCCTACAAGGAATTTACATGCAAAGGCTCACCACCCGTAACGGTCTGGACCTGCCAGCCATTGGCCTGGGCACCTGGCCGATGACCGGCACCGAATGTACCCAGGCCGTGCACCAGGCGCTGGACGTGGGTTACCGGCACATCGACACTGCCACCGCCTACGAAAACGAAGCGGCCGTTGGCCAGGCACTGCGCGACAGCGACGTGCCGCGCGAACAGATCCACCTTACCACCAAGGTGTGGTGGGACCGCCTGGAGCCCAAGGCCATGCGCCAGTCGCTGGAAGACAGCCTGCGCGCCCTGGGCACCGAGCAGGTCGACCTGTTCCACATTCACTGGCCCGGCAAGGATTGGGACCTGGCCCGCAGCATCGACACCCTGGTAGCGCTGCGTGACGAGGGCAAGGCGCGCCACATCGGCGTCGCCAACTTCCCACTGGGGCTGCTGCGCCAAGTGGTGGAAACCCTGGGCGCCCCCTTGTCGGCGATCCAGGTGGAATACCACGTGCTGCTTAGCCAGCAACCGCTGCTGGACTATGCCCGCCGCCACGACCTGCTGCTTACGGCCTATACCCCACTGGCCCGCGGCCAGGCGGCGGCGCAGCCGGTGATTCAGGCGATTGCCCGCAAGCATGGCGTGCTGCCCAGCCAGGTGGCGCTGAAGTGGTTGCTGGACCAGGACGGTGTGGCGGCGATCCCCAAGGCCAGCAGCCGCGAGAACCAGCTGGCCAACCTGGCAGCGTTGAACGTGCAACTGGACGACGAAGACCGCGCGGCGATTGCCGGCTTGCCGAAGGACCAGCGGGTGGTAAGCCCGGCGTTTGCGCCGGACTGGAATAGCTGAGGCTATCAACTGCCCCCATCAGGGCTGCTGCGCAGCCCATCGCCGGCAAGCCGGCCCCACAGGGACCGCGTAATGTTGGAGCCAACGCAGAACTTGTGGGAGCTGGCTTGCCGGCGATGGGGCGCAAAGCGGCCCTAAGGGTTTGACAGGCTGACTTGCTATTCCAGCGTCACGACCTGCTTGAGGCGCTCGCTCGCCGGTGCCGGCCGCCCGTACAGGTAGCCCTGGAAATGCGAGCACCCTTCCGCCGCCAACCGGCGCATCTGCTCTTCCGACTCCACTCCCTCGGCCGTGGTCTTGATCATCAGGCTGTTGGACAGCTCGGTAATGGCACGGATGATCGACATCGCCTCACGGCTGTCGCACATGTCATGCACGAACGACTTGTCGATCTTGATCCGGTCGAACGGGAATGACCGCAGGTAACCCAGCGATGAATACCCGGTGCCGAAATCGTCCAGCGAAATGGACACACCCAGGTCCTTCAGCGCACGCAAGGTGCGCACGTTTTCTTCGCTGTTGCCCAGTAGCACCGACTCGGTAATTTCCAGCTCCAGGCGTTGCGCCGGCAGGCCCGAGTCGGCCAGGGCCAAGGCCACAACCTGCACCAGGTTGGCATTCTTGAACTGCACCGCCGACAGGTTCACCGACACCGTCTGCTCGCTGTCCCAGCTGGCCGCCTCCTGGCAGGCCAGGTTCAGCGCCCGGGTGCCCAGTTCATGAATCAACCCGGTTTCCTCGGCGATGGGGATGAAGTCCATGGGCATGACCATGCCGCGGGTGGGGTGCTCCCAGCGCAGCAGTGCTTCGTAACCGGTCACGCTGCTGGTCTGCTGGTCCACCACCGGCTGGTAGTGCAACTGCAACTGGCCCAGGTGCAGCGCGGTACGCAGGTCGGTTTCCACCAGACGACGCTGGCGGGCAGCAACGTCCAACTCGACGTTGAAGCACTCGAAGCGGTTGCGGCCGTTGCGCTTGGCCTCGTACAGGGCCATGTCGGCGTAACCCAGCAGTTGCTCGGCCTGGTCGTTGTCATCCGGGGCGATGGCAACACCGATGCTGACGCCCACGGTGAACTGGTGCCCCTCGATCTGGAACGGCGGGCAAATGGCGTTGATCAGCCGCTGCGCGGTGTTGCACGCGGCCTCTCGGCCGTCCAGCCCGGTCAGCACCACGGCAAATTCGTCACCGCCCAGGCGGGCCAGGGTGTCGTGCTCGCGCAGCTCACGGCGCAGGCGCTTGCCCAACTCGCGCAGCAGTTTGTCGCCAAAGGCATGGCCCAGTGAGTCGTTGATGTTCTTGAAGTTGTCCAGGTCCAGGCACAGGGCGGCGGTCAACTTGGCGTTATCGTCTCCACGCACAAGCGCCTGACGCAGCCGTTCGTTGAACAGCGTCCGGTTGGGCAACCCGGTAAGCGCATCATGGTGCGCCATGTGATGGATCTGCGCATGGGCGGCCAGCTCTTCGGTGGCATCTTCAGCCACGAACAGCACATAGTCGGCCTGGCCCTCGCGGTTCTGGCTGAGCAAGGTTCGGCTGCGCAGGGTGCGTGGGCCGCGGGCGGTATCGACCCGGGTCTCAGCCGCGTGGCCTTTGCTGGTGCGGGCGCCACGCGCCAGTTGCTGCTCAAGGTAGTCGGCCGCGGCGGGGGCCAGGCACTCACCGGGCATTTGCCCGATCATGCTGCGCCCCGGCCCGCCGAACAAGCGCTCGGCCTGCTGGTTGGCCAACAGGATACGCTGGCTTTCCAGGTCCTGGACGATGACGCTGGCGGGGATGTTGGCAATCACCGAATCAAGGAACTGCGACAGGTTGGCCATTTCCTGGCTGTACTGCTCGGCCAGCTCCTTGGCCTGCAGCAGTTCCTGCTCCTGATGATAGCGCTCGGAAATGTCACGGGTAACCTTGGCAAAGCCCACCAACTGCCCGGCATCGTCGTATACCGCATCGATCACCACATGGGCGTGGAAGGCAGAGCCGTCCTTGCGCAGCCGCGAACCGATCTCTTCAAAGCGCCCGGTGTTGCGCGCCTGTTCCAGATTATGTGCGGGCAGCCCGGCCATGCGTTCGGCATCGGTGTAAAACAACGAGTAATGCTGGCCGACGACTTCATCGGCATGGTAGCCCTTGGCACGCTGGGCGCCGGGGTTCCAGTTGGCGACGATACCTTCGGGGGTGAGCATGTAGATGGCATAGTCCACCACACTCTGAATCAATAGCCGGTACATGATGTCGGGGCTTGCAACTAGCGACATGAACTTTACCTGAACCTTTGAAGGGCAAGAAAAGGACCCCCGGCAAACAATGGCCGGGTGTTGGAAAGCGTTGATGGCATTATGCCGCTCATGACGATTTTGTGAAGTGGCTCACAAAAAAGCGCCGCTTTCCCTCTTCCAGGCCCAACGAAGGCGGGCAAACCCTCAATGGCGGGCGCCGCTCACCAAAAAATTGAGCAAGTCCGGTTCATCCGCCAAGGCAATGGCCTGCGCCGGGCGCGACAGGTTCGCCAATACGGCGTTGCAGAACGCCACGGCCGGCGGGTCTTGTGCGTAGCAACGCAGCAACCAGTCACCTTCGCCGCCCAGCAGCTGCAACGCCACCGCTTGGCCGATGCCCTGGCGGCGGTACTTTTTCAGAATGAACAGGTCGGCCAGTTCAAGCGCGTCGATGCCCGGCAGTTCGCTGCGCTCCACCAGTACGAAACCGGCGATGAAACCATCCGCCAGCACCAGGTAGGCGCCCCAGCCGTCGTCCTGCCAGTAGCGTTGCAAGTGCTCGTCGTGGATGTAGAAACGGCCGTCCACTTCGACGTCTTCCTGCTCCCAGTCGGAGGACTCGTAGGAATAGAACTGGTAGAGGTTGCGGATCAGCGGGGCCTGGTCAGCGGTGGTTGGCAGCAGCGCAATGGGCAGCATGGGGTGGGGCTCGGGTAAAAGGCCGATTCTAAAGCATGGGCCTTGCCTGGTCTGTACCGGCCTCATCGCCGGCAAGCCAGCTCCCACAGGTAACGTGCAACCCCTCAAGGCAGCGCGGTCATTGTGGGAGCTGGCTTGCCGGCGATGAGGCCGGTAAGGCCCCTGTCAATACCTGATCATCACCGACTTCAGCTCGGTGTAGTCCTCGATGAATGCACTGCCAAACTCGCGCCCTACCCCCGATGCCTTGGTCCCGCCAAACGGCACCGCCGGGTCGAGGAAGGTGTGCATGTTCACCCACACCGTGCCCGCCTCAATCTGCGGGATCAGGCGCAGGGCCTTGGACAGATCGTTGGTCCACAGGCTGGCGGTCAGCCCGTAGGGGCTGTCATTCATCATTTCCAGCAACTGCGCTTCGTCATCGAAGGGCAGCACACACACGATGGGGCCGAAGGTTTCTTCGTGCAGCAGCGGGTCGCTGGCGTCATTGGCCAGTACCACCGTGGGTTCGACGAAGTAACCCGGCCGTTCGACGGCCCTGGCCCCACACACCACGGTGTTGCTGGCCCGGGCACGGTCGAAAAAGCCAAGAATCTTCTGCAGGTGGGTTGCATTGGCCAAGGGCCCGAACTGGGCGTCCGGGTCCAGCGCCGAGCCAATCTTCAATTGCCCCAGCGCGGCCGCCAGCTTACCGGTGAACTCGTCTACCCGGCTGCGGTGCACATACAGGCGCTCCGGCGAGGCGCACACCTGCCCCTGGTGAACAAAGGCAGTTTGCACGATGCCGGCCACTGCACCGTCGACATCCACGTCGGCCAGCAGCGCCGCCGCGTTCTTGCCGCCCAGCTCCAGCGTCGCGCGGGTCAGGTTGGCCGCCATGGCAGCCTTGCCCACGGCGATACCCGTCGGCACCGAGCCGGTGAACGCCACCTTGGCTACCTCGGGGTGTTCGATCAGCAACTGCCCGGCCTGGCCGCGCCCGTTGACCACGTTGAATGCGCCGGCCGGCACCCCGGCCTCAATCGCCAGCTCGGCGATACGCAACAGGGTCAGCGGGGTGAACTCGCTGGGCTTGATCACGATGGTGCAACCGGTGACCAGCGCAGAAGCAATCTTCCAGATGCCGATCATCACCGAGAAATTCCACGGCACGATCCCGGCCACCACCCCCACCGGCTCGCGCAGGGTAAAGGCGGTGTAGCGTTCACCGCCAAACGAAGGCAGCGATGGGGTCATGGTCTGGCCGGTGATCTTGCTTGCCCAACCGGCAAAGTAACGCAAAAACACCACGCTCTGGGCAATCTCCAACCCGCGCGAAAGGTTGATCGACTTGCCCGAGCACAGCGTCTCCAGCTGGGCCAGCTCCTCGGCATTGGCTTCGATCAAGTCGGCCAGGCGGTTCAGCACCACACCTTTCTGGTACGGCGAAACCTCGGCCCAGCTGCCCTTGAAGGCTTGTCGGGCGCTGTGCACGGCTTGCGCCACCTCGGCGGTAGTCGCCTCGGCTACTCGGCTGATGACCGCGCCGCTGGATGGGTCGCGAATGTCCACCGAGGGCCCGGCCTCGCCCGCCTGGTAACGGCCCTCGATGAAATGGCCATGGGGCCTGGCGAGGAACTCGACCACGGCGGGTAACAGCGGGATATCGCTCATGACATGCACTCCTGGATGGCGGCGCCAACGTGGCGGTGGGCCGATCTTCAAGCGCATGCCCGCTCGCCTGCCAGCCCTGTGCTGCGTTTTGTCAGGCAGCCTCAAGAGAATGTCACGCAGGCCAAATCAGCACGGCGGGCCACGCGGCACACTGCGATGACTGCGATTTCTGCACAACCCATAACAACATCGGAGATAGCCAATGCGTCGCGTCGACAAGCTTAGCATCTCGGCAGCCCTGGCCTTGGCCGTGGCCGCAGGCAGCAGTGCGGTGCGGGCCGACCTGCCCGCCGAAGAGATCGGCCACAACACCTTGCCGTTCCCGCCAGACCCTCACCGCGTCTACATCCTGGATGTGGACTTCAAGAACCCCATCGCCGGCAAGGTGGTGGTGGTCGACCCCAAGGCCAGGCGCATGCTCGGCATGACCACCAACGCCTTTGTCGCCCCCACCGCGCTGAGCCCGGACAACCGCACGCTGTACTCGGCCAACCTGTTCTATTCGCGCGGCACCTACGGCGAACGCACCGACGTGCTGGTGGCCTGGGACACCCAGACCCTGCAACCCACCTGGGAGGTGGTGCTGCCTGCCAAGCGGGCTTCGACGCTGACCGAGAAGTACGCCATGGGCGTCAGCGCGGACAACAAGCTGGCCTACGTCTTCAACCTCACCCCGTCAACCTCGGTAACCGTGGTCGACACCCAGGCGCGCAAGGTCGCCAGCGAAGTGGCCATCAGTGGCTGCGTGCTCAACTACCCGGTGGGCAAGCGCAGCTTCGCCTCGCTGTGTGGCGACGGCCAGTTGCTGCTGGTGACCCTGGATGACGCGGGCAAGGAAGTGTCGCGCACACAAACGCCGTTCTTCGACCCAAACAAGGTGCGCCTCAACGAACGCGCCATCGCCAACGGCGACACCTACTACTTCACCACCACCCAGGGCGAGGTGTACCCGGTGGCCTTCGAGGGCGGTAAAGCCAAGCCGTTGCCAACCTGGTCGCTGGTCAGCGACGAAGAGCGCAAGCAAGGCTGGGCACCGGGCGGCTGGCAGGCATTGGCCGTGGCCCCGGGCCTGAACCGCCTGTATGCGCTGATGCACGACCAGCACACCGACGGCAAATGGGAAGACCCAAGCACCACCATCTGGGCTTTCGACCTCAAGACCGGCAAGAAGCTCGGCACCCTCGACTCGCCCAAACCGGTGTGGAGCCTGCAGGCCAGCCACGACAAGGCACCGATCCTGGTGGCCACCGACCTGGAGGGCGGCGTGCAGTTCTTCGACCTCACTACCGGCAAGCACAGCGGCGCGATGGACCAGATTGCCGACACCCCCGTGCTCACCCTGGCCCCTTGGTAAGCAGGAGACCGGACCATGCTCGACCCTGTTCTCGTGATTGCCAGCAGCACGGCACTGGCCGCCCTGCTGGCCAGCGCCGCCAGCCACAAACTGCGTGACCGGCGCGCCTTCAACGGCATCGTGCGCGCCTACCAGGTGCTGCCTGCCACCTTGGCGCCTGTCGCCACCGCCGGCCTGGCCGTGGCCGAACTGGCGCTGGCGCTGGCCCTGCTGCTACCCGCCTGGCGTGCCAGTGCAGCACTGGGGGTAGCGCTGTTGATGGTGCTGTACGCCAGCGCCATCGGCCTGAACCTGTGGCGTGGCCGGCGCGACATCGACTGTGGTTGCTCCGGCCCCGGGGCCGCCCAACCGCTGCGCCCGGTATTGCTTTTGCGCAACCTGGTAATCGCCCTGCTCGCCGGCTTTGCGGCGTTGCCCATGGCCGGGCGCGCCCTTGGCGTGCTGGACATTTTCGTGGTGATCGCGGCCGCGGCCGTGGCCCTGCTGCTTCATGTGACGGTGGATGGCCTGCTGGCCAACCAGCCGCGCCTTGCCAAATTGACCGGGAGATAACCCCATGCAACTGCTTATCGCATCGAACATCCTGCTCTGGCTGCTGCTGGTAGCGGTGGCCTTTACCGTCATGGCCCTGGTGCG
This sequence comes from Pseudomonas sp. MM223, assembly GCA_947090765.1. NCBI lineage: Bacteria > Pseudomonadati > Pseudomonadota > Gammaproteobacteria > Pseudomonadales > Pseudomonadaceae > Pseudomonas > Pseudomonas sp. MM223. The sequence continues at coordinate 2,719,451 of OX352322.1, read as the reverse complement.
CCAGATTGGCGTACTGCACGGCCGCATCGCCCCGGCCGGCGCGCTGATGGTGGACAAAGGCGTGACTGTCAACGACCCCGCACCACAAGTGACTGCCGCCGACCGCCATGGCCGCCCGGTAAACATCGGCTATCGCGGTGAGCGCTCGCAGTTGCTGTTTTTCCTCGCCCCGGGCTGCCCGGTGTGCAAATCGTTGCTGCCGGCGGTGAAGTCCATCGCCAAGGACAACAGCGGTTCACTGGACGTGATCTACGTCAGCGATGGCGACTTCGCCGAGCAACAGGCGCTGATCGAGGCCAACGGCCTGCAGCAGGCCAGCTACGTGGTCGGCCCGGAAGTCGGCATGACCTATCAGATCGGCAAACTGCCCTATGCCGTGCTGATCGACGCGGCCGGCACCCTGCGCGCCAAAGGCCTGGTCAACTCACGCGAGCACCTGGACAGCCTGTTTGAAACCTTGCACCTGGGCAGCGCAAGCCTGCAGCACTACCTGCACGGCGACGGGCCGCAAAGCCATGACCATGACCACTCTCACGCCCACACCCACCAGCACAGCGCGCAGCACTGACCGCGGAGCCGACCATGAGTTTTCTCGACAAACTGTTTGAACGCTCCAGCCGCCATGTCGCCGACACCACCTCCCGGCGCAAGGTGTTGGCACGGCTGGGTTCGCTGATCGTCGCCGGCGCCGCCCTGCCGGTGCTGCTACCCATCGACCGCACCGCCAAGGCCCTGGCTGGCGAACAACCCAAGATGGGCGACCCAGGTGACCAGACCAGCTGCGACTACTGGCGCAACTGCTCCATCGACGGCTTCCTGTGCTCATGCTGCGGCGGCTCGATCACCTCCTGCCCGCCCGGCACCGAGGCCTCGCTGGTGACCTGGATTGGCACCTGCCGCAACCCGGCCGACGGCAAGAACTACATCATCTCGTACAACGACTGCTGCGGTAAGCACGCCTGCGGCCAGTGCGCCTGCTCGCGCAATGACGATGAACAGCCGCTGTACCGGCCGTTCAACAATAACGACATCAACTGGTGCCTGGGTGCGGCGTCGAAGATCTACAACTGCACCGTCACCATCATCCGCGGCGTGGCGGTGTAGCGCCATGCGCGGCATGACGTTGCTGCTGCTCCTGTGCCTGCTGCCCCCCGTGGCCCAGGCCAGGACCCTGCCCAACCCCAACCAGCGGCCAGCCCCCGGCAATGAAGTACCGCCGGTACCCATTGCCCAGGCGGGCTACTCGGTGCCGGTGAACTACCAACTGCAATGTGCCGGCTGCCACCGTGACCACGGCGAAGGCTCGGCGGCCAACGACACACCGCGCATGCAGGGTTTTGTCGGTAATTTCCTGCGGGTGCCCGGTGGCCGTGAGTTCCTGGTGCGGGTGCCGGGCATTTCGCAGTCCGCACTGAACGACCAGCAGATCGCCGACCTGCTCAACTGGTTGCTGACGCGCGATGGCATGGCCGGTAACAGCTCGCCTGAACAATGGCCGGCCTATACCGGTGCGGAAGTGCACCGGGTACGCCAGCAGAGCATGCTGAACCTGCCCAATGTGCGCGCAGGCTTGATCCAGGATATGCGCGCCAGGGGCATTGCCATCGGCGACGGCCTCGGCCATTGATGAAACATGCAAGCGTTGTGCCTTCAGCCCGCCCGCTCAGCGGGCTTTTTTTCGCCCGTAGACTGCGCACGAGCACGAAACACCTGATGGGTAGTATCTGCACGTTTTTGCACAGTCTGAGCGTACAAAAACTTCAACAGCCCTCCTCGCAGACTGAAGAAAAACAAAATTAAACCAATACATATCATCAACTTAGTGTGTGCCTGCATGTTTCAAGTAATCCACAAGGCCCGATTTTTGCTTGAATATTCAAGTGATTTTTAAACTTTAAACAACACACCAAGAGTCGCCCAAGCGACCCGTTCCAACGTTACCCGTGCGAGGCCCCCAATGATCCCTGCAACCCGCATTCACGACGACCGTTTCCAGGCCTGGCTCAGCCAGGTCAATGAAGCCTGTGGCCACTTCAACGGCCGCAAGCTCGACCCGGGGTTCGTCGGCCAGCTCGAAAAGTGCCAGGCAGGCCAGATCTCCATGAGCATCGTCGACATGACCCAGGTGAACCTGTTCCGCGGCCCCCGGGAAATCCGCGCCAGCGGTGCCGACAATTACTATGCCGTGCTGCAACTGGCCGGTACCTCGCACATCGAGCATCAAGGTGCGCGCATCGAACTGCAGGCCGGCGACCTGACCCTGATCGACGCCAGCAGCCCGCTGGACATGCACTTTCAACAACGCTCTCGGCAACTGTCGCTGATCCTGCCGCGCGCCCAGGTAGAAAGCGGCACACGCGGCACCGGCGTGGCCTGCGCCAAACGTATCGAGGCGCAAACACCGCTGGCCAGCATGGCCCGCCTGATGATGCTGGAGACGGGGCGTACGCGGCACATGACCGACCACGAAAGCCAGGCCGTGCTTGATGCGCTGATCGCCTTGCTGCGCCCGGCCATCAGCCACGACACGGTGCCCGGCAGCCACGAGCGCATGTTCCGCAAGGCGCTGGCGCTGATCGACCAGCGCATCACCTGCGAACAGCTCACGCCCGAAGTGATTGCCCGTGAAGTGGGGATTTCGATGCGAAGCCTGTACCGCATTTTTGCCAAGCACGGGTTGGTGATCGCTCAGTACATCCGTAACCGCCGCCTCGACTTCTGCGCCGAGCACCTGCGCAACCCGGCGATGGACCAGAAAGTGTCGTCACTGGGGTATGCCTGGGGGTTCTCCGATTCGAGCTATTTCAGTACCGCGTTCAAGGCGCGGTTTGGGGTTACGCCTGGGGAGTATCGGCGCCAGCATGCCAACTGATGGGTTGCCTGTACCGGCCTCTTCGCGGGCACGCCTGCGAAGAGGCCGGCACTGGCAGCCCATTTGGCAAGCCCGACAAACAGCCTGGCAGCCATAGCAAAACTCGCAGTAAGCCCCTGGCGCACAATCAAGCCAAAGACCAACAAGACCCCACTCAGGACCCGTGCGTGATGCCCAACCTCGCCCCCCGAAAGTTCGCAGTCCCCTTCCTGCTCGCCACCCTGGCCAGCCCCCTCGCCCTGGCCGAAGACTGCGCTGCGCCAACCCGTCAGCAAGGCGAACAGGTATTCGCCCGTGACTGCGCAGCGTGCCATTCGGCACAAAAGGACGGCCCGGTAATGATGGGCCCCAACCTGCACGACGTGGTCGGCCGTGCCCCGGGCAGCGTGCCGGGCGCCAACTACTCGCAGGCCATGAAAAGCCGTCAGGCCAGCTGGACGGCCCAAGCCATCGGTGCCTTCATCGAGCAACCCCAGGCCGCAGTCCCCGGCACCTACATGCCCTATGCCGGGCTGCCGGATGCCGGCGAACGTCAGGCGGTAACCTGCTTCCTCGCCGGGCTCAAATAACGCATTCCTTCATGGCAATATCACCAAGGCCCCTTCACGGGGCCTTGTGCTTTTTATCGGCCTGGCACAACGCCAAACACAACTGGCAGCCAGGGCAAAAGCCCGCGCCGGGGCTTCCTGCATGATCGGTGGCATGTCTTCAGGACTTCTGCCAAAACCATGACAAAGGAAGCCAGACCATGCACCACCGCCCATTCCGCCTCACCTTGGCCGCGCTGTTGGCCGGGGCTTCGCTGGGTACCTGCGCGCAGGAACTGTACAGCGATGCCGAGCGCCACCTGAACGCCAATGTGGAAGCCGTGTTCGGTGTCTTCCACAGCGAAGAGCGCTACGCCATCGCCCGCGACCAACCCGGCGCCACCTCATGGCGTGAGGGCTACATCAAATACGGGCTGAGTGGCGACCAGCGCCTGGGCAGTGCCGGTTCGCTGTACGGGGCCTTTGCCCTGCTCGAGCTCGGGCACCTGGGGTGACGGTGATGCTGCCGGTTTCAGCGATGGCAGCGAGCGCACCACCAAGATCGAGGACGCCTACCTGGGCTGGAAGTCCGGCAACCTGGTGCCGATGCTTGGCGAGGACGGCATCGACCTGTCGTTTGGCAAACAGATGATCGCGGTGGGTGATGGTTTCCTGATCCAGGGCGATTCGTTGAACGTTGGCCATGGCCTGGCCGATGGCGAGTTCAACCGTGGCGGCGCCTACTACCTGGCCGCACGCAAAAGCTTCGACAAGACCGCCGTGTTGCGCCTGGGGGGCAGCAAAGGCTGGCGCGGCGACCTGATGTGGCTGCAATCGGACAACCGCGCCCAGGCCAACACCGAAATGCACGTGGCTACGCTGGAGCATGTGGCGGACGCAGGCACGGTCGGCCTGACCTACATCGGCACTACCCACGTCGACGAACAGTACGCCTCGCCATTGCAGCAGGAACGCGACGGCATGAAGACCTACAGCATTCGTGGCCAGGGCAATGCCGGTGTGGAAAACCTGTTCCTGTCCGGCGAATACGCCAAACAGGACAAGCCGCACACGGCCACCGAAGACGCCTGGTACCTGGAGGCTGGCTGGACCTTCGCCGCCCTGCCCTGGGCGCCCAATCTCAGCTACCGCTACAGCCGGTTCTCGGAGCAATACGACACGCTGTTCTATGGCCTGGGCCGTGGGCTGGGCACCTGGTTCCAGGGGGAGGTTGCAGGCAATTATGCAGGGCCGTTCAACAGCAATGCGCGGATCCAGAAGGTGGGGCTGACGGTAAGCCCGACTTCGTCGCTGAACGTGGGGCTGATGGGTTTCAAGTTCGACACCCTCGATCGCAGCCTGGGCAATGTGGACGGTCACGAAGTGGACCTTTACGCGGAATGGACCGTTAACGAGCACCTGATGGTCGTACCGCTGGTGGGGCTGTACACGCCAGAGCGCAGTGCCGGGCAAGGTGGGACACAGTTGGGCAATGACAACAACAACCTGTATAGCCAGATTGTGTTCGTCAGTACCTTCTAAACGAGCTTACGCTGCTCCTTTGTGGGAGCGGCCTTGCCGGGGCGCCGGACCGGTCGGAAAGGGCCGCAAAGCGGCCCCATGATTCAAGCCTTGATGCATAAATTGCCGGGGCCGCCCTGCGGCCCATTCGCGGCACAAGGCCGCTCCTACACTGATCGCGTCAGGGCTTAGTCTGTGGGCACCGGCAAGGGGGCCTCACTGTTCCAGGCGGTAACCGGCCGGCTGAACTGGTTCTCGGTCTGGAAATGCGCCATACGCCATTGCCCCTCTTCCAGTACAAAGCGCACCGTGAGCCGCGCAGCATTCAGGTGCGATGCGCCATCCGCAAAGGTACTGGTCTGCAACATTACCCAACGCCCCAGCCCCTGCTCGCCGTCCATTTCGATCAGCTCACTGGTGAGAAAGTGCACGTTCAAGGCAAAGTGCGCCGGGGTTTTCATGTAGGTGGCAAACATCGCCCGGATCGCCTCGCGACCACGGTAGCCGCCAAAACTGGCGGCATACCTGGCGCCCTTGCCTTCCCACACGGCTTCACGGGTGAACAAGCCGGCCAGCTCATCCAGCGGTGTGTCGGCATCCAGCCGGTCACACAGTTCCATGTAACGGTTGATGCACACACGAATGGCCTGCTGATGCTCGAACACCTGCAGGCGGGCCTGCAACTCAAGCACGTCAGTCATCGGTGCCCCCATTGCTGCCATACAGGTTGATCAGCAAGCGCTCGGCCACTGCCAGCAGTTTCTCGTCCGCACCTTTGGCCGCCACCAGTTGTAGGCCCACCGGCAGGCCGGCCTCGCTGCCCAATGGAATGCTCAATGCCGGGTGCCCGGACAGGTTGAACGGCCGCACCAGCGAGGTCATGCCCAATACCGCGCGGGTATCCGCGGCCTCTTCCAGACGCAGCGGGAAGTCCGGCATGGTCGGCAGCGCCAGCACGTCGTAGCGGGCCAGGGCCTGGTCGACTTCCTCGGTAAACCGCTGGCGTACCGCCTCTGCCTCGGCCAAGGCAGCATCACTGGTCTGCCCCGCTGCCGCCAGGCGCCCGGCGATGTCGCTACCAACCTTGCCTGTTGCCAGCAAGTGGCCACAGGCCTGGAACGTTTCGCGGTTGATCACCACCATGCCAGCGTCGTAGGCCGCACCAAAGTACTTGAGCTCGACATTGCCCAACGGCAAGCCGCTGGCACTGAGTGCACCCTGCACCACCTTGTGGATGCCTGCCTCGGCGGTTACCCGCAGTACGCCGATACGCGCCTTGGCGGGCACCTGGGCAGGGACGAAGGTGGGGTCGATCATGCCCATGGCGCGCACCAGCATCGGCAAACTCGCCGCGAACGGGCCAACGCAGTCAAGGCTGCTGTAGGCCGGCATCACCCCTTTGCGGCTGACACGGCCAAACGTCGGCTTGAAACCGAATACCCCGCAGCAACAGGCCGGCACGCGCACCGAGCCACCGGTGTCGGTGCCCAGGCTGAAGTCGACCAGGCCGGCGGCCACTGCAGCCGCCGAGCCGCTGGACGAACCACCCGGGATACGCCCCGCAAAGCGCGGGTTGGCCGCCGTGCCGGTATGGCGATTGATGCCGGTGGTACCAAAGGCCAGTTCGTGCAGGCTGACCTTGGCCGTCAGGCGCGCGCCGGCAGCCAGCAGGTGGCTGACCACCTCGGCATGCCGCTCGGCCAACGGCGCATCCTCCAGTGCCTGGCTGGAGGCGCGGGTCGCGGTACCGGCGACATCGATGGTGTCCTTGATCGCGACCCGCGGGCCGCTGCCGCCCAGGTCGAGGGTTTCTACGATTATTGTCATTGTCATGCCACCCATTGATTGATGCATGCGCGCCAGATACTTGAAATATCACCTGAACATTCAAGTATTAAGACGCAGCTTTGTAATAGCCAAATACGCGGAAACGTCTATGATGTCGCGACTGTTTCCGCACAAGTAGTGAAGCGATGAGCACCTCGAAGAACAAAGGCCACAGCCATCACGACCCGGCCAGCGATGAGTTTCGCAAGGAAGACTTCCCCTTCTACTGGCTGGCCCGTGTGCATGGCCGCTATACCCAGAACATGGAACGGTTGCTGAAGAAGATCGACCTCGACGTGCCGCGCTGGCGCGTGTTGTGGATCCTCAACGAGAACGGCGAATCGAGCATTTCCGAAATCTCCACCCATGCCATTGCCAAGCTGTCGACCATCACCAAGATCGTCTACCGCATGAAGGACGACGGCCTGGTCGACACCGCGCCCAGCCCCGAAGACGGCCGCGTGACTCAGGTACGCATCACCGAAGCCGGCTTGCAGAACATCGCGCGCATGCAGGATGTGACCCGGGACCTGTTCCAGCGCAGCTTCAAAGGGCTGACCGAGGCGCAGGTGCAGCGGTTGAACAAGATGCTCGAAGTGGTTTTCCATAACCTGGATACCTTTTAACTAGCCTGGTCGCGGCCCTGTAGGAGCAGCCTTGTGCTGCGAAGAGGCCGGTCCCGACAACACAATTGTTGTGGTTGTACCGACCTCTTCGCAGCACAAGGCTGCTCCTACAGGTGCGCGCGCTCAGCAGGCTTTGGAGGTTTCGCACACCCGGTGATAAGCGCGGTTGAAATACACCAGCCCATCATCGGCACCGCCCTGGCGGATATCCTGAATCTCGCAGTAAAAAATGCTGTGCGAGCCAACCTCGTGCACCTGGGCAATGCGGCAGTCAAAGTTCACCAGCGCCTCCTGCATCACCGGTGCCCCACTCTCCAGCACCGTCCACAAGGCCGAGGCAAAGCGCTCCTCCATGCTCAGGTTGCGGTTGGCAAACACCCCGGACAATTGCTGATGGGTGCCGGCCAGCACATTCACGCACAACGCGCCGTTGGCCTTGAACTGCTCGTTGGAATACGAAGAACGGTTCATGCACACCAGCAAGGTGGGCGGTGAGTCGGTCACGCTGCACACCGCCGAAGCGGTGAAGCCGAAACGCCCGGCCGGGCCGTCGGTGGTGATGACCGAGACAGCGCCACCCAGCATGGCCATCGCGTTGCGAAAACGGGTTACCTCTACCATGGTCATGCTCCTCAGATATCCAGCACCAGCTTGTTGGACTTGGCCCGCGAGCAGCACACCAGGATCTGGTCGTTCGCGGCCTTCTCTTCATCGGTCAGGTACACATCGCGGTGGTCGGGCTCGCCTTCGAGCACCTCGCACATGCAGGTGCCGCACACCCCCTGCTCGCAGGAAATATCGATACGGATACCCACCTGCGCCAAGGCATCGAGGATGGTCTGGCCCTCGGCCACCTGCACGGTCTTGTTGCTGCGCGCGGCGACCACTTCAAAACCCTGGCCAGTGGCGTCAACCTCGACCTGGAAGTACTCCTTGTGGATGTGTTCCTCGGTGTAGCCCTGCTGGCGTGCACCTGCGATCACCCAGTCCATGAAGCCCGACGGGCCGCAGGTGTACATGTGCGTGCCGGGTAGGCCAGCACCCAGTACATCCGCCAGGTTCAGCCGCTGGGCTGGGGCTTCATCGTCGAAGTGGGTAAACACCTGTGCCGCGAACGGCGCGGTGGCCAGCGCGTCGAGAAAGGCACTGCGGCTGCGCGAGCGGCCGCAATAGTGCAACTCGAAATCGGCGCCCTGCTGGTGCAGGGTGTGGGCCATGGCGATCATCGGCGTGATGCCGATGCCACCGCCCAGCAGGATCGAGCGGGTAGCGTCGGCCGCCAGCGGGAACAGGTTGCGCGGCGCGCTGATCTGCACTTCGCGCCCTTCCACCAAGGCCTCATGCACGCCAGCCGAACCACCGCGGGACGCCGGGTCTTTCAACACGCCCAGGCGATACACCAAGGCATCGGCCGGATCGCTGCACAGCGAGTACTGGCGCACCAGGCCTGGTGCCACGTGAATGTCCACGTGCGCGCCAGCCTCGAACGCAGGCAAGGCAGCGCCGTCGGCTCGCCCAAGGTCGAGAACGACCACGTCGGCACCTTGAATCTCGCGCTTGCGCACGACTACGTTCAACAGTTCTTCATTCATGCTCGGTGTCCTGTAGTAGCCAGGGGCGCGTAGGCGCCCCGTCAATGTCAACGCATGAACAAGCCGCCGTTCACGTCCCAGGTCGCCCCGGTGGTGAAATACGCCTCGGGCCGTGCCAGCTGTACGATCAGGTCGCCCAGAAAGTCGGCATCCCCCAGGCGCTGTACCGGAATGTTGGCCAACAGGCCCGGCAGCCGTTCGGCCGGCACCGCGGCATGCACCGCCGGCGAGTCGATGGGGCCGGGGGCGATGGCGTTGACGGTGACGCCACGGGCGGCGAACTCTTTGGCGAAGATCTTGGTCAGGGTGACGATTGCGCCCTTGCTCGCCGCATAGTGCGCGCCAGTGGCGGTGCCGCCGTTCTGCCCGGCCAGCGAGGCCATGTTGATGATCCGACCGTAGCCGGCCTCGGCCAGGTACGCGCCGAACACCTGGCAGCCGAGGAATACACTGCGCAGGTTCAGGCCAACCACGGCGTCGAACTCTTCCGGGCTGATTTGCATCAGCGGCGTAGTCTTGGTCACGGCAGCGTTGTTCACCACCGCATGCAAGCCACCGAAGTGTTCCAGCACCTGGGCCAGTGCCTGCTCGAAATCGGCCTTGCAGCCGACGTCCAGTTTTACCGCCAGCGTACGCCCGCCCTGCCCTTGCAGTTGCCCGGCAGTGGCCTGGGCAAGTGCCAGGTCACGGTCCGAGACCACCACGTCGAAGCCTGCGGCCAGCAGCCGGGCGCAAAAACGCTGGCCCAGCCCCTGGCCGGCACCCGTTACCAATGCGACTTGGTTCATGGCCGTGCCCTCAGAGGATGTAGCCGATACCGGCGAGGGTATCGTCACTGTTGATCAGGCTGATCACCTTGCGGTGGATCCTGAACCCGCCCTCGGCACGCACCAGGGTGTAGGTGAGGTCGGCGCTGTAGTGCTTGAGGCTTTCCTTGCGGAACTCGCGCACGTTCTGCGCAGCGCGCACGGTGACGTTTACGCCGTCGTCGCCCAGCACGCGAATACGCGAGAGGGTGCGCACGGTACGCGGCTGCGGGCTGGTCGAAATCGACTCGCCGCCGATCAGCCGCTGCACGCGCAGGGCACGCATGTGGTGGTCGTCATAGGCGTAGTTCAGGGTGTTCTCGTAGTCGGTTTCCCTGGGGTCGATCGGGATGATGTAAGTGCCTTTTTCGGTCCACAGGTCAAGCCAGCCGCTGTACTCGCCATGGTCGAGCATGTCACCTTCCTGCCAGATGAACGCGGTCACTTCATTGAACAGATTCAGGTTCATCATTTGGCCTCCGCGGTCATCATCTTCTTCCACTGCTGGTACGCCGCGCGCATGCCGGTCTCGGCACTGACGTCGGAAATCAGGCCATCGGCGCTGGGTGTTTCACCCGGCAGGCCACGGTTGAGCATGATCCACAGGTCTTCACCGGCGCGGGCGCCCTTCTGCACCCGCTCCCACGCCTCGGAGTCGTCCGGCGTGCCGAAGCCCATCGGCCCCTGGAAGTGCTCGTGCAGGCGCAGGCGGTAGCGGTTGGCCGCTGCCGGGCCGCCGTCCATGGTGATGACCGCGTGGTGGATCTCGGTTTCGTTCACCGAAATCGGCTGCAACACACGGAAGAACGCCATCGAGCAGGCCACATTGGGGAACAGGTTGAGGTTGAAGCCCGAGCCACCGACCGCGCGCACAATGCGCCGCACCTGCAACTCGTCGATGCCTTCGTCGCGCAGTTCGGCGGCCAGGCTTTCGAACCGCTCCGGGATCGGTTTGTCGAGGTCGGCCTCAAGGTCCACCAGGTCAGGGATCATCACCATCACGCTGTGGCCATTGCCCAGGTCCTCGACATAGCCTGGGCCTTTGACGAAGTCGAACAGCTCCAGGGTCTGCTCATCGACCGAAGACAGGAAGCTTTTGTGCACCAGCGGGAAGTGGTAGGCGTCGGTGGTGTTTTCCAGCTGGATCTTCCAGTTGCCAGGGAAGCGGAAGCGGTGTTCGCCCGGCACCTTGATGCCATAGCCGGCGCCCTGCTTCATGAACAGGTCCATCCACTTCCTGGCCGCACCGAGGAAGTCCTCCAGCGGCTCGATATCGTCCTTGAACGTGGCGAAGACCATGCCGGCGTAGCTTTCGGTACGCAGGCTGACCAAGGGCAGCTCGGCCTTGTCCAGGCAGTCGCCGTAGCTTTCCGGGTGCGGGATGCCGCGCAGCGAACCGTCCAGGGCATAGCCCCAGCCGTGGTACGGGCAGACAAAGCTGTTGGTCTTGCCTTTCTTGTGCTCGCACACGGTGGCGCCCCGGTGGCGGCAACGGTTGAGCAGCACGTTGATGGCCTTCTTGCGGTCGCGCACCACAATTACCGGCTGCTTGCCGATGTAGGTGGTCTTGTAGCTGCCGGCTTCGGGGATTTCGCTTTCATGGGCGACCCAGATCCAGGTGCTGTGGAAGATCTTGTCCAGCTCGGCATCGAACAGCGCGGGGTCGGTGTACAGCGAGGTATGAACACGGTCGGGCTGCACCAGTTCGGCCGGGTCGATTGCCAGGTTGATGGCGGGTATCAGGTTGCTCACGGGATTATTCCTCTTCTCAGGCGCGCTGGATGATCAGTTCACGGCCGACACGGGCCTCGACCTTGGCGTAGCGCCACAGCTTGTAAGGCCCCTCGCCCACCGGCGTGGTGCGGAACAGGTTGCAGGCGGCGTGCACGGCCTGGATGTCGGGCACATCGGCCAGCAGGTAGGTGGTCCAGGGGAAGCCGTCGGACGGGCCGACCATGCCCTGGTCGTCGTCCATGTTGCCCAGCACGCGCACCCCGGGCAGGTCGTGGATGCCGTTCCACATGGCGCTGAAGGCGGCCCACACTTGCAGCTGCTCTTCGCGCGGGGCATCGAAGAAGTTCTGGTTGATGCCCATGCAGAACAGCACGCGCAAGGCTTTGGTGTCGCTCATGACAAATCTCCCAAGGGTTACAGGTAGCCCGGCAGGGGCTGCTTGCCGAAGAACATGGCTCCGGCGTTCTGGTAGGTGACATCGCCCATGAAGGCGTGCTGGGTGACCACTTGCGCATCGTTGACACAGCGCGCCAGCGGGCTTTCGTTGTAGATACCGGTCATGCCCGACAGCAGCTGCGCGCTGCGCGCCACTTCGGCGGCCACGCGCGCGGCATGGGTCGAGGACAGGCGCAGCAGGTTGGTGACCTCGACCGGCACCGGGTCACCGGCCAGTACGTGGCCCCAGGCCTGCTCGATGGCTTCGTAGAAGAACGCCCGCGCCGAACGCAGGGCGGCCTCGGCCTTGGCCACGTCGACCTGGGCCAGTGGCCGGTCGGCCAACGCCGGGGCACCGGTAACCGAGATGCGCCCGCTGGCCATGCCCGACAGCTCGTCCAGTGCAGCACGGGCAATCCCCAGGCCGACCACCGAGAGCACCTGGGTGGCAAACGACAGCGACGGGTAGCGGAAGAACGGCTCGTCCAGGTTTGGCTTGCCGCCGCGCACGAAGGTCCACTGCTCGCCCACCCGCACATCCTCGACCACCAGGTCGTGGCTACCGGTGCCGAGCAGGCCGACGGTGTCCCAGGTTTCTTCGATGCGCGCCTGGTTGCGCGGCAGTACCGCCAGGCGTGGCAGGTCGAGCTTGTCGCCGTTGCGCGGGGTAATGCCGACGCCGACGATGTCGGCGCCCATCGAGCCGCTGGAGTACTTCCAGCGGCCATTGACCTTGAAGCCACCCGGCACGGTTTCGGCCGGCTGTGGCGGGAAGATGCCCCCGGCAAACACGGTGTCGGGGCTGTTGCCGTAGATCTCGGCAATGGTCTCCAGCGGCAGCGCCGCCAGGTACACCGGGCTCATGCCGAAGCTGGCGACCCAGCCGGCGGAGCCGTCGGCGTGGGCGATGCGCTCGATCATTTCGCAGAAGGCTGCCGGTGAGCACTCCAGCCCACCAAAGCGCTTGGGCACCAGGGCGCGGTACACGCCGTGGGCCTTGAACGCATCGATCACATCGCGGGAAATATGGCGCTGGCGATCGAACTCACCGAGGCGGGCACGATCACGAACGCCATCAAGCAAGGCCTCGAAGGCAGGGCCGGAGGCAAGCGCCGACACAGGCGCGTCACGCAGGCAAAGCGAATCCATGAGCTATCTCCGTCTCAGGCGCGGTTCGGGTGGTGAGGCTGGGAATGGCGGGCGGCGCTGGCCACTGGCAAGCACCGGCCACGCGGGGAAGCGAAGGCAGGTTGGGGCGGCATATCTGTCTCTCTTGTTTTGGGTGCCGGTGACAGATATTTGCGATTTATTACGTGAATTGTCAATTGAATTTTCACGCTAAAAACAGAAAAAACCACCTCGTTTGCTTGCGATTTAATGCAGATAAAACTACGTTAAATATTGATTTATATAGATTTTTTACAAGAAATGGACAGGCCTTGGCTTACGCAAACGCGTCAAAATATTTAGAATACTTTTCACGTAATTCGGCGAGGGATATTTCGAAAGGAATGCGGGGGAAAGCAGGAGGAAAATGCAGGTGGATTTTCAGCAGACAGCAAAAAGCCCAGGCCCTCCCCGCACGGAAAGGCCCAGGCAAAAACACAGTGAAAGACGGTCAGAATGCCGGGGGCGCTACGCGCCCCAACGGTCTCCGCCTGGTACTCAGCCTTCCTGCAACGCTCGCGGCCGGTGGCTGCGTGCCTCGGCCTCCGGCGCCGTGGCACCCTGCAGGTGGAAGTCGAACGCCAGCTCCGCAAAACGCTCGCCTTGCACGCCACGGTCACGCGCCGCCGCCGCATCCTCGACAAAGCGCAGCTCGCCGATCAGCCCGTCACGGGTGGCATAGGCAAAATCGTCCCACAGGTACTTGTCACCCTCGAAGTTGATCTGCGTGGTCAGGTGGCGGTGCCCGGGAGCCGAGATGAAGAAGTGCACGTGCGCCGGGCGTTGGCCATGGCGGCCGAGCAAATCCAGGCATTCCTGGGTCGGGCCCTGCGGGTCGCAGCCATACCCCGACGGCACGATGGAGCGCGCACGGTAGCGGCCCTCGGCATCGGTGATGATGCGGCGGCGCAGGTTGTACTCGGACTGGGTCGAGTCGAAGTACGAATAGGTACCTTGGGTATTGGCGTGCCACAGGTCGACGGTGGCGCCGGCCAGCGGCTTGCCGTCGGCGTCGAACACCTGGCCCTTCAGGAACATCACCACGCCTGGGTCGGTGCCGTCGTCCATGCGCGCTTCGCCTTGCGCCAGCGGTGCCCCGGCGACGTACAACGGGCCTTCGATGGTACGCGGGGTACCGCCTCCCAGGCCGGCTTCGGCGTCCTTGGCGTCCTGCAGCAGGTCGAGGAAGTGCTCGATACCCAGGCCTGCGGCCAGCAGGCCAGCCTCGTTACGGCCACCCAGGCGGTTGAGGTAATCAACAGCGTGCCAGAACTCGTCTTCGGTGATTTCCAGGTCTTCGACCAGGCGCGCGGTGTCCTGCAGCACACGCAGGATGATCTGCTTGAAGCGGGGGCTACCCTCGGCGTGGTCCAGGCCAGCCACTTTGTTGAAGAAGGCTTGAATGTCGGCAGTGTGGGAAATTTTCACGGTCATCGTGCTTACCTCATATTGTTCTTGTCAGGTAGACAGGTGCGTATCAGCGGTCGTCGCTGTGGATCGACGAGGGATGCCGGCACAGGCCGTCGACCTCGATGTCCATGTACGGGAACAACGGCAGTTGCATCAGTGTGTCATGCAGCGCCTCGACGCTGGGCACATCGAACACGCTGTAGTTGGCGTAGTGCCCGGCAATGCGCCACAGGTGGCGCCAGGTCCCTTCACGTTGCAGGCGCTGGGCCAGTTCCTTTTCATCGGCCTTGAGCTGGGTGGCCTTGGCCGGGTCCATGTCGACCGGCAGTTTCACGGTCATCTTCACGTGGAACAGCATGATTATCTCCTTGTTAGCTGATCAGCGACGGGCGAAGCGCGCCAGGCGCTGTTCGTCCAGGGTCAGGCCCAGGCCTGGGGTACGGGGAATGTGCAGCTGGAAGTCGCGGTATTGCGGCGGCTCGTTGACGATTTCTTCGGTCAGCAGCAGCGGGCCGAACAGCTCGGTGCCCCAGGTCAGCTGGCGCAGGGTAAGGAAGGCGTGGGCCGAGGCCAGGGTGCCGATCGAACCTTCAAGCATGGTGCCGCCATACAGGCCGATGCCGGCGGCTTCGGCGATTTGCGCGGTGCGCAGCACAGCACGCGGGCCGCCGTTCTTGGCGATTTTCAGGGCAAAGATGCTGGCCGCGCCGTCGGCGGCCAGGCTGAAGGCATCTTCGACGCTTTCGATGGACTCATCGGCCATGATCGGTGCAGGGCTGCGCTGGTTCAGGCGCACCTGGCCACCCCGGTTGATGCGCGATATCGGTTGCTCGATCAGATCGATACCGTTGTCGCCAAGCACCTGGCAAGCGCGGATGGCCTGGGATTCGTCCCAGTACTGGTTGACGTCCACCCGCACGCTGGCGCTATCGCCCAGTTCGCGCTTTATCGTCACCACGTGCTTGAGGTCCTGCTCCACCGGGTTGGCGCCAATCTTCAGCTTGAACACCCGGTGTCGGCGGATTTCCAGCATGTGCTGGGCTTCGGCGATATCGCGGGCGGTGTCACCACTGGCCAAGGTCCAGGCCACTTCCAGGCTGTCACGCACACGGCCCCCCAGCAGCTCGCTGACCGGCAGCCCCAGGCGTTTGCCCTGGGCGTCGAGCAAGGCGCTTTCGATACCCGACTTGGCAAACGTATTGCCCTTGGCCAGCTTGTCCAGCTTGAGCATGGCGGCGTTGATGTTGTCCGCCGCCAGGCCGATCAGCGCCGGGGCCAGGTACGCGTCGATGTTGGCCTTGATGCCCTCGGGGCTTTCGTAGCCATAGGCCAGGCCGCCAATGGTGGTGGCCTCACCGATACCTTCCACGCCATCGCTGCAACGCACACGCAATACCACCAGGGTCTGCTGCTGCATGGTGTGCATTGCCAGCTTGTGCGGGCGAATGGTCGGCAGGTCGACGATAATTGCATCAATACGTTCAATCAGCGCGCTTGTCATTGTTGCCAGGTCCCGTCAGGTCGGGCCGACAGTTGCAGGCCCGAATGGTGCATTTACTTGATTGTTCAAGGATTGCGCGAGACCCTGATGACCGTCCAATATCAAATGAATCTCCCACCATACCCTGGAGGTCTGATGGAGCTGCGCCACCTGCGTTATTTCAAGGTCTTGGCCGAGACCCTGAACTTCACCCGCGCTGCCGAGCTGCTGCACATTGCCCAGCCCCCCTTGAGCCGGCAGATCAGCCAGCTGGAGGACGAGCTCGGTACCTTGCTGGTAGTACGCGAACGCCCGCTGCGGTTGACCGAAGCCGGTCGCTTTTTTTATGAACAGACCTGCACCGTGCTGCAGCAACTGCACAACATCAGCGACAACACCCGCCGCATCGGCCAGGGCCAGCGCCAGTGGCTGGGCATCGGTTTTGCCCCCTCGACCCTGTACAACGTGTTGCCAGAGCTGATCCGCGAACTGCGTCAGGACAGCGAACTGGAACTGGGCCTGAGCGAGATGACCACGCTGCAGCAGGTGGACGCATTGAAGAGCGGGCGCATCGACATCGCCTTCGGGCGCATTCGCATCGAGGATGCGGCCATTGCGCAACAGGTACTGCGTGAAGACCCGCTGGTGGCCGTGCTGCCCAAGGGCCACCCGCTGGCGGGCAGCCCGCTCAGCCTCGCCCAGCTTGCTGGCGAGGCGTTCATCCTTTACCCGGCCAACCCCCGGCCCAGTTATGCCGACCACGTGCTGGCGCTGTTCGCCCAGCACGGCATGAGCATCCGCGTCAGCCAGTGGGCCAACGAACTGCAGACGGCCATCGGCCTGGTGGCCGTCGGCGTGGGGGTGACCCTGGTACCGGCGTCGGTCCAACAGCAGCACCGCACCGATATCGAGTATGTCGGTTTGCTGGATAGCAGCGCCGTCAGCCCGATCATCCTCAGCCGGCGCAAGGGTGATGTGAGCCCGATCGTACAGCGGTGCCTGGCGTTGATCGCCCAGCAGGTCGGGTGAGTAAACCACAGGGCCTGTGCACCCCTGCCCCATAGCCTATGCCTGCCCGTATACCCATCGGTATATGGATGTTCCCGTTGATCTGTTTCATGCTCCGACACGCGAATCGCGAAACGCCCGGGCTGCAAGAACAGATCAATAAAAACCAACGGGAGTCGAACATGGCGGGACGTCTTAACGGCAAGGTGGCGCTGATCACTGGCGGTGCGGGTGGCTGCGGGCTGGCCGCGTCGGAGCTGTTCGCAGCAGAAGGGGCAAAGGTCGGCATTGTCGACCTGCCCGGTAGCAAGGGCGCCGAAGTCGCGCGGCAATTGCGTGATGCAGGTTACGAGGCCATTTTCGCCGCAGCGGATGTATCGGATGCACAACAGGTGAAGGCCGCTGTAGCCGCCGTGGAAAATGCCTTTGGCCATATCACGGTACTGATGAACCACGCCGGCATCCTGGCAGCCCTGCCCTTTCTGGACACCAGCGAAGAGGAATGGGACCGGGTCATGGCAGTGAACGTGAAAAGCATGTTCCTGGTCACCCGCGCCGTACTGCCCGGCATGTTGGCGGCCGGTGGCGGCAGCATCGTCTGCACCTCCTCCATCTCGGCCGTGGTGGGTACACCGATGGAGGTGCTGTATTGCACCAGCAAGGGCGCCACGCACATGTTCGCCCGGGCCATCTCCGTGGAGTTCCGCGACCGGGGCATCCGCGCCAACGCCATCTGCCCGGGTTTTATCGCCACCGCCCACGGCCTGCGCGAAATCGACATGCTGCGCAAGCATGGCGTGGACGTGAGTGAGGAGGCCATCGCTGCTGCCCAAGGGCGCTTGTGTGAGCCCTCGGAAGTGGCCAGCGCAGCCTTGTTCCTGGCCAGTGACGACGCCAGCTTCGTGAACGGCGCACACCTGTTTGCCGACAACGGCTACACGGCCATCTGACTAAAAGAACAACAAGCAGGAGAGACCTACGTGACCACCTCTTCCAACAACATGCATATCAACGAATTTGGCCTGGAACACGCGCACTGGCGCAACTGGGCCGGCAACCAGTCCTGCATCCGCGCCGCGCGCGGTGCGCCGGCCAGCGAGGACGAACTGTGCTCGATGGTGAACCAGGCCAGCAGCAACGGCATGAACGTGCGCGTGGCAGGCTCCGGGCACTCCTTTACCCCGGTGGCACTCACCAACGGCCTGCACCTGAGCCTGGCCAACATGAGTGGCGTGCGCCATATCGACCACGAGAAAAAGCGCGTCACCGCAGCCGCCGGCACCACCATCAATGCCTTCGGCAAGGCCTTGCGTGCGGCCGGGCTGTCGATGGTCAACCAGGGCGACATCGACAGCCAGTCGATTGCCGGCGCCCTGACCACCGGCACCCACGGTACCGGGCTGACCCTGGGCAACCTGGCTTCGTCGATTGTCGGCATGAAGCTGGTGCAGCCCAATGGCGAGGTCCTGGTGGTGGACGAAAGCACCCCCGACCTGCTGCAGGCCGGCCGGGTGTCGCTGGGCGTGCTAGGCATCGTTTCGGAGCTGACCTTGCAGGTGACCGACAGCTTCAACCTGCACGAGCGCATCTGGCGGGAAGACTTCGAAAGCGTGATGGAAAAGCACGATGAACTGGCGCGCAAGCACCGCCATTTCAGCTTCTTCTGGTGCCCCTACGAGCAGAGCCGCCATTGCTATTGCCTGCCCGATACCGCCGCCACCTCCACCAGCGGGCGCACCACCGACGTGTGCGAAGTGAAAGTCATGGACATCACCGACCGCCCGGCCTGGGAGAGCGCGTTCGAGAAAGTGGCCTACGAGCTCGGATGTGTACCCCATCGAGTACCTGCCCAACTTCCACGAACTGGAATACGCGGTGCCTGTGCGCCACAGCAAGGAAGCGCTGCGCGCAGTGCGCAAACTGATGCTGGAAGACTTCCCCGAGGCCATCTACCCCATCGAATACCGCTTCACTGCCGGCGACGGGGCGTGGATGAGCCCCTTCTTCGAGCAGGACAGCGCCACCATTTCGGTGTCTGGCCAGCCGGGTACCGACTACTGGGACTACCTGCGGGCGGTGGATCAGATCCTGCGCTCGTATGGCGCCCGGCCGCACTGGGGCAAGCTGCACTTCCTGACCGGTGAAGATGTCAGTGCCATCTACCCGCGCGCCGATGACTTCCGCAAGCTGCGCCGCCAGCTTGACCCGCAGGGGATCTACCTCAGCGAACACCTGAGCCCGTTGTTCAAATAACCTGAACTTGCTGCATACAGGGGCTGCTTTGCAGCCCAATCGCCGGCAAGCCAGCTCCCACAGGAATAGCACTGCCCTTGAGGCCTGTGTTGTACCTGTGGGAGCGGCTTGCCGGCGATTGGGCCGCAACGCGGCCCCTTGCTATCTCAGGCCTTGGCCAGGTAGTCGATAAACAGCCGGAACAGTTCGGCGTTGGTGGATATCTCCAGCCGCTGGTAAATGTTGTGCTTGTGCACCTTCACCGTCCCATCGGAAATGTTCATCTGCCGCGCAATCGATGCATTGCTGTGCCCCTGCAACAGCAGCTTGGCGATATAGCGCTGGGTCTCCGTCAGTTGCCCTTGCAGGATCTCGACAAAGGCATCCTCCAGCACCGCCCCCTCCAGTGAAGCGCGCAGGCGGTCGGCATAACGCAACCGGCAGTGCTGGCCGAATACCGATGCCAGAAACGGCGCCATCCCTGCCAGCAGGTCCATTTCCGCGTCACTGAAATCACCACTGCTGTGGTTGCGCATCAGCGAATGGACAATCGCCACCTGGGGCCGCAAGGGAATGATGAAGCCCACCTCCTCCACCGCCGTACCGTAATCGGACGACACACAGGGGTGGATATCCTTGGAGATGGCAAACCCTGAAGAGAAGAAGCAGTCAGGTGCCAGTTCGCTCATGCGCCACAACCCGGCAGGGTGCTCGTTGACGCAGGCGACGTAAAACGGATCAAGCAGGTAACCGCCGCGCACATACGCATTCAGGGTGCGCTCGGTCACCGAGTGGTTGTAGCCGTTATGCACCAGCAACGCAGGCTGGTTGAACTGGAACAGGTAAGCGCAACTCATGTCGAACGCCAGCTTGCTGCGCAGCCACGCATCCAGCGCCGCCCCCAAAGAGTCGCTGCCAATTGCGTCGATCACCGCCGCAAGCCCGTTCGCCTCATCTTTTGTCATTGTTCACCACGCTCGTGCACGGAAGGCCTGAACGACCTTACCGCCTTGATCGGCAAAAAGCACAAAATCCGGGGCGCCCTGGACGCTCCGGATCATGTGCATGACGCTTTTTGCTCAGGACGGCTCGGCCACCACCTTGAAGGCACCTGCAGCGTCGTCCTCACGCCCCATCTCCTGCGCCTTGGGCACCGCCAGCCAACTGGCCAGCAGCATCGCGATCAGGCCGCCACTGAGCTTGCCGATCATCAGTGGCAGGATCAGCGACGGCTGGAAGTTGGCCGAGAAGGCCATGTGGTCGCCAAAGGTAAAGGCAGCGCACACCGAGAAGGCAATCACCAGCACCTTGTCCTTGGGCGGCATTTCGCTGACCAGGCGGAACATGGCCAGGATATTGGCCGAGGCCGCCAGCACGCCGGCCGCGCCAACACCCGACATGCCAAAGCGCGAGGCCACCCGCTCGATCGGCCGGGCAAGGAAGCGCTTGAGCAGGTGCACCATGGGGAACGCCCCGCACAACATCAGGCCGATGTAGCCGGCAATTTCCAGGGCGCGGAACTGGTCATCGGCATCGGCGATGATCGGCGCAAAGCCCCAGCTGCCGAACAGATGGCTGAACAGGCCGGTGAAGTACTGCACGATGGAGGCCACCAGCACCAGCACCACGGCGATGTACATGAACTGGCCAAGCTTGAGGAACACGTACACCATCAGCGTCGGGAAATAACGCAACGCCGCGGCCAGGGCGATGCAGAACAGAATGAGCGGCATCAGGTTGCGCAGCAGCATCGCCCAGGTGAAGTGCAGCGCCTGGGTGGCGGCGCCGGTGGTGGCGATGTCGGGGCGCACGCTCAGGCCCAGGGCCTGCATGGTCATGGCAATGATCATGATGCTCACCGGGATGGTCAGCAGCCCGGCCATGATCCCCAGGGCCATGTACTTGTGGTCGACCTTGCGCAGCATGGCCAACCCTACCGGGACGACGAAGATGATCGTGGCGCCGCACTGAAAGCCGGTGATCAGGCCGAGAATCCAGCCTTCCGGGCTTTGCGCCAGCGCCTTGGCCAGCTGGTAGCCGCCCATGTCCGAAGCGATGAAGATGGGGCCGGCGATGCCCGGGTCGGCGCCGATGGCCAGAAACAGTGGCGCTATCACATGGCTGATGCCCGCAGCGATGTACGGGATTGCCGCCATGATGCCGGCCACGGGGATGAAGATGGGGCCAATGCTGTGCAAGCCGGCGATGAACTCCTGGCCCAGTTCGCCTTCAGGGTTGTAGATGGATGCCACGGCACCCAGTACCGCGCACACCATGATGACGTAGATGACATAGGTGCCGATGCTTTCCATTTGCCGCCTCATTTTTAGAGTTGTGGGGTTGGCAGGACTGAAATGTCACAGGGCATCGTTGTTGTTATGGTGCGTGCAAGGCGTGCCCCGTCGAGGGCTTAAGCTATTCGGCAGGTGATGGGCTGTCCATATACCGGGAGGTATATACGAACGCGCCGCATGCTTTTGTAGAAGCAGCCTTGTGCTGCGAAGGGGCCGGTATGAGCAACAACATTGTGCTGGTTTCAATGGCCTCTTCGCAGCACAAGGCTGCTCCTACAGGGGTCATGTGTGTTGGCGGTGGCGGTAGGCCAGCAGCAGGAACACGAACCACAACGGCATGACGCACAGCGCCAACCGGGTATCCGGCTGCAGCGCCAGCAGCACCAGCACAAAGCCGAGGAAGCCCAAGGTGGTGACGGCCATCGGCACCCCGCCCGGCAGCTTGAACGCCGAGGCTTTGTGCGCAGCCGGGTTGCGTTTGCGGTAGGCAAGGTACGCAGCAAGGATCATCGACCAGGTAAAGATCACCAGGATTGCCGACACGGTCGAAATCAGCGTGAACACCGTCATCACCTCGGGGATGATGAACAGCAGGCTCAACCCGATCAGCATGCACACCCCGGAAAACACCAGGCTGTACACCGGCACGCTCAGTGCCGAAAGCCTGGCGAACAAGGCCGGCGCGTTACGCCGCTCGGCCAGCCCGAACAGCATCCGGCAGCCCGAGTAGACGCCGCTGTTGGCCGAAGAAGCTGCCGAGGTCAGTACCACGAAGTTGATCATGCCCGCCGCCGCCGGGAAACCGGCCAGCAGGAACAGTTCGACAAAGGGGCTGCGGTTGGCCGGCACCTCGGCCCACGACACCACGCTGATGATGCACACCAGCGCCAGGATGTAGAACAGCAGAATACGCAAGGGGATGGTGTTGATGGCCTTGGGCAGCGAGCGATGCGGGTTCTTCGCCTCGGCGGCGGTGGTACCGATCAGCTCGGTGCCGGCAAAGGAAAACACGGCAATCTGGAACCCGGCAAAAAAACCGCTGATGCCATGGGGCAGCACCGCACCCGGCGCGACCACGTTGGACAACGAAGCCACCACGCCATTGGGTGAGGTATAGGAGGTGGCGATCATCACCGCAGCCGTGATGATCAACAGCACGATGGCCACAATCTTGATGATGCCGAACCAGAACGCCACCTCGCCAAATATCCGCACCGCCAGCATGTTCAGCCCCAGCAGCACGAACAGGGTGAAGAACGCGGGTAGCCAGGCCGGTGCGTCGGGGTACCAGTACTGGAAGAACCCGGCCACCACGACCACGTCGCCGACCACCGCCACGCTCCAGCTCAGCCAGTATGACCAGCTCAGCACAAAGCCGGCGCGCGGCCCCAGGTAGTGGGCAACGATATCGGCGAACGACTTGAAGCGCAGGTCGGACAACAGCAACTCGCCCATGGCGCGCATGACGAAGAACACGAAGAACCCGAGGATGGCGTACACCAAAAGGATCGAGGTGCCGGACAGCGCGATCACCTTGCCCGAGCCCATGAACAGGCCGGTACCGATGGCGCCGCCTATGGAAATCAGCTGGATGTGGCGGTTTTCCAGCGTGCGTTGCAGGTGCCCCTCTCGGTCGGGGGTTAGCGGTTTGCTTTGCTCAAGGCTTGCGGGCATGTCTTGCATGGCGACCTCTTGTTATTGTTGGCCTGTCACATGTCGCGGTGCCGTGGCGAAGCCCTTTACCGGCTTTACCACGGCTTGTTACGCGGGTTAGCGCGCGCTTTCAAAACCTTGCAGGGTGTTCACTGCATTGATGCCGATTTCGTCGACCATGTAGCCGCCTTCCATCACGAACAGGGTCGGGATACCGGCACTGGCGATCTCGGCGCCCATGCGCAGGAAGTCTTCGCTGGTGAGCTTGAAGTGGCTGATCGGGTCATCTTCGAAGGTGTCGACACCCAGCGACACGACCAGGAATTCAGGCTTGTGCGCGACGATGCGCTTGAGCGCGTCCTGCAATGCCAACTGGTACTCGGCCCAGCGCGTGCCCTTGCCCATCGGGTAGTTGGCGTTGAAGCCCTCGCCGGCACCTGCGCCTTTTTCATGGGCATAGCCAGAGAAGTACGGGTAAGAGACGTGCGGGTCGCCATGCAGGGAGGCGAACAACACATCGGGGCGATCGTAGAAGATGTTCTGTGTGCCATTGCCGTGGTGGAAGTCCACATCCAGCACGGCCACGCGCTTGGCACCCTGGCTCAGGCAGCGCTCGGCGGCGATGGCGGCGTTGTTCAGGTAGCAGTAGCCGCCCATGTATTCCCGGGCCGCATGGTGGCCCGGTGGGCGGCACAGGGCGAAGGCACTGTCGGCACCGTCGATAATGCGCTGCATGCCGGTCAAGGCAACGTTGGCGCTGCTGCGCACCGCCGCCCAGGTGCCGGCGGTGATCGGTGCGCCCGCGTCCATGGCATAAAAGCCCAGCTTGCCGTCGATGAAGCCGGGCTCACGGTCGATGGCCAGGTCGCGCACTGGCCACACCAGCGGCAAGGCATCGTGGGTCTTTCCGGTGGCGGCCCATTCCTGCCAGGCGTTTTCCAGGAAGCTTACATAACGCTCGCTGTGCGCCGCCACGTAGCAGGCACGGTCGAAAGCCTGTTCGGCTATGACATCGCCAAGGCCGGTGCTGTGCACCCGGGCCAGCACGGTGTCGGCACGCTGGGGGTTTTCGAACGAGGGTGTGATGGCGCCGCCCTTCAGTTCCGAGCCATGGTGCAAGCGGTGGTTGTTGCTAAAGATTGTCAGCACGCGAATGTCCTTTTTCAAGGGGTTACCGGATAACCAATTTTCGCGACAAGACGGTGAAAATGCTTTGCTTTATGCTCAACCAAACCCGATGCTTGAGCAAAGTATTCACAAAGCCGGCCACCCATGAGCAAAGCTTTTGCTGTTGAACAACTGGACGACACTGACCGCGAACTGCTGCGCCTTTTGCAGGAGGACGGCACCCTGTCGAGCGCTGCGCTGGGCGAGCGCCTGTCGATGACCGTGACGCCTTGCTGGCGCAGGCGCAAACGGCTGGAAGAGCTGGGCATCATCAAGGACTACCAGGCCAACCTCGACCGCAGGAAGCTGGGGTACGACGTAATGGCGTTTGCCCAGGTGCGCTTTGGCAACCATTCGGCCGAGGCGCCGGATGAATTCGAGCAGGTGATCCTGAAGCTGCCGCAGGTGCTGTCGTGCCACAAGGTGACCGGGGAGGCCGATTATGTGCTGACGGTGCTGGCGACTGACCTGGAGAGTTATGGGCGGTTTGTCGAAGAGGTGTTGCGCCGTCAGCCGGGGATTGCCTCGATCCAGTCGAGCCTGGCGCTGCGCGAAGTGAAGGCGGTCTCCCGGATACCGGTGGCCTGAAGGCCACCGCGCTCCGTTTTTGATTTTTGTAGGAGCAGCCTTGTGCTGCGAAGAGGCCATCCAGCCTTACCGGCCTCTTCGCAGCACAAGGCTGCTCCTACAGGGTGATGCGGTAGCCTGATTGATGGTGCAAGACAGTTGATCCCACAAAAAATCAAAAGCGGAGCGCGCATGTTTTGGGGGCGGCCTACTCCGGCAAGCTGTAACGCTCGGCAAAGTACTGCCGGAAAAAGTCCACCGCCACCCGCACCTTGGCCGAACTGGCCAACGGCGAGGTGTACACCGCCCAGATATCCGCCGGCTGGTGATAAGCCTCCAACACCTGCACCAGGCGCCCGTCCTGCAGGCTGTCGTGCACGTCCCACCATGAACGCAACAATATCCCGCGCCCGTCCAGGCACCACTGGTGCGCCACTTCGCCATGGTTGGTCGACAGGCCGCCGGTCACCCGCACGCCTTCTTCGCCGTCCGGGCCCATCAGTTGCCACACGCCAAACGGATGGTCACGCTCCTTGATCACCAGGCAGTCGTGGCTGCCCAGGTCGCCCAGTACCTTGGGGGTACCGCGCCGCGCCAGGTACGCCGGCGCAGCACACAGTACCCGGCGGTTGCGTGCCAGCGGCTTGGCGATCAGGTTGGGAGCAATGGCGTTGCCCACGCGTATGTCCAGGTCGACACCTTCGGCAATCAGGTCCACCAGGCGGTCGTGCACATCCAGGCGAATGTCCAGCCGCGGGTAGCGTTCAGCCAGTTCCGACAAAGCCGGCGCCACAAAGCGCCGGCCCAGGCCCAGGCTGCTGGCGATGCGCAACTGCCCGGCCGGCTCGCGGTGCTGGGCACTGATGTCGTCGCCCATGCGCTGCACCGCATCGAAGATTTGCAACGCCCATTGATACACGCGCTCGCCCTCCTCGCTCACCGTCACCCGCCGAGTGGTGCGGTGCAGCAAGCGCACCTCCAGGGTTTGCTCCAACATGCGAATGCGCTTGCTGATATACGCCGCCGACATGCCCAGCTCGTCGGCCACGGCCGCGAAGCTGGCGCGCTTGGCCACTTGCAGGAAGATGTTGAGGTCGTCGAGGCTGGGCAGATTGTTCACGTATCGTGTTCCAAGAATCAATGATTGGCCAGATTATCTCCAGGCCAAGCCCTTATAGCATGGCCAGCACCTGTTCCCTAGACAACGAGTGCACCCCCATGAG
Organism: Pseudomonas sp. MM223; assembly: GCA_947090765.1. Lineage (NCBI taxonomy): Bacteria > Pseudomonadati > Pseudomonadota > Gammaproteobacteria > Pseudomonadales > Pseudomonadaceae > Pseudomonas > Pseudomonas sp. MM223. Next base: position 2,693,310 of record OX352322.1, on the reverse strand, counting down.
CAAGACCTTCAGAATCGCGGCAATCCCAGGCGACGGCATCGGCAACGAAGTACTGCCTGAAGGCATTCGTGTGGTCGAGGCCGCTGCGCGCAAGCATGGGCTGGACATCAGCTTCGAGTTCTTCGAGTGGGCCAGCTGCGACTACTACCTGGCCCACGGCAAGATGATGCCGGATGACTGGTTCGAACAGCTCAAGGGGTTCGACGCCCTGTACTTTGGTGCCGTGGGCTGGCCAGACAAAGTGCCTGACCACATCTCGCTGTGGGGGTCGCTGCTCAAGTTCCGCCGTGACTTCGACCAGTACGTGAACATTCGCCCGGTGCGCCTGTTCCCCGGCGTACCCTGCCCGCTGGCTGGCCGTGAACCCGGCGACATCGACTTCGTGGTCATCCGCGAAAACACCGAAGGCGAGTACTCGTCGCTGGGCGGGCGCATGTTCGAAGGCACCGAGAACGAGTTCGTGCTGCAAGAATCGGTATTTACCCGCCGTGGCGTCGACCGCATTCTCAAGTATGCCTTCGAAGTGGCCCAGACCCGCAAGCGCAAGCACGTCACCTCGGCCACCAAGTCCAACGGCATGGCCGTGAGCATGCCGTACTGGGACGAGCGCACCGCCGCGATGGCAGCCAATTATCCGGAAATCAGCTGGGACAAGCAGCACATTGATATCCTCTGCGCCCGCTTCGTATTGCAACCGGACCGCTTCGACGTGGTCGTGGCTTCGAACCTGTTCGGCGACATCCTGTCCGACCTCGGCCCGGCCTGCGCCGGCACTATCGGCATCGCGCCATCGGCCAACCTGAACCCCGAGCGCAAGTTCCCGTCGCTGTTCGAGCCGGTGCACGGCTCGGCACCAGACATCTACGGCAAGAACATCGCCAACCCGATCGCGATGATCTGGTCCGGTGCGCTGATGCTCGACTTCCTCGGCAACGACGGCGCCGACCCCCGCTACCGCGCGGCTCACGACGACATCCTCAAAGCCATCGAGCAGGTCATCGCCGCCGGTGACGTGACCCGCGACATGGGTGGCCAGCAGTCTACCCAGCAAGTAGGCCAGGCCATCACCGCGCTGATCGAAGGCTGATGCACACGGGGCCGATTGTCAGAAGTGTCTGACAATCGGCCCTTTGCCTCTTGCGAGCGGCGTGGATTGTATGCAAAATCTGTTAACCATTAGATATTAGTTAACTAGCAGTTAACCACCAAGGAAGGAGTGGTACCGCAACACCCCGGATGCCTGCCGGGTATAACAAGTACGCCAACGTCCAGGAGACGATGATGTCGCACAAGAATAAAAAGATTGATGTGTTCCTGATTACCGTGAGCCTGATCGCCGTACTGCTCACCGTGATCGGCCTTGCAGCCTTCCCCGCCCAGGCTGAAAGCGCCGCCAACCAGTTGTTCGAGCTGTCCACCCGCACCTTTGGTACCAGTGTGCAGGTGCTGGTGTTCGCCAGTACCCTGGCAGTGCTGTACCTGGCCTTCAGCAAGTACGGCAACATCCGCCTGGGCAGTGGCAAGCCTGAATACGCCACCGCCACCTGGGTGTTCATGTTCATCTGTGCCGGCATGGGTTCGTCGACCCTCTACTGGGGCGTGATGGAATGGGCCTACTACTACCAGACCCCAGGCCTGAACATCGCCGCCGCTACCCCCAAGGCACTCGAGTACAGCGTGGGCTATTCGTTCTTCCACTGGGGTATCAGCGCCTGGTCGATCTACGCCCTGGCCTCGCTGGCCATGGCCTATCACTTCCATGTACGCAAGAAGAGCGGCCTGAACCTGGCTTCGGTTATCGAAGCGGTGACAGGTTTCAAGGCCACCGGCCCAGTAGGCCGTACCGTCGACCTGATCTTCCTGCTGACCATGATGGGCGCACTGACCGTGTCGCTGGCCCTCACCGCCTCTACCCTGACGCGCGGCCTGCATGACCTGACCGGCACCCCGGATACCTTCACCGTGCAATTGATGGTGATTGGCGGCGTGGCGGTGATGTTCTCGCTCAGTTCCTACATCGGTATCGATGGTGGCCTGCAGCGCCTGAGCAAGATGGTGTGCATCGGCGCGCTGGTGTTTGCCGCGGTCGTGCTGCTGGTGGGCCCGACCCAGTTCACCCTCAACAACACCGCCAACTCGATTGGCCTGATGATCCAGAACTACGTGCACATGAGCCTGTTCACCGACCCGGCGGGCGACGGTGCCTTTACCCGCAACTGGACGGTGTTCTACTGGCTGTGGTGGGTGTCGTACGCCCCGGGCGTGGCCATGTTCGTCACCCGCGTGTCGCGCGGCCGGCAGATCAAGGAAGTGGTCCTGGCCCTGCTGCTGGGGGGCAGCTTCGGTTGCTGGTTCTTCTTCGGCGCGCTGGAAAGCTACAGCATGCACCAGTTCATCACCGGCGCAGTGGACGTACCGAAAATGCTCGCCGAACAAGGCGGCGAATCGGCCGTGACGCACCTGCTGCTGGCCTTGCCGTGGGGCCAGGTGTTCCTTGGCGTGTACCTGTTCATCATGGCCATCTTCTGTGCTTCGCACATGGATGCCGCGGCCTACGCGGTGGCTGCCACCAGCACCCGCAACCTGCGTGAAGGTGACGACCCGACGCCAACCCACCGCTTGTTCTGGTGCGTGGTGCTGACCCTGGTGCCGCTGGCCATGCTGTTCGCCAAAGCCTCGCTGTCCACCATGAAAACCGCCGTGGTGCTTACCGCAATCCCGTTCATGGTGATTCTGCTGGTGAAGATCTACGGCTTCTTCAAGTGGATGATCGCCGACTACGGCCAGGTACCAGCCCACGTTATCGAAGAAGAAGCTGCACGGATGGCCGGTGAACAACCTGCCGAACAGGCTCCGCGCAGCGCTGCTGCCGTGCATTGATTCAATCAAAGGGGCCGCAGTGCGGCCCCTTTGAAGCGGTGTAATTTTTTTTGCCTGATCTGTTAACCAACAGATACGCGTTAACCAACAACTATAAACCGAGCTTGTGAGAAACCTGTCATGAACGACTTCAAACGCCTGCCCGCCGATTTCTGCGCGAACGCCGACGAGGCCTTCACCATCCCGGCCAATTTCTACACCAAGGCCGCGGTGTTCGAACACGAGAAAGAAGCCATCTTCGCCCGCAGCTGGATCTGCGTGGGCCACCGCAGCGAAGTGGCAGACAACAATGCCTACATCACCCGCGAAGTGATTGGCGAGAGCATTATCGTGGTGCGCGGCCGTGACAGCGTGCTGCGTGCGTTCTACAACGTCTGCCCGCACCGTGGCCACCAGTTGCTCAGCGGCAGCGGCAAGGCCAAGAACGTCATCACCTGCCCCTACCACGCCTGGACCTTCAAGCTCGACGGCGAACTGGCCCACGCCCGCAACTGCGACAACGTGGTCAACTTCGACAAAGAGAATTCCACCCTGGTGCAACTGCGCGTAGAGGAATACGCCGGCTTCATCTTCATCAACATGGACATGGACGCGGGCTCCGTCGAAGACCAGCTGCCAGGCATGCAAGCACGCATGCGTGAAGCCTGTGCGGTAATCGACGACCTGCACCTGGCGGCGCGCTTCGTCAGCGACACCCCGGCCAACTGGAAGTCGATCGTCGACAACTACCTGGAATGCTACCACTGCGCCCCGGCCCACCCGGGCTTCTCCGACTCGGTGGACGTTGGCCAGTACAGCCACACCATGCACGGTAACTGGACCCTGCAATATGGCCTGGCGAAACCTTCGGAGCAGTCGTTCAAGTTTGACGAAAGCGTGAAAGACCCGTCGTTCGCCGGCTTCTGGGCCTGGCCGTGCACCATGTTCAACGTGCCGCCAGGGGCCAACTTCATGACCGTGATCTACGAGTTCCCGGTCGATGCCGAAACCACCCTGCAGCACTATGACATCTACTTCCTCAACAAGGACATCACCGAAGAACAGCAGAAGCTGATCGACTGGTACCGCGAAGTGTTCCGCCCAGAAGACCTGCGCCTGGTCGAAAGCGTGCAGAAGGGCCTGAAGTCGCGTGGCTACCGTGGCCAGGGCCGCATCATGGCCGACCGCGAGCGCAGTGGCATGAGCGAACACGGCATTGCCCACTTCCACAACCTGATCGCCGTGGCCCACCTCGACGATTGATGGCAACCGTTCCACGTTTATTTGCACGTAAAAGGTGCGCGGCAGGGCCTGCCGCGCACCCAGGCAGTCGAGGTGAACCATGGCCAACACTTATGAAATGTTCAGCGTACGCGTAACCGACGTGGAACACGCCACGCCGCTGATCAAGCGCTTTACCCTGGCCCGCGAAGACGGCGCGGCGATGCCCGCCTTCACCGGTGGCAGCCACGTCATCGTGCAGATGCAAGGCGCTGACGGCAGCCAGTTCAGCAACGCCTACTCGTTGATGAGCGACCCGCGCGACACCCGCAGCTACCAGATCGGCGTGCGCCTGGAAGAGCAGTCCAAGGGCGGCTCGGCGTTCATGCACCAGCAGGTGGAAGTCGGCACCCGCCTGACCATCTCCTCGCCCAACAACCTGTTCGCCCTCGACCCTTCGGCTGGCCGTCACGTACTGATTGCCGGCGGCATCGGCATTACCCCGTTCCTGGCGCAACTGCATGAGCTGGAAGGCGGCAGCACCGACTACGAGCTGCACTATGCCTTCCGCGCACCAGAGCACGGCGCGTTCCAGGACCAGTTGGCCAACGGCCCGCATGCAGCCAACACGCAGTTCTACATCGACAGCCTCGACCGCAAGCTTGACCTGGCTGCCCTGTGCGCAGGGCTGGACGAGCAGGCGCACCTGTACGTGTGTGGCCCCAAACCGCTGATCGACGCGGTCATCGCCTGCGCCGCCCAGGCCGGCATTGCCGAGCAGCGCGTGCATTGGGAACAGTTTGCCGCCACCCCGGTTGCCGGCAGTGCCTTTACCGTGGTGCTGGCGCAATCGGGCGTTGAGCTGCAGGTAGAAGAAGGCATGACCATTTTGCAAGCCATCGAGAAGTCGAAGGCCGCCAAGGTCGAGTGCCTGTGCCGCGAAGGCGTATGCGGTACGTGCGAGACGGCGATTCTTGAAGGTGAGGCCGAGCATTACGACCAGTACCTGAGCGACGAAGAAAAAGCCGCCCAGCAGAGCATCATGCTGTGCGTCTCCCGCGCCCGTACTGCCCGGCTGGTGCTGGACCTGTAACAACTTGCCCAGTTGATGTTGCCTGCACTGGCCTCATCGCCGGCAAGCCAGCTCCCACTTCGACCGTATCGCCCTCAAGTCATGTGCAGTACCTGTGGGAGCTGGCTTGCCGGCGATGAGGCCAGTAGAGCCAGCACAAAACAATAGCCCCATCGTGACCGCGTGAAGCTGAACAGCCGTCAACCAAAAGTTGACGGCTTGCGTATACTGGCAGGTCTTGGCCCAGATCAGGACACCCTGCCGATGTTGGAAAACAGCTTCGCCTTCCGCCTCAAGGAACTGCTCGAGCATCACAAGCTGACCCTGCAAGCCGTGGGCACGGCGCTGGGCATTTCGCGCACCGCTGTGCACAAGTGGACGCGAGGCGGCGAGATCGACTACGACAACCTGCGCAAGCTGGCCGACTTTCTCAAGGTCAACTGGATATGGTTGCGCTATGGCGACGAGGCGCTGCAGAACATCCAGCAGCCACAAGTGGTCGAGCTGCCGATGACCGACCTGCGCCGGCGCCTGACCGCCGAGATCATGGAAAGCGAAACGCGCATGAAGCTGGCCCAGGAAGGCGCACGCATCGTTACTTGGGAATGGAACCTGATCAGCGACGAAGTCACCTACTCGCCCAACGTCGAGCAGGTGTATGGCTGGCCGGTCCACCACAACGAAGACTTCTGGAAACACCTGCCCGACGAGGATGTGCAGCGCATGCAGGTGATGTACGCCGACGCGGTGGCAGACGGCAGAGGCTGTGAATGCGACTTCCGCATCACCCGACCGGACGGTGAAGTCCGCTGGATTTCTTCCCGCGCCACGGTAGTACGCGACAGTGCCGGGCGCTCGGTGAAGATGGTCGGCATCAGCATGGACAACACCGAACGCCAGGTGGCCCAGCAGGCGCTGAGCCAAAGCGAGGAACGCTTCCGGGCGATCTTCGAGCTGGCCTGGGGCGCCCTGGCCTACATCGACCCGGACGGCACCTGGCAGCGGGTCAACAACAGCCTGTGCGAGATGCTGGGCTACCGCGCCGATGAACTCTACGGCATGACCTTCCAGCAGATCACCCACGCCGACGACCTGGCGCAGAACCTGCAACTGCTGCAACGCATGCTGGCCGGTGAAACCGAGCGCTACGAAGTGGAAAAACGCGTGCGCCACAAGAACGGCGAGTACATCTGGGTACGCGCCCGCACGTCGCTGCAACGCCATGCCAATGGCGAACCGGAGCACCTGATCAGCGTGTTCGAAGATATCAGCGCCGAGCGCCAGGAGCATGAACGGCTACAGGCACACATTGCCGCGCTGGAGGCTCGACTGGCCGCTTTGTGATAGGGCTACCGGCCCTATCGCCGGCAAGCCAGCTCCCACAGTTAGGGCGCATGGCTTGAACTTGATGCGGTCGGGGTGGGAGCTGGCTTGCCGGCGATGGGCTGCGCAGCAGCCCCCTGCAACCTAGACTAACCGGGATCAGGCTCTAATTTTCGAGGTGATCGCTGCGCAACCAGTCGATAAACCGCGCAAACAACTCGGACTGCGAGTTGATCTCCAGCTTCAGGTACAGGTTCTTGCGGTGCATGCGCACGGTCTCCGGCGAGATGCCCAGCGCCAGTGCGGTCGACTTCACCGAGTGCCCGCGCAGGATCATGTGTGCCACCTCGCGCTCGCGGTCGGTCAGCACCTGGCAACCAAAACTGTCGAACGCTGCTTGCAGGCCGCCGTGTTCGGCCGGTGCGGCACCGGGCTCCAGGTTATGCCGGGCATAGCGCCCCAGCAGTTCGCGCACCATGGGCTCCAGCGCCCGCAACAGGTCGACCTGCCCGGTACTCAAAGGCGTGCCGCTGCAACCCTGAAACAGGCTCAGCGACAACTTGCGCCCAACACTGAGGTCGACGATGTAGTAGCTGTCTTCGCTGCAACCGGTGCCCAGGTAGTAGGCCTTGTAATAGTCGCTGTCGAAGAAGTTATCGGGGGCGATTTCCTGCAAGTGGTAAAAGCCTTCGGCCAAGCCGCTTTGCACGGCCAGGCAGAACGGGTCGAGCAGGTAGCCGGCACTGAAATAGCGCTCCAGCACAGCGGCGCGGTGCCGCTCGGGAATGCCTTGCTGGTACAGCAACTGCGGCGCTCGCCCTTGGCACTCAAGGCTGATCATCATCGATTCAACCTGCACCAGCTGGCCGATGGCAGCGGCCACGTACTCCAGCGCCTCGGGCGTATCGCTGTGGGCAAGCGCACGCTGCAGCGCCGCATGCCATTGCTGCAACGCGCCCATTGTCAGGGTAAGCGGGGTGTCGGGAGTGGCCTGGGTCATGCCCGGCAGTCTAGCCTGCCAGGCACGCCCCCGCACAGCCCTTTGCGCCAGGTTCATCGGCCCTGGTACAGGCCAAGCGCGGTCAGTTCGCGCGCGGTTTCGATGATGCACTGGCGCAAGGTTTCGACAATCTCGTCCACCTGCGCATGGGTGACGATCAACGGCGGCGACATCACGTTCAGGTGCATGATCGGGCGCACCAGCAACCCGCGTGCCTGGGCCTTGCTGTGGATGCGTTCGCCGATGTTCACCTCGTCCGGGAACAGCGCCTTGCTGGCCTTGTCGGCAACGAACTCGACGCAAGCCATCAGTTTCATGCAACGCACATCACCCACCAGCGGCAACCCGCGCAGGCTTTGCAGGCGCTGCTCCAGGTAACCACCCACGTCCTTGACGTGATCGAGCAGTTGCTCGCGCTCGATGATCTCGATGTTTTTCAGCGCCGCCGTGCAGCACACCGGGTGGCCACTGTAGGTAAAACCATGGGTAAAGCAGCGGCCCTTGCCCGGCTCGGCAATCACCGCCCAGATGCGCTCGGAGAAAATGCACGCGCCCAGCGGCAGGTAGGCCGAGGTCAGGCCCTTGGCGGTGGTGATGATGTCGGGGGTTACGCCAAACAGCTCCTCGCTGGCGAAAAAGGTGCCCAGGCGCCCGAACGAGGTCACCACCTCGTCGGCGACAAACAGGATGTCGTAGGTCTGGCACAGCTGCCACATGCGCTGGAAGTAGCCCTGCGGCGGAATGATCACCCCGCCCGAGCCCATGATCGGCTCGGCAAAGAACGCCGCCACATTGTCGGCACCCAGCGACAGGATCTTGTCCTCGAATTCGGCCACCAGGTAGTCGAGGAACTCGGCCTCGTCCATGTCATGCGGGGCGCGGTACGGGTTGGGGTTGGAGACGTGGTGGATCAGGTCGTGGTGGTAATCGAACTCTGGCACCCGGTCGGCGGCCTTGTTGCCGATCGACATGGTCAGGGTGGTAGAGCCGTGGTAGGCGTTGTAGCGGGCGATGATGTGCTTCTTGTGTGGCTTGCCGCGGCAGTTCTGGTAGTACTGGATCAGCCGGTAGGCGGTGTCGACCGCAGTCGAGCCGCCGGTGGTGAGAAACACGTGGTTCAGGTCGCCCGGCGCCAGTTGCGCAAGCTTCTGGCACAGCTCGATGGCCACGTCGTTGGCCATGTCGGAAAATGGGTTGGAATACGCCAGCTGGCGCACCTGGTCGGCGATGGCCAGGGCCATTTCCTCGCGGCCCAGGCCGATGTTGGTGCACCACATGCCGCCGACGGCATCGAGGAAGCGGTTGCCTTGGGCGTCACGAATGTAGGCACCCTCGCCGGCGACGATGTTCAACGCACCTTGTTCACGGTGCTCGTCGAACACATGGTAGCCGTGCATGTAGTGGGCCTTGTCGGCTTCCACCAGCGGGTCGTGGGCGATGGTGAATGCTTTGCTTGGGGTGGCCATGGGCAGCTCCTTGGCGTAAATCGTTGGGCAGTGTTAGAAACCGGTCTTGACCGTGCTCCAGACCCGGGTGATGGCGCGCATGTCCTTGGGGCTCTGGGTTTTCTGCGCGAACAGGCGCTCACGGGTGTGTGCGTCGGGGTAGATGGCCGGGTCCTGGCGGATGTCGTCACGCACCAGCGCGGTGGCGGCGGCGTTGCTGTTGGCGTAGTGGATGTAGTCGGTGACCTTGGCCATGGTCTGCGGTTGCAGCAGGAACTCGATGAAGCGGTGGGCGTTGGCCGCGTGCGGCGCATCTTTGGGGATGTACAGGTTGTCGAACCAGATCAGCGAACCTTCCCGGGGGATGAAGAACGACAGCTTGATGTCCTTCTTCGCTTCTACCGCTCGGGCCTGTGCGGTGGCGTAGTCACCGGACCAGGTCAGCGCCAGGCAGACATCACCATTGGGCAGGCTGGTGAGGTAGTTGACCGAGTCGAACTTGCGAATGTAGGGGCGGATGCCCAGCAGCAGTTGCTCGGCCGCCTTGAGGTCGGCGGGCGACGCGCTGCGCGGGTCCTTGCCCAGGTACTGCAGGGCCAGCGGGATGACCTCGGTAGGCGCATCCATCAGCGTGACGCCGCAATCGGCGAAGCGCGAAACGATCTTGGGGTCGAACAGCATAGCCAGCGAACCGATCGGCGCGTCGGGCATGCGCGCGGTGATCTTGTCGACGTTGTAGGTTACCCCTGAACTGCCCCAGGTATAGGGCGCCGAATACTTCAACCCAGGATCGTAGCCCTGCAGGTTGTTGACCACCTGCTGATCGAGGTTTTGCCAGCTGGGCAGTTGCTGCTTGTCCAGCGCCTGGAACACGCCGGCGCTGATCAGCGGGGGTACCAGCGAGGCATTGAGCATGACCAGGTCATAGCCGGAACGGCCGGTAAGCAGTTTGGTCTGCACCGTTTCGTAGCCGTCGAAGGTGTCGTAGATGACCTTGATGCCGGTGGCCTTCTCGAAGTCGGCCAGGGTGGTTTCGCCGATGTAGTCGGTCCAGTTGTACAACCGTAACGTGTTGCCGCTGTCCACCTCTGCCGCCTGGGCCAGGCTGGCACCAGACGCCAGCAGCAGACCACCAATCACCTTCAGTACCTTGCGCATGGCAACTCCATCGTGTGAGTGCTCCGGAACGAGCCGATGGGTTCACTATCGAGGGATTTGCCGAGGGGCGACATACCCCGAATGTGTGGGTGGTCGTTTTTAGATCTTCGCTGCGTACGCGCTTTTTTGTAGGAGCGGCCTTGTGTCGCGATGGGCTGCGCAGCAGCCCCAGGATCTGCGCCCCAGCACACATTGTCAGGGCTGCTGTCGCAGCCCATCGCGACACAAGGCCGCTCCTACAGGGGGCTGCGCACGACTCAGGTCAGCGGGTACAACGCCTCATCAAACTGCGCCAGCCGCGGGAACACCAGTGGCTGGTCGTCCGAAAGCTGCTCCAGGCGTTGCCGGTACTGCTGCAAGAAGTCCTGGCGCGCTTCATCGCCGATATATGGCACATGCCATGCCACGAACGGTGGCAGCACCTCAAACCCCACGTAAGCCAACGTGCCGCGCAATATCGGCCGCAACATATCCTCCAGCGGCCCATGAATCGCCCCCTCGCCAAACATGTGCTCGCGCCCGCCCAAGGTCACGGTCACCAGCGCCTTCTTGCCTGCCAACCCGCCCTGGTCGTAGAAACGTTTGCCGCCATAGCACACCCCCGACACCAGCACCCGGTCGATCCAGCCCTTGAGCATCGCCGGTGCCGAGAACCAGAAAATCGGGAAGTTCAGTACCAGCAAATCGGCCCACAACAGTTTGTCCAGCTCCTGCTGGATGTCCGCGGCAATGGCGCCGCGCTTGACGCCCTGGCGCTGCTCCAGGGCATACACCAGGTACTCGGGGTTTTCACGCTGGGTGAAGTCATCGGCGCTGGCCACCGGGTTCCAGCCCATGGCGTACAGGTCGCTGACCTGCACCTGGTGGCCCTGGGCGCGGAAGGTTTCCACGGCCTGGTCCCGCAGGGCAGCGGTGAACGATTGCGGCTCGGGGTGAGCGTGGACGATCAGTACATTCACAAACAGGCTCCTTACACAAAACAGGTTGTTTTCCGGCAGCGGCTCAGCACTGCACCGCTTTCACTTCGACAAACTCCGCCAAGCCTTCTTCGCCCCACTCGCGGCCGTTGCCCGACTGCTTGTAGCCACCGAACGGCGCCTGGTAGTTGAACCCGCCACCGTTGATGAAGCACTGCCCGGCCCGTATCTGCCGCGCCAGCGCCAGGCCATGCTCGCGGCTGCCCGCCCACACCGCACTGGACAGGCCGAACGGCGAGTCATTGGCCAGCGCCAGCGCCTCGACCTCGTCGGCGTAGGGGATCAGGCACAGCACCGGGCCGAAGATTTCTTCCTGGGCAATGCGCATGCGGTTGTCGACGTCGGCGAACAACGTGGGCGCCACGTAGAACCCGCGCTCGAAGCCGCCGTGATCACCACCGCACAACAAGCGCGCGCCCTCCTCCTGGCCCTGGCGAATGTAGTCGAGCACCGTACGCCGCTGGCCTGCCGAACACATCGGCCCGAGGAAGCTGGCCGGGTCACGCGGGTCGCCCATGACCAGTGCACGGGTTTCGGCCTCGGCGATTTCCAGCGCCTCGGCGTAGCGGCTGGCCGGCAGCAGCATGCGGGTCAGTGCCGTGCAGGTCTGCCCGGAGTTGATCATCACGTCCTGCACGCCATGGCGCACCGCAGCGTGCAGGTCGGCGTCGGCGGTAATCAGCAACGGCGACTTGCCACCCAGCTCCAGGCACACCCGCTTCACCGTCGGCGCGGCCGCTTGCGCTACCCGCACCCCGGCACCGGTGGAGCCAGTGAACGACACCATGTCCACCTGCGGGTGGCGGGCCAAGGCCTCACCCACCTTGGCCCCCGGGCCGCTGACCAGATTGAACACCCCGGCCGGCAGGCCGATGGCGTCGACCATTTCGGCCAGCACAAATGCGTGCAGCGGCGTTTCCTGGCTGGGTTTGACCACCACCGTGCACCCGGCAGCCAACGCCGGCGCCAGCTTGCCGATCATCTGGTGCAACGGGTAATTCCACGGGTTGATGAATGCGCACACGCCAACGGCCTCGCGGTACACCAGCGAGTTGCCGACTTCACGCACCTCATCCATCAGCCCGGCCAGCTCGGCGTATTGCTCCAGCCCGGCAATCGGGCCTTCGACCTGCACCGCCTGGCACCACTGCACCGGCATGCCTAGCTCGTCGGTGATGACGTCGGCCATTTCCGCCGCGTGGTTTTTCAGCTGTGCGACCAATGCCCGGATGTACCCGGCGCGCACGCTGGACGGCGTGCGCGACCAGCCATCGAAGGCCCGCCGCGCCGCCATCACCGCCCGCTCGACATCGGCCTCGGCGCCAAGGGGTACCCGGCCAATGGCCTGTTCGGTGGCCGGGTCGATCACCTCGGCCATGCCCTGCCCATTCGGCACCTGCCAGGCGCCATCGATGTACAGCCGCGCATACTCACGCATGGCCGTGCTCCCGCTTCAGTTCGTCGGCACAGCGGGCGATGCGCTGGCAGGCATCGACCAGCGCTGCATCGCCCAGCACCAGGCCCAGGCGAATATGCCCGGCAGCGCTGGGGCCGAACGCTTCGCCAGCGAGCACCGACACGCCCTGGCTGTCCAACAGGAAGTCGGCAAAGGCCTGGGCACTTACGCCGGTCTCACGGATATCGACCATCACGAACATGCCACCATCAGGCTTCAGCGCCTTGAGGCCCGGGCAGCCGGCCAGCTGTTCGCACACCAGGTCACGGCGTTGGCGGTAAGCCTCACGCATGGCGGCCAGCTCGGGCAGCGGCTGCCCCAGCGCCACCACGGCGGCGTCCTGAATGAAGTCCGGCGAGCCATACAACATGCACAGGGCGAGGTTTTCCAGGTGGGCGGCCAGCTCGGCCGAACCCACCACCCAGCCCACCCGCCAGCCTGTCATGGCATGCGACTTCGACAGGCTGTTGAGGGTGGCGGTGCGTTCGGCCATGCCCGGCAGGCTGGCGGGGCTGACATGCTCGCCCTCGTACAACAGCTCGCTGTACACCTCGTCGGAGATCAGCCACAGGTCGTGGGCGATGCACAGCTCGGCCAGGGCTTCCCAGGTAGCACGGGGCAGGCTTGCCCCCGACGGGTTGTGCGGGCTGTTCAAGGCCAATGCGCGGGTGCGCGGGGTGATGCGCTCGGCCACGTCCCGCGGGCATACCCGAAAGCCGTTTTCCGGCTTGACCGGCACCGGCACCACCTTGGCGCCACAGGCACCGAACACGGCCTCGTAGGTCACATACATCGGTTCGGCGACAAGCACCTCGTCGCCTGGGTCCAGCACGCACTGGGCCACGCAGTACAGCGCACACTGGGCCCCCGCCAACACCGTCACCTGGTCGGCATTGACGGCCTGGCCGCTACGCTGCTGATGGCGCTTGGCGATGGCTTGGCGCAGGGCCAGCTTGCCGCGTACATCGGCGTAGTGGGTGTGACCCGCCTGCAGGCTGTCGATGGCCGCCTGGACAATCGGCTCGGGGGTGTCGAAGTCCGGGTCGCCCACCGACAGCAGCAGGATGTCCTTGCCCTGGGCCTGCAGCGCCAGGGCGCGGTAGTGGATGTCCCAGGCCGCAGCCCCGTCGCCGGCGATGCGTTGGGTAAGCTTGGCGTAGCGCATGGCAATCTCCCTTTTCTGGCGGTGTCAGTCGACGAGGATCTTCGGGTTGGAACTGCCCCACACGGTGTACAGGTCGGCCAGCAGCGCGCCGTTGATTTCTTCCATCTCGGCCTGGGTGATTTCGCCCCCGGCCTGCTTGCCGAACAGCACCACTTCGTTGCCACCCTTCACGTCAGGGAAGTCGGTGACATCGACCATCAGCGTGTTCATCGACACCTTGCCCACCACCGGTACGCGGTGGCCGTTGATCAGCACATGGCCCTTGTTGGTGAACACCCGGCGATAGCCATCGGAATAGCCGACGGTGATGTTGGCCAGGCGCGAATCACGGGCCAGGGTGAAGGTACGGTCGTAACCGACGGTGTTGCCGGCCGGGTAGCTGTGCACCGCCGCCACGTGCGACTTGAACTGCATGGCGCGTTTGTACTCGGTGCGCTCCGGCACAGTGTCACCGAACAGCGCACCACCGGTGCGGACCATGTCCAGGCGCGCCTCCGGCACCTCCAGGGTCGCGAACGAGTTGGCCGCGTGCAGGGTGAGCGTGCTGCGGTCGAGCTTGGCGTGCTTGATCAGCCAGTCGGTCTGTTCGTTGAAGGCCGCCAGGCCCTTGCGGACATCGTCCTTGTCTTCCACGGCGAAGTGGGTCATCAGCGCGACCAGTTTGAGGTGCTTCTGGTCGGTGATCTGCAACGCTTCGCCACGGCCGGACCAGCTGGTCATCTCTACCCCGTTGCGGCTCATGCCACTGGAGTTGAGCGCCATGTGAATGCGCAGGGTCTTGCCATGGCGTGCGGCGATGGCATCGACCTGGCGGGCGAATTCGGCGCTGCCTACCAGTTCTTCCATGTCGTACCGCAAGGCATCTTCCAGCTCGCTGAGGCTGGCCAGGCGGACGCGCACCAGTTGCCCGGTGAAGCCACTGGCGCGAACCACGCGGGCCTCCTCGTTGCTGGCCACCGCCACGCAGGGCACGCCCTGAGCGATGATCGACGGCATCACCAGGCCAATACCGTGGCCATAGGCATCGGCCTTGAGCACGGCGCACAGCTTGGACTTGCCGGCCAGCTCGGCCTGCAGGGTGCGGATGTTGTGTTGTAACGCGCTGGCGCTAATTTCGACCCAGGCGTTGCTGTTTTGCGCGGTCAGTGCGTTGGTACCGTTGTCCATCGACAATGGCGGTGCGGCGTACAGCGGGGCCTGGCCAGTGATCAGCAGGGCCAGCGATGCGGCCAGAAGGGTACGGCGAAATGTCATGTTGGTTTCTCTTGTTATTCGTGATGTGCGCGGCTTAGCTGACGCAGGTATGTTTGAGTTCGATAAAGGTCACGCCGGGTGTGGCGAAACCGCTGGCCAGGTCGGCCTGCAGCGCGTCCAGGTCACGCGGCTGGCGCACCGCGCAACCAAAGGCACGGGCCAGGCCGATGAAGTCGGGGTTACGCGGCAGCACGCCGACCGGCTCGATGTTCAGGCCGAGCATGTCGTCGCGGATCTGGCCGAGGGCGTCGTTGTTCCACAGCAGCACCACCAAAGGCCGGTCCAGTTCCTCTACGGCCGTGGCCAGCTCCTGGGCGGTATAAAGGAAACCGCCGTCGCCCACCAGCACCAGGCCCGGGCGATGGTCGGTGGCGAGCATGCCGCCAATGCCAGCCGGCAGGCCGTAACCGAGTGTGCCGTAGCCAGTGGGGTGCAGCCAACTGCGCGGCGCCTGGCTGGCGAAGGCGTAATTGCCGGTGTAGGCCAGTTGGGTCATGTCGCTGCTGATGAACGCGTTGTCGGGCAGCACGGCGGCAATGCGGTCAAGAATGGCCTGATGGGTGGCCTGCAACGGTGCATGCCCGTTGCGGATGGCCTGGCGCAGGCTGCCCACCGCTTCGCGGGCCTGGGCCGGGTCTCGGTCGAGTGCTGGCAGGTGTTCGAGCAAGCCGGCCAGGGTTTGCCGGGCATCACCCTGCAAGGCAATGGCACAGGGGTAGAAGTCGTTGAACTTGCGCGGGTCGATGTCCACGCGTAGCAGTTCGCCAGTGATCGGCAAGCGTTCGCGCCAGAAGTCGGTGTCGGCCATTTCGGTGCCTACGGCCAGCACCACATCGGCCTGGCTGATCAACTGCCAGCCAGGCTCCACGCACAGGCTGGACCCCGCATTCAGCGGCGCCTGCGGCGGCAGCAAGCCCTTGCCGGCCACGCTGGTGAACACCGGTGCAGCCAGCCGGGTGCTCAACTGCGCCAGTTGTTCGGCCGCGTGCAGCGCACCACCCCCGGCGATGATCATCGGCCGTTTGGCCGCTGCCAGCTTCAGGGCAGCCTGGTCGAGGGTTTCGCGGCACGGCTGGCCGCGCCCGGGGCGGCGCACCACCTCATCGCTCCAGTCACGGCTGACGGGGGCGGCCAGCACGTCCAGCGGCACCGAAATGTGCACCGGGCGCGGCCGTTCGCTGTCAAACACCGCCCAGGCGCGGGCAATCAGCTCGGGCAGGTCGTCGCCGCGCAACGCCACGGCCGAGAACGCGGTGATCGGCGCGGTCATGGCGCGCTGGTCCTGGGTTTCGTGCAGGCAGCCCCAGCCCTTGCCCAGGCTGGCGGTATGGTTAACGCTGGAAATCACCAGCATCGGGATGGAATCGGCATAGGCCTGGCCGATGGCGGTGGCGGCGTTGGTCACCCCCGGGCCGGTGATGACAAAGCACACCCCCGGCTGGCCGCTCACCCGCGCATAGCCGTCAGCCATGAAACCGGCGCCCTGCTCGTGGCGGGTCAGCACATGGCGGATACCGCTGCCCGGCAGGCCGCGGTACAGCTCCAGGGTGTGCACCCCGGGGATGCCGAACACGGTCTGCACACCGTAGTTGGCCAACAGGCGCACCAGCGCCTGGCCGGCAGTCAGGGTAAGGTCATTCATGTTGTTCTCCTTGCGCCTGGCCGAGGCGGATCAGCGCGTCGACCGCGGTGGTGCCGTGGGCACCGACCATCAATGGGTTCACGTCCAGCTCCAGCAGCTGCCCAGCGTTTTCGCAGGCGTAGTCGGCCACCGCACGTATGGCTGCGACCAAGGCGTCGAGGTCGGCGGGCGGGCGGCCGCGGAAGCCTTGCAGCAGGCTGGCGCTACGCAGGTTCATCAGTGCGGCGCGGATGGCGCTGTCGGTGGTGGGCAACAATAGGCTGACACTGTCCTTGAGCAGTTCGACCAGCACACCGCCGGCACCGATCACCAAGGCCAGGGCAAAGTCGTGTTCACGTTTGATGCCTACGATCAGCTCGGCCAGCGGCGGCTCGGCCATGGGTTCGAGCAGTACCTGGTCGAAGGCGACGTGCGGGGCGTAGGCAGCGATGCGCTGGCGCATCTGCACCAGTGCGGCTTCCAGGGCGGCGGCATCGCGCAGGTTCAGCGCCACCGCACCGGCTTCGGTCTTGTGCGGCAGCTGCGCGCTGACCGCCTTCAATACCAACGGGTAACCCACGCGGGCGGCGTCTGCCACGGCGCGCTCGGGCGTACTCAGCACACCCGCTGGCACCGGTAAACCGAAGGCGCGCAGGGCTTGCTTGGATTGCCATTCGTCCAGCAACCGGCTTTCGCCCGTGAGGGCTTGCGGGCACAGCGGTACCCGTGAGGCCTCGCCTTGCTCCAGCAACCGCTGGCGGTTGCGTTGGTAGGCGACGATGCGGCCCCAGGCTGCCAGGCCGTCTTCCACACCTTGCAGGGCGGCAATGCCCCGCGCATGCAAGCGCTCACGCGCACTGGCGGGCAGCAGCTCCGGGAAGGCGGAGGTGACAAAACCGATCTTGCCATGACGCTCCAGCGCGTCGCAGTACAGCGCCAGCAGCAAGTCGCACTCCTTGCGCTCGCCAGTGAACGCCGCCGGGTAGTCCAGCACCAGCATGGCGGCGTCGGCTGCCCCGCTCAGGGTGCTGTCGAGCATGCGTTGCAAGGCCGTTTCATCACCCCAGATGGCGGTGGTGAAATCCAGCGGATTCACCAGGTTTGCATAGGCCGGTAGCACTTCGGCCAGTGCCGTGATCTGCGTTTGTTCAAGCTTGGGCAGGCTCAACTGGTTGCGCTCGGCATAGTCGGCGATCAAGCCAGCATCGCCGCCAGAACAGGCCAGCGCGATCAGTTCGCCATCTGCCGGCAAGCGCCCGCAAGCGGCGGCCTTGAGGGTTTCGACAAAGCTCACCGGACCGCTGACGCGGATCACGCCCAGGCGCTGGAACAGGCTGTCGTACAAGGCATCGGAGCCGGACAACGAGCTGGTGTGGCTGAGCGCCAGTTCAGCACCGATTTGCGACACGCCCGTTTTCAGGGCAATGATCGGCGTACCCTGCTGCAATGCCTTGTAAGCGGCGCGTGCAAAACCCGGCACATTCTTCAAGCCTTCCAGGTGTAGCCCGATGGCCGTTACCCGTGGGTCGTCGAGCAGCACGTCCATCAGCTCGGCCACGCCCAATTGCGCCTGGTTGCCCACCGAGGCCATGTAGGCCACCGGCAGCGAGCGGTCGCTCATGGACAGGTTGTAGGCAAAGTTGCCGCTCTGGGTAAGAATCGCCACGCCCTTCTCCACCTGCTGGCCGCCATGGGCCACTGGCCACAGGGCTGCACCGTGCAGGTAATCAAGCAGGCCATAGCAATTGGGGCCGAGCAGCGCCATGTTACCGGCCGCAACGAGCAGGCGCTGCTGCAACTGGCGGCCTTCTTCGCCACTTTCGGCAAAGCCGGAGGCATAGCAGATGGCACCACCGGCGCCACGCGCGGCCAATTCGGCAACGCACTGCAATGTCGGCTCACGGTTGGTGGCGATGAACACCGCGTCCGGGGCGTACGGCAAGTCGGCCACGCGGGCCACGCACGGGATACCCTCCAGGCTTTCATGCTGCGGGTTGACCAGCCACAGCTCGCCGCCAAAGCCACCTTCGGCGCAGCGCTTGAGCGCCCGCGCCATGCTGCGCCCGCCAACAAAGGCCAGGTGCCGGGGCGCCAGCAGGCGCTTGAGGTTGTCACGAATCGATTGCGACATGGGTGATCTCCTGGCGCTTAGCGCAGCAGCGGGCGCAGCAGTTCGCGGGCGATGATGTGCCGCTGGATTTCCGAAGTGCCCTCCCAGATGCGCTCGATACGCGCGTTGCGCCAGATGCGCTCGACCGGCCCTTCATCCATCAGGCCCATGCCACCAAAGATCTGCACGGCTTCGTCGGCTACCTTGCCCAGCACTTCGCTGGCAAACAGCTTGGCCATGCCGGCTTCGCCGTCGGTCATGCTGCCCTGGTCCATCTTCCACGCGGTGTGCAGGGTGAGCATCTCGGCTGCGCGAATCTGCGTGGCCATGTCGGCCAGCTTGAACGACACGCCCTGGTAGCTGCCGATGGGCTGGCCAAACTGCTTGCGGTCGGCGGCCCACTGCAGCGACAGGTCGAGGGCGCGCTGGGCCTGGCCCACGCAGTTGGCGGCGACCATTACCCGGCCAGCGGTAAGCCAGGCATTGGCCACTTCCCAGCCTTTGCCGACTTCGCCCAGCACCTTGCTGGCCGGTACCCGGCAGTCGTCGAAGAACAACTCGTAGGTGTGGTAACCACGGTTACTCACGCACTTGGGCCCGCGGCGGATGGTCATGCCCGGCGTACCACGGTCGACCAGCAACGCCGTGACCGCGTTGCGCTTGCGCCCGTTGTGCTCGTAGGTGTCGGTGACCGCGAAGACAATGGCGAAATCGGCGTGGCCGGCGTGGCTGATGAAGTGCTTGCTGCCGTTGATGACAAAGTCATCACCCTGGCGCACGGCGCGGGTCTTGATGGCGTTGGCATCAGAACCGGCACCCGGCTCGGTGAGGGCGAAGCAATCGGTTTTCTCGCCCTGCACGCACGGCAGCAAGTAGTCGCTGATCTGCTCGTCCTTGCAGGCCATGAGGATTTTCGAAGGGCGCGCAACAAACACGTGCAGCGCCCAGGACACCTTGGACAGCTCACGTTCGATCAGCGCCTGGGACAGGTAGTCCAGGCCACCGCCGCCGACTTCCTCGGGCATGTTGAAGGCATAGAACCCGGCGGCGATGGCCTTGCCACGGATGTGCGCGGCCAGCTCTGGCGACACGGCATCGGCGCGGTCCACCGCTTCCTCATGGGGTAGCAGCTCTTTGGCAACAAAACTGCGTACCGCTTCCACCAACATTTCTTGTTCTTGGGTCAGTTGGAAATTCATCTGCGAAAGTCCTGGTCAGGTCGATATCGGGTTACAGGCCGATGAAACGGGGGGCGCGGCGTTCAACCGAGGCTTGCAGCGCCTCGGCACCATCCTGGCTGCGGCCGCACAGCAGGCCGGCCTGGCGCTCGGCTTCCAGCTGCTCGGCCAATGTGCGGCGGGCGCCGTCGCGGATCAGCTGCTTGGTCTGGGCGTAGGCGAAGGTCGGGCCATTGGCCAGGCGCCCGGCCAGCTCGGCCGCCACGGCGGGCAGTTGCTCGTCGGCGCAGACTTCGCTGACCAGCCCGGCCGCCAGAGCGCGCTCGGCACCCCACAGTTCATCAAGGAACAACAAACGCTTGGCCTGCTCGCTGCCGATCAGCCGTGGCAGGTGCCAGCTGGCGCCGGCATCGGGGCTGTAGCCCATGCTGGTGTAGCCGGCCTTGAAGCGTGCAGAGGCGGCGGCGATACGCAGGTCGCAGCACAGGCTGAGGTCCATGCCACCGCCCACAGCAGTGCCGTTGATGGCGGCGATGGTGGGTTTGTCGAGGCTGTGCAGGCGCAACATCAGGGCGTGGGCGGTTTCGGTCCAGCCGTAGCTTTCCAGGGTGCCTGCGGCTTCGGCGGCCGCCCATTCGGCTAGGTCGGCGCCGGCGCAAAAGCTGCGGCCGCTGCCGGTGAGCACCACCACGCGCACGGCCGGGTCGCCGTTGTGGCTGTCGAGCATGGCGTGCAGTTGCTTGAGGGTGGGGATGTCCAGTGCGTTGCGTTGCTCTGGGCGGTTGAGGGTGATCCAGGCAACGCCGGCTTCGACCTTGCTCAACAGTGACGACGACGGGGTGGTCATGGGGGGCCTCGGTGTTGTTGTGATGGTTTTGGGAGGGCTTGATGAGGAGATACTAAACGAGTGTTCAACAAGGCGGCAATTGCTGGGGGCTTGGCCTGTAACAGCCATCAAAACCTACCTAAAATATTGTTTTTAAAAGGTTTATTTATATTTATGACCGTGGATTCCGGGGTGGTTGTTACAACTTTGTACAACTGGGAGATTGCCGGGGGCGCTTTGCGCCCCTTTCGCGACACAAGGCCGCTCCTACAAGAGACCGCGTGAGGTCGGACCTGCGCGAACTCCTGTAGGAGCGGCCTTGTGTCGCGATGGGCCGCAAAGCGGCCCCGGCAATCTTCAGCCCAACACCGCAATCAAACCCCTGGCGCGCTAGGCTCAAAGGCCCCCTGCCGACGTCGGTTGACGAAGAAGTACGCCGCGTAGCACAGGGCAATGAAGCCAAAGCCCCAATACAGCGACGGCCGCTGGGTTTCATCCAGCGCCAGGAACACGAACAGCGAGCCGCACAGGGTGATGCACAGCAGCGGCACCAGCGGGTACAGCGGCGCCCTGTACTTCAGGTCGTGCAGTTGCCCGCCTTCACGCAGGTAGGCCTTGCGGAAGCGGTATTGCGCCAGGGCGATGACGATCCAGGTCACGGTGCCGGACATGCCGCTCACCGCCATCAGCACCATGAACAAGGTGTCGGCGGCAATGAAGCTGGTCATCAGCGAAATCAGTGCAAAGCACAGGGTAATGCTCAGCGCCCGCAGCGGTACGCCGCGCTTGCTCAGCGGTGCCAGGCTTTTCGGCGCCATGCCGCTCTTGGACATCGCCCAGAGAATGCGTGTAGAGGCATACAGCCCGGAGTTGCCCACCGAAAGGATGGCGGTGAGGATGACGAAGTTCATCACGTCGGCAGCAAAGGGAATGCCGACCATGTCGAACACCTGCACGAACGGGCTTTCCATCAACCCGGCCTGCTCGAACGGCACGATGGCCGACAGCACGGCAATCGCCAGCACATAGAAAATCAGCACGCGGAACACCACGTTGCGCACTGCCCGCGGGATGCTCTTTTCCGGGTGCTCGGTTTCACCGGCCGCGACGCCCATGATTTCACAACCCTGGAACGCATAGACCACGGTCATCATCACCGCAAACACCGCCGACAGGCCGTGGGGGAACAGCGATTCGCCCACCAGGTTGTCCAGCATCGGTGCCGGCGCCCCGCTGCTCAGCGGGATGGCGCCGAAAATCACCAGCAGGCCGATGATGATAAAGCCAAGGATGGTCGCCACCTTGATGCCCGAGAACCAGTACTCAGCCTCGCCAAACGCGCGAGTGGCCAAGGCGTTGAGGCCGAACAGCACGACCACGAACAATGCCGACCAGTACCAGATCGGCACCTCGGGGAACCAGCGGGTCATCAGCATGCCGGCGGCGGTGAACTCCAGGCCCACGGTGGTGGCCCAGCTCATCCAGTACACCCAGCCGATCATGAAGCCGGTGGCCGGGCCGATGAACTTCGTGGCATGGGCCTGGAACGAGCCGGACACCGGCATCTGCACCGACAGTTCGCCCAGGCAAACCATCACCAGGTACATCAGCAGGCCCGCGACCAGATAGGCCAGGATTGCACCCACCGGCCCGCCCTGGTTGATGGTCACGCCCGACCCCATGAACAGGCCGGTGCCGATCACCCCGCCCAGCGACAGCATGAAGATGTGCCGGCTTTTCAGCGCGCGGGTGAGCTGGATTTTTTCAGCAGTGTCAGTCATGGCGCACCTCACCATTGCGGCGGGTACGTTTGGTGAAGCGAGGGAGGGGCTGAGCGCTACGGCATGTCATTATTCTTGTCTCCAATAAGCCTCATGGACCGCGTGCAACACGGTTGCCATGGATTATTGGAAACGGATGTAAGGTGCCGTTGTACGAACGGATCGAAGATGTAAAAAGTCGTAAGTTTTTTGTACGTCAGCGCTGGATCAACTGTTCCAGGGTCTTACGGGCCTGGCCGAGCTGGGTTGCCAAAGGCTCGGCGAGGGCTTTCAGCGCCTGCGGGTCATGCTGGCGGGCTGCGTCTTCGAGGCGTCGCAACAGCGCAGCCAGGCCAGAAAACCCCAGGGAATCACAACTGCCGGCCAGGCGATGGGCCAGGTGCAGCACTTCGGTAAAGTCCAGGGCCGGCAGCGCCTCGGCCAACGCCGTGGCGTGCTGCTCCAGTGACTGGCGCAACACGTTCAGCAGGCCCTGCAGCTTCTGCTCGCCCAGCAGCGAGCGGTGGGTGGCCAGCAGCGACCAGTCCATGTTCGCGTCAATCCCGGCCGCTTCGGTCGGCGTTGCCTCGGCCAGCGCCTGGCGCAGGCTGGCCAGCCGCAGTGGCTTGGCCAGCACACCGTGCATGCCGGCATCCAGATAACCGGACACTTGCCCCGGTTGCACGCCCGCGGTCAGCGCCACTATCCGGCTGTGCTGGTTAGGCCCGGGGGTGGCGCGAAGCTGCCGGCACAGTTCCACACCGCTCATGCCGGGCAGGTGAACGTCCAGCAGAATCAGGTCGAAGCGCTGCTGTGCGCACAGTTGCAGGGCCTGCCCGGCCTCTTCGGCAAAGCTCACCCGGTGGCCGTCACGCACCAGCAAGCCGCCCGCCACCTCACGGTTCAGCGCAACGTCCTCGACCACCAGGATATCCAGGCTGGCGCTGACCGACTGAACCGGGCTATTGGCCGCAACCGGCTGCCCGTGGGCGATGGCGAGTTCGAACCAGAAGCAACTGCCCTGCCCTTGTACACTGTCCAGGCCAATGCAGCCCCCCAGCTTTTCCACCAAGTGCTTGCAGATCGCCAGGCCCAGACCGGTGCCGCCGTAGCGGCGGGCTACAGCCTCGCTGGCCTGGACGAAGCGGTCGAAGATTTTTGCCTGTACGGCCGGCTCGATGCCGATGCCATTGTCATGGACCGACAGCCGCAGGCGTTGCGCGGCCGCGTCGCTGTCCAACACCTGCACCTTGAGCCGCACCTGGCCGTGCTCGGTGAACTTGATGGCATTGGCCAGCAGGTTGCTGAGCACCTGACGCAGGTACTGCTCGGCGCCGTGCTGGTATCCGGCCAATTGCTCATCAACCTCCAGATGCAGCGTGTCGCCGTTGCCTACGGCCATGGGTTCGAGCAGCGCCAACACTTCATGGCACAACTGGCGCAGCGAAAAACCGACCAGCTCGGCGCGGCTCTCACCTTCTTCGAGCCGGGCGAAATACAGCACTTCGTTGAGAATCGCCAACAGCCCTTCGCCGGCCTTGTACAAGGCTTCCACCCGCTGACGGTCGGCCGCTTCCAACCGGCCACCGCGTAGCAGCTCGGCCATGCCCAGGATGCCGTTGAGCGGGGTGCGCAACTCGTGGCTCATGGTCGCCAGGAAGCGCGACTTGGCCAGGTTGGCAGCCTCGGCGTCATCCTTGGCCCGGGCCAGGCTGGCGGTACGTCGTTCGACCATGGCCTGCAGTTCGTCGCGCTTGTCTTGCAACGCCAGGCGGTCGCGCTCACGCCGTTCGATGTCACTGAGGATGGCGCGGCGCATGTCGTCCAGGGCATTGGCCACCGTGTCGATTTCGTCAGGGCGCGATGAACGGCGGCGGCCCAGCCGCAGCGGCTCCTGCCACTGGCCGGCGCCAATACGCCGGGCGAACTCGGCCATCACTTGCAGGTGGCGGGTGACCAGGCGATAGAACAGCCCCGACAGCGCCACCGCCAGGCCACACAGGAACACGCCCATCCACAGCAGGCTGGCAAGCCCGGTAGCGTACAGCCGACGGTGCACCGCACCCAGGTCGATACTGACTTCCAGCTCACCCAGGTGCCTGGCCGGGCCCGAGGGGGGCTGATAATCCAGGGGGAAGCGCTCGATGCGCAGCGGCCCTTTGGGTTCGGCCTCCCCTCGCAGCAGTTGAAAATCGTCGCTCACCAGGCGCACCCGGGCCACGTCGGAAAAATCCACCAGGCCGCGCAATTGCGTATCCAGTTGCGCCTCGTCCAGGTCCCACAGGCTGCGCTCCAGGCTGGCCAGGTAGCCGGCGCGGATCAACGCCATGCGCGCCTCGATGTCGCGCATCTCGCGGCGGTATTCGAAATACAACTGCACGCTACTGGCCAGTACGGTGAAGCACAGGCTGAACAACAGGATGAACCGCAACAGGCGGCGCAGCAGGCCATCGGTGTGCAGGCGAATCATCGGGCATCTGCCGGCAGGTTGATCATGTCGCGGTAGGTGACCTCGCTCTGCTCCAGCCAGCGTGCAATCTCGCCAGCCTGGTTCATGCGCTGCAGTTGCGCGTCGATTTCGTCCATGTGCTGGCTCAAGGGTGATTGCCGCGATACGGCAACGCGCAGGTAGTCCACGCTCAGTGCGCTGGGCAGTACGCGGATGTCCTGCGCCCCGGGCAGGTGCTCGATGAACAATTGGCCGGTGCGCCGCTCCTGGATCACGTAGTCGATGCGCCCGCGGATCAGCTTGCCGAAGTTCTGCTGGCTGGAAGACACCCGCTCGATGTTCTGGTGCCGGGCGACGAAACGGTCGAATTCGGCGCCGTAGCTTTCACCGTACAACAGGCCGCCACGGTAGCCGGCCAGGTCCTCCAGCTGCTGGAACTGCACTGGCCGCTTGCGGTTGTAGAACACAGCCACTTCCTCGCGCACCACCGGCTCCGTGGAAAAATGCATGCGCTGGTCACGCTGGTCGCTGTTGTAGGCCAGCACCACGTCCACCCGCCCGGCGGCAGCATCCATCAGGCAGCGTTTCCAGTTGCCCAGCACCACCGTCTGCACGTCGTAACCCATGCGTGCGAACAGTTCGCGCACCACGGTTGGCGCCAGGCCACGTACCTGGTGGCCGTCGCTCCAGGAAATCGGCGGGTACACCGGGTAGTCACAATAGCGCACCGTCTCGACCGCGCCGGCCTGCGCGGCGAGCATCGCCAGCGCCAGGCACAAGGCGCGGTGAATCATGCCGCCACGCTGGCGGTAAACAGGTAGCCGGTGCCGTGGATGGTGATGATCAACTGCGGTTCGGCCGGGTCATCGTGCAGCTTGCGCCGCAGGCGGCCTACCAGCACGTCGATGGAGCGGTCGTTGGGCACCCACTCGCGGTTACGAATCTGGTCCATCAGTTGGTCGCGGCTCAGGGTATGGCCGCTGTTGCGCAGGAACACGCTAAGCAACTGGAACTCACCGTGGGTCAGCAGGGTTTGCCCGCCGCGTGGGTCGATCAGGCGACGGCGGTCGGTGTCCAGTGCCCAGTCGGCAAACTGCTTCAGCGACTGCGCACAGGCCGGTGCCGGGTGCACTTCGCGGGCATGGCGCACACGGCGGATCAGATTTTTGGCGCGCGATACCAGCTCACGAGGGTTGAGCGGTTTGATCACGTAGTCGTCGGCGCCGCATTCCAGGCCGACAATACGGTCGATGTCGTCGTTGCGGCCGGTGATGAGGATGATGCCCACCTCCGAACGCACCCGCAGCTCGCGGGTCAGGGTGAGGCCGTCCTTGCCAGGCAGGCGGATGTCCAGCAGCACCAGGTCGACATCCTGGCTGCCGAGCAGGGCCTCGGCCTTTTCCGCCGTGTCAGCACAGTGCACGTCGTAGCCTTCCTGGGACAGATAGGCCTGCAGCAAGTCACGAATAAGCGGATCGTCATCGACGATCAATACCCGAGGCGTCATTGCGTGTTGTCTCTTTTTTATTGGTGTTGTTCTACACACTCGCGCCAGCAGCGTACTCGTTACTGAACAGACGATCAACAGCCCTCGGGCAGGCTGAAGCGCCGCCGACCACCGGCCTGCAGGCCGTCGACCCATGCCTCGCAGATAATCACGCCCTGCTCGGGGGTGAAGGTGCCGGGGTTGAGCCCCGACTCCAGCCACAGGCCATCAAGCAAGGCACTGAGGCTGATGGCTGCGAGGTCGGCATCGAAGCCCTGCCAGCCCTCCTGCGCGGCCAGCTCGGCCAGCAACCGGCTCAGTTCCTTGCGGTACTCGCCATAGGAATGGTCATGCACCTGGTTGATCGCGTCGGCTGTCTTGACCGCGCCCCAGAAGGCCAGCCAGGCGTCGAGCAGTTGCGGGTCGAGCAACTCTGCGCAGAACGATGCGCGGAAAAACGCCGACAACCGCTCGCGGGCATTGGGCGCAGCCTGCGCCATGGCTTCACGCAGCAGCCCCATCACCCGGCCGGTGACGGCCAGGTAGGCCTCGGCCACCAGTTCATCCTTGCCGGCGTAGTGGTGGCTGATGAGCCCGACCGAGACCCCGGCCTCGGCGGAAATCTTGCGGATCGAAGCCCCTTGGAAGCCATGGCGTTTGAGGCACACCAGGGTCGCTTCGACCAGGTTGGCCTTGCGCAATTCCGGCAGCATACGGTGGTAGCGGGCTTCCTGGCTCATCAAGGGTTCTCGGTTCAGGGGCTGGACTGAACGACTGTACAACAAGCCGGACTGCGTGATAAACCCTTGGCACACTTGCCCACAACAACAAAAGCGGCTGCCATGAACGACCTGATCACACGTGAGCTTGACCAAGGCCTGCTGACCCTGGCCTTCAACCGCCCCGACAAGCTCAATGCCCTGAACACCGCCATGTACCAGCAACTGGGCGACTTGCTGCTGGCAGCGGGTGAAGACCCCGGTGTCGATGCCATCATCCTCACCGGCGGCGCCCACTGTTTCACGGCTGGCAACGACCTGCGCGATTTCCTCGACAACCCGCCCACTGACCTGGACAGCCCGGTGTTCCGCCTGATGCGGGTGGTCATGGGCCTGGACAAGCCGCTGATCGCGGCTGTCAGTGGCGCGGCCATCGGCATTGGTGCCACCTTGTTGTTGCATTGCGACCAGGTGCTGGTCAGCCGTTCGACCAAGTTGCGCATGCCGTTCGCACCGTTGGGTGTGTGCCCGGAGTTTGGCGCCAGCCTGCTGCTGCCGCGCCTGCTTGGCCAGGCCCGGGCCGCCCGTTTGTTGCTGGCCAATGAGTTGCTGGATGGCGAACAGGCGGTTGCCTGGGGGCTGGCCAATGAGCCTGCATGAAGATGGCGAACAGTGCCTGGCCGCAGCGCGCAAGCTGGCGCGGCAGCTGCAAAGCTACCCGCAGGCGGCGCTGCGCATCAGCAAGCGGCTGCTCAAGGACAGCCAACGGGCCGAGCTGGAGGAAGCCGTGGCGCGGGAAAGCCGGCTGTTTATTGAGTGCCTGCGCACCGAAGAAGCACGAGCCGTGCTGCGAGGGCTGATCAAGGATTAAGTGGCCTGCTGCGGTCTTTTGGGGCTACGGTCTTGCTCAAACTTTGAAAGCCCGCGCGATCACTGTAGGAGCGGCCTTGTGTCGCGATAGGGCCGCAAAGCGGCCCCGGCAATTCTGCGGCGAGGCGCAGATCTTGGGGGCGCTTCGCACCCCTTTCGCGACACAAGGTGATCTGGTCAAGTAATTTTGGACACCGGTTAAGGTTTATGACGCTGCCCTCAGTTTTTCCTCCATGGCTACCGGGGTCTCGTAGCCGTTGTAGCTGTGGAGGCGTTTGAGGTTGTAGCGCACCAGATAAGCCATGATGTCGGCCTTAGCCTCAGCTTCGGATTCATAGCCTCCTGCCGGCATCCATTCTGATTTCAACGCCCCGAAGAATCGCTCCATGGCGGCGTTGTCCCAGCATTGGCCGCGGTGGCTCATGCTTTGTTTCAAGCGGCATTCTTCAAGCACAGCCCTGAATTTATGGCTGGTGTACTGACAACCTTGATCTGAATGAAACATCACGCCAGCAGGCTTGCCCCTAGACTCAGACGCCATGCGCAGCGCGTCACAGGCCAACCTGGCATCGGCAGTCATTGAAAACGCCCAGCCCACAACTCGGCGTGCGTACAAGTCGATTACCGCGGCCAAGTACAGCCAGCGCCTGCCAACCTGGATGTAAGTCACATCGCCACACCAAACCTCGTTGATAGTCGAAACTTTGAAATTTCGCTTCAGTTGGTTTTCCGCAATCAGTGCTTCTGTACCTGACGAGCGATACCGGTGCGGCCTGCGCTGCCGGCATTTCAAGCCAGCCTCACGCATAAGCGCGCGCACTTTGTAACGCCCGACTTTATGGCCTTGACGACGCAACTCCTGCACGAGAGTTCGTGATCCAGAAGCATTTCGCGACGCCTTGAAATGGTCGACTACCAGCAGGCGCAGAGCATCTCTGTCAGGGTTTTCACGCCCTTGGCGTTTGCGCCATGCATAGAAACTGCTGCGCTTGACCCCAAGCACGCGACAGCAGTCGACAACACCGTAATGCTCACTCAGCTCGTTGATCAGCGAGAACGATCTTTGGAGTCCCGAAGCAGGAGAGCACTGGCCTTTTTTAGGATTTCGATATCCCGATCCTTTTGACGAACCAGGCTTTCCAGCTCCTCGATTCGTCGTTGCTCCGGGGTGATAGCCTTTGCACCAGCCGGGACTTTCCCCTCTCTCTCCTGCCGTACCTGGTCAACCCACCGGCGAAGAGCCAGTGCGGCCAATCCCGAGGATTTCACATACCTCAGGAACTGACTGGCCACCGTCCAGCACCATTTCAGCTGCTTGGATTTTGTGTTCTTTCGAATAAGATTTTCGCACTGATTTTGCCTCCAATTGGGCGTCATCATAGCGCCCGAAGAAGGTGTCCAAAATCATTAGGCCAGTTCAAGGCCGCTCCTACAAGGGACCGTGTCATTACTGGCATATGGATTAGTACCCCGTCATCTCCAGATACCCGCGCCCACCCGTACTCCCGCTTATGCGCACCGGCCCTTCCCAATACGGGAACCGTGTATCCATCCACGCCTGCGGCTCCACTGCGTCAACCTGCACATCCACCCCCTGCCCCGGCACCTGCACCCGCCAACGCGTCGGCACCTGCTTGCCATTCTCCTGCCTGGCCCAGGCCAGCGCCTGCAACTGGATCTGTGCTCCGCCCAGCGCCACCACCTCTCCCTGCGGCCCAACCCAGGTGCCGGCGCGATACGGTTCCCCCTGCGCCTCTCGCACCTGAAACAGCATCAGCTTGGCACCACTGTCCAGGTGCAGTGAAAACCAGTCCCACCCCGTTTGCCCCGCCGCCAGCGGCTGGCTGCTCCACTCCCGGTCCAGCCAGGCCTGCCCGGTAACCGCGATGCACATGCCATCACGCTCCACTTCCCCGCGCACACGGTAAAACGGCTGGCTGTAATAGTAAGAAGCCTGGCCCTTGCCGGATTTCTCGCTGTAACCCTGATCGCCGTGCAGCACCAAGGGCCGATCACTGCGCAAATGCAAGTCGTAGCGAAACCCTTCGCCACCGGCGGCCATTTGCACGTGTTCAATACCTCCCCTGCCCTGCAACGACCAATCATTGATCCACGCCCGGAACGGCTGGGCCTGCACGCCGGCCTGGCCGATACCGCCACGCGCCAGGGTTTCGCCAGACTGGTGACCACCCGGGCCGGTCAGGGCCGCGTGCCCCATCCACAGGTTCGGGCTGTTCCAGTCGGTGGTTTCAGGGCCGGGGCGCAGGGCCGAGCGGAACAGGGTCCACTGCACGCCCCAGTCACGCCCCCGGGCGTCCTTGAGGTTGGCGGTGACATACCACCATTCGATGCGAAAGCCCTCGTGTGGACCGTGGTCACGGGGGAACTCCAGGCGATGCGCGCGGGCCACCTGGTTGAACCCGTCCGCCTGCTGCCCGAGCCCGGCATAGCCTTGTGGCGCCGGTTGATCACACGCGCACAGCAGGCCGCACAGCAACAACCACGCACTACGCTTCATCGGCAAACGGCCTCAACAGTTCACGGGGCTGGCGGCGCGCCAGTTGCCACAGTGGCCAGGTGCTGGCCAACAGGCTGGTGAACAGCCCCAACGCAGCCAGTTGCAGCAACTGCACGGGGAAGACGTAGAGCGGCAGGCGCCAGCCGAACGCCTGCACGTTGACTACCGCCACCAGGCACCAGGCCAGCAACACCCCCAACGGGATTGCCAGCAGTACCGTGAAACTGCTCAGCATCAGTGTCTGCCCCAAGCTCAACCACACCAGTTGCCGGCGCTGCACCCCCAACGCCCACAGGGGCGCCAGCTGGCTCAGCCGCGTTTGGCCCAACGTCAGCAGGTTGATGAACAGCGCCACACCGGCCACGCCAAGCGTGAGGCTGTTGAGCGCAGCGGTGGCGGCAAAGGTACGGTTGAACACCTCGGTGGACCAGCCTTTCAGGCGAGCCTGCTCGACCACGCGGCTGTCGTCCAGGGCGAAGTGCTGTTGCAACCCGGCTTTGATGAGGGGCACCTGCCCGGTGGGTAGATCAACGCTCAACCCGGTCAAAGTTGCCTGCGGCCATTGCCTGCGTAACTCGCTGGCATTGACCAGCACATGGCCCTTGGGGTTACCGTAATCGGCATAAATCCCCACCACCGTCATCGCCTCTAAAGGCAGCGCAAGGCGGTCGCCCAATTGCAGCTTCAGACGCCTGGCCAGCTGTTCACTGAGCATTACGGCATGCCCGCTGGCCAAACGCTCCCAAGCGTGAGGCTGCTGCTGTAGCAACGGCCAGCGCTTGAGGTAGACCGGATGATCGACGATGCCCTGGAGCTGCACCGGCCAGCCCTGCAACTGCGTTTCCACACGCCAGCCGGGCAGCACCACGCTGGCTGCCGATTGCTGCCCTAGCCATTGCACAATCGCCAGGCCTTGGGGGGTATCCCGAGGGGTGACATACAGGTCGGCAGACAGGCGCTGGTCCAGCCAGCCGACAAAGGTCTTGCGAAAGCCCTCGGTCATGCTGCCCACGCCGACACTGGCAGCCAACGCCAGCAACAGTGCCATCAGCGCCAGGCTCAGGCCCGGCAGTTGCTGGCGGCAATCGGCGACGAACCACTGCGCCAAAGGTCGCCGGCCATACCGCGCCAGCAAGGCCAGCGCCCGGTCGAGCAAGGCCGGCAACAACAGCGCCGCCGCCAGCAACAGCCCAGCCAGCATGGCAAACGCGCTGGCCAGGCTGTTACCCAGCACACCACAGCCCAAGGCCAGCAGCAACAGAACACCCGCGACGCAAGCCTGACGCCTCAACCACGGCCCCTGTGCCAGCCGCCAAGCCTGGGGCTGCGCCAGCGCCAGCAACGGCAACCGGGCTGCACGCAGCACGCTGCTGAGCCCTGCAAGCAATGCCCCCAGCACACTCACAAGCACCCCCACCAGCCACCACCACGCGGGCAGGCTCAATGTGCCGGCAACCTGGGCGCCGTACAGGCCGCGCAAACTGGCGGCCACATCGGGCAGCAACCAGGCGGCCAGCACATACCCGCTTGCCACGCCGGCCAGCCCGCCCAAGACGGCGAACAGGCCCAGTTCCAGCAGCAAGGCGCACAGCAGGGTGTTCAAGCTGACACCACAGGCGCGCAGATTGCGGATCAAACCACGCCGCTGTTCCAGCGCCAGGCCAATTGCGGCATGGGCGATAAACAGGCCTACGACGAACGCCAGCAGGCCGAGGGCGGTCAGGTTGAGGTGAAAGCTCTCGGTCAGCCGCTGCAAACCGCCGTCGTCCTGTTGCGGTTGCAGCTCAAGGTAAACCGCGATATCCGCAGGCAGCGGCTGCGGCATGCCGGCCACCAGCAAACGCGACAATTGCCCAGGTGCGTGCAGCAACCGCTGGGCATGGCCGATGTCGACCACGATCACCCCGGGCGCCAGTGCAGGCTGCAAAACCATGGGAGGTAGCAGTTGCCCTTCGCTGTCGCGCACTGACGCCCCAGGCTCTGCGCCCAGTTGACGCAAGGTATCCGGCCCGGCCCACGCTTGCCCGGGTGTGCCGATGAACGCCTGCACGTCGAATGCTTGTGGCTGCACACCGGCAATGCTGCTGGCAGGCGGCAGGCTCAAGGGGTCGATGCCAAGCAGGCGCACGCTGCCCGCAGGCTCCCCAGGCAAGCGCAAACGCCCTTCCAGCACCGGCGTCACTGGCCAACCCTGCTTGCGCAACGCCACGTAAAGCCTTTGGTCGAAGCGCTCACCGTTGCGCAGCACTAATTGCGCCTGCAGCGGCCCGGCCAGCACGGCACTGGCCCGAGCGTAGTCGCTGCGTGCCTGGCTATTCAGTGCCTGCACGCCCGTCCACAGCGCCGTGGCCAGCCACAACCCGGTGAAGATGCTGAAAAACTGCACACGATGGCGCCGCCAATGGCTGAGCAACGCCAACAGGGCCAGCGACAAAAGCCTCATCACCCCGCTCTGGCTGCACGCGACCGGCCTGCAGCTGGCAACGCTGCTGCAAGCGTGCCGCCAACCGGGGGCTGTGGGTCACCATCAGCACACCGCTGCCGGCCTCGGAAACCAGTTGCAGCAGCAGGCTCAGCACCTCATCGCTGCTGGCTTCGTCAAGGCTGCCGGTGGGCTCGTCGGCCAGCAGCCAGGCCGGTCGCCCGGCCAGGGCACGGCCGATGGCAACCCGCTGCTGCTGGCCACCGGACAGCTGCTCAGGGTAGCGCGCCAGCAAACCTGCCAGGCCCAACCGCTCTGCCAGGTAAGCCACCCATTGCGGGTCATGCCTGTCGGCCAACCTGGCCTGAAAGGCAAGGTTGGCCGCCACGTCCAGGCTGCTAATCAGGTTGTATTGCTGGAACACCAGGCCAATCCCCTCCCATCGCCACTGCGCCAGCGACGCCTCCGAGCGGCTGTCGAGCGCAACGTCGTCGATCAGGATGCGGCCGCTGTCGGCACGGTCCAGGCCGGCAATCAGGTGCAGCAACGTGCTCTTGCCGCTGCCCGACTCGCCCATCAGCGCCAGGCTGCTACCGCGTGCCAGGCGCAGATCGACACCCTGCAGGACGGGGAGCGGGCCTTGGGGGTGGGGAATGATTTGTGGGCTGTTCGATGGCGAGCATCGACGGGCCTTGGTGGGGTTGGGTGTTCTTTCAGGAATAGCAGGTTCGGGGAGATTCAGCGCACAAGGCCGCTCCTGCATTTGCCGCGTCAACTGGTCAGGTGCGGTCTTACTGCCTGTCCTACTGCTGAGGGGCACCACCCACAAACGAGTTATGGATCCACTAAAAACCGATAATCGCACAAAACCGACGATTAAAAGCCAGTAGCTGTTGACCATGCTCATCAATGACGGCTCTAATGGATCCATTAAATAAAAACAAAACCCTGGAGAGCCTCCCATGTACCCCAAAAATACCTGGTACGTCGCCTGCACCCCCGATGAGATCGCCACCAAGCCCCTGGGCCGGCAGATTTGCGGGGAAAAGATCGTGTTCTACCGCGCCCAGGAGAACACCGTGGCCGCCGTCGAGGACTTCTGCCCGCACCGCGGCGCGCCGTTGTCGCTGGGTTATGTCGAAGACGGCAACCTGGTGTGTGGCTACCACGGCCTGGTCATGGGCTGCGATGGCAAGACCGTGTCGATGCCGGGCCAGCGGGTGCGGGGCTTTCCGTGTAACAAGACCTTCGCCGCCGTCGAGCGCTATGGCTTCATCTGGGTCTGGCCTGGCGACCAGGCGCAGGCCGACCCGGCGCTGATTCCGCACCTTGAATGGGCGGTGAGTGATGAGTGGGCGTATGGCGGCGGGTTGTTCCACATCGGTTGCGACTACCGCCTGATGATCGACAACCTCATGGACCTCACCCACGAAACCTACGTGCATGCCTCCAGCATCGGCCAGAAGGAAATCGACGAGGCGCCCCCAGTCACCACCGTCACCGGCGACGAGGTGGTCACCTCGCGGCACATGGAAAACATCATGGCCCCGCCCTTCTGGCGCATGGCCCTGCGTGGCAACGGCCTGGCCGACGACGTGCCGGTGGACCGCTGGCAAATTTGCCGCTTTACCCCGCCCAGCCATGTGCTGATCGAAGTGGGCGTGGCGCATGCCGGCAAGGGTGGCTACCACGCCGACGCGCAGCACAAGGCGTCGAGCATCGTGGTGGATTTCATCACCCCGGAAACCGACACCTCGATCTGGTACTTCTGGGGCATGGCACGCAACTTCGCCGCACACGACCAGACCCTGACCGACAACATTCGTGAGGGCCAAGGCAAGATTTTCAGCGAAGACCTGGAGATGCTCGAACGCCAGCAACAGAACTTGCTGGCCTACCCCGAGCGCAACCTTTTGAAGCTGAACATCGATGCTGGCGGCGTGCAGTCGCGCAAGGTGCTGGAGCGGATCATCGCCAAAGAGCGTGCACCGCAACCACAACTGATCGCTACCAGTGCCACCCCTGCCTGAGGAACAGCCAACATGATCGATGCCGTAGTGGTGTCCCGTAACGATGAAGCGCAAGGTATTTGCAGCTTCGAGCTGGCGGCGGCGGATGGCAGCCTGCTGCCGGCGTTCAGCGCTGGCGCACATATCGACGTGCATTTGCCCGATGGGCTGGTGCGCCAGTATTCGCTGTGCAACCACCCCGAGGAACGCCATCGTTACCTGATTGGCGTGCTCAACGACCCGGCTTCGCGGGGCGGCTCACGCAGCCTGCACGAGCAGGTGCAGGCCGGCGCACGGCTGCGCATCAGCGCGCCGCGCAACCTGTTCCCGTTGGCCGAGGGGGCGCAGCGCAGCCTGCTGTTTGCCGGTGGCATCGGCATTACCCCGATCCTGTGCATGGCCGAGCAGCTGTCCCACAGCGGCCATGATTTCGAGCTGCACTACTGCGCCCGCTCCAGCGAGCGTGCGGCCTTTGTCGAGCGTATTCGCAACGCGCCGTTCGCCGATCGCCTGTTCGTGCACTTTGACGAACAACCGGAAACCGCACTGGATATCGCCCGGGTGCTGGGCAACCCGCAAGAGGATGTGCATCTGTATGTTTGCGGGCCCGGCGGGTTCATGCAGCATGTGCTGGACAGCGCCAAGGGGCTGGGCTGGCAGGAGGCCAACCTGCACCGCGAGTACTTTGCCGCGGCACCGGTGGATGCCAGCAACGATGGCAGTTTTTCGGTGCAGGTGGGCAGCACGGGGCAGGTGTTCGAGGTACCGGCCGACCAGACCGTGGTGCAAGTGCTGGAACAAAACGGTATCGAGATTGCCATGTCCTGCGAGCAGGGAATTTGCGGCACCTGCCTGACCCGCGTGCTGCAGGGTACGCCGGACCATCGCGACCTGTTCCTCACCGAAGAGGAGCAGGCGCTGAACGATCAGTTCACGCCCTGCTGCTCGCGCTCGAAAACGCCGTTGCTGGTGCTGGATATCTAACCGGTTTACGCCGAGGGCAGGATAACCTTCATGCCCGCGTCTGCCGTTGCCCCGCCAAAGGTCTCGGCGTAGCGCAAGGTGGCATTGGCGTGCTCGCGCATGATCGCTTCGGCGCGGGCACCCTGGCGGTTGGTCAGGGCGTCGAACACCGCGTGGTGCTGCATATGGGCGAAGTTGAAGCGCCGGAATTCGCGGGCCAGGTCATGGCGGTCCACCGCCAGTGCAGTGACCGAGGCAAACGGCAGGTGGTCGTTGCGCGCCAGGGCATCGGCGATGGCCGGGTTGTGGCTGGCTTCGATGATCACCTGGTGAAAGCGCATGTTCAGGTCGTGGTAGGCCTGCAGGTCTTCTTCGGTCACAAAGCCCTTGTCGAACAGCTGGTCGCCATCGACCAGGCACTGTTGCAGCGCCGCGCGGGCTTGCGCTGACAAGCCACGCTCCGCGGCCTGGCGAGCCGCCAACCCCTCCAGTACGCCACGCACCTCGACCGCGCCAGCGATATCATCGGCGCTGACCGAGCGCACCTGAAACCCCCGGCCGCCGAAGCGCACCAGCAGGCCTTCCTGCTCAAGGGTACGAAACGCCATGCGCACAGGCATGCGTGAGACGCCGAACAGTTCGGCGGTGGGGACTTCCATCAGGCGCTCGCCGGCCGCCAGCTCGCCCGAGGCGATCATCTTGCGCAACGCAACCAGCACCATTTGACCGGGTTTGCTCATCCAGGCTACTTCCAGGGGCATGAGCGGGCATCTTAGCGCAAGGTGAGGGTTAGTTGCTGGCCTGTTCGGGTTGACCGGATTACACACCCGCATCAAGGCAAACGCCGTACCTGTAGGAGCAGCCTTGTGCTGCGAAGAGGCCGGTACAGCCAAACATCTCGTCAGCCATTCGTGCCTCTTCGCAGCACAAGGCTGCTCCTACAGGTACCGCGCACACCTGATGGGCTGCGCTGTGAGGATAGAAATGGCTTACAGCGTCAGGGGGTAGCTGACGATCAAGCGGGTCTGGTCGAAGTCGCTGTTGAAGCTGCGCCGGTTGGTCGCGTTGTTCAGGCGGATGTTGAGGTTCTTCAACGCCCCACTCTGGAAGGTGTAGTTCACCTCGGTATCGCGCTCCCACTCCTTGCCATTGCTGCCCGCCGCCGTGGTTGCATTTTCGCCATGCCCGTAACGCACCATGGCCAGCAGCCCCGGCACACCCAGCGCGGCAAAGTTGTAGTCGTAACGCACCTGCCACGAACGCTCGTCGGCGTTACTGAAGTTGCCGTTGAACATGTCGTTGCCCAAGGTGCGGCCGCTACTGCCGTACACCGACATCCACGGGCTGTCGCCACTGACCTTCTGCAACCCCAGGTACAGCGTATGGCCACTGTGCGCGGCCGACAGCAAGGCGTAGCCCGTGCGGCTCTGGATGTCGCCGATGCGCGCCTGGCCGTCCTCCCGGTCGATGAAGTAACCCAGGTTGGCCCCCAGCGTCCACTCCCCCACCCGCTGGCTGTGCAGCAGGTTGAAGTAGCTTTGCTGGTAGATGTCCTCCAGCTGCGAATGCCAGGCGCCGATCAGGGTGCGCTGCTGGTTGAAGCGGTACTCGGCGCCAGCATAGTTGAAGCCGTCCGAGGTGACCCCGGGCGCGGCCCAGGCGGAAAGGTCCTGCATGTCGGACGAGTTGCGCAGGCTCACCTCGCGGTACTGGCCGGCTTGCAGGCTCAGGCCTTCGATCTCGCGGGAGTCCAGCGTGGCGCCACGGAAGGTTTGCGGCAGCAGGCGACCATCGTCGTAGCGCAGCAGCGGGATATCCGGCAGCAACTCACCCACCTTCAGCTCGGTGGATGAAATACGCAGCTTGGCCGCCAGCCCGGCGCGGCCATAGTTGTCGGCCGCACGCCCGTCATCGTGCACCGGAAGCAGTTCGGAGCC
Organism: Pseudomonas sp. MM223; assembly: GCA_947090765.1. Classification (NCBI taxonomy): domain Bacteria; kingdom Pseudomonadati; phylum Pseudomonadota; class Gammaproteobacteria; order Pseudomonadales; family Pseudomonadaceae; genus Pseudomonas; species Pseudomonas sp. MM223. The sequence continues at coordinate 2,655,512 of OX352322.1, read as the reverse complement.
GCTGGTGCCGCGGCCGCTGTCCAGCTTCACGCCGAACATGGCGATGCCGTCCAGGCCTACACCGATCAGCCCCGGCGTGTAGCCAGAACTGAACTTGAAGATGAAGCCCTGGGCCCACTCTTCAACCTTGCTCTTGGCCGCCCCCGGGTCGCGGAAATCGCGGTTGAAGTAGTAGTTGCGCAGTGTCAGCCCAACCTTGGCATCCTCAAGGAAGCCGCCCTCCTCGGCCCAGGCCGGCAAACCCAGGCCAAGCGCCAGCGAAACCGCCAGGGCCGAACGGGCCAGGGTGCAAGTTGTGTGCATCATTATTATTGTTCTCCGCGTTACTTGGGCGCAGCCGCCCCCCGCAGGCTGCCCAGAGCCCGTGATCGAATGGCTGCATGAATGCCCGGCCTGGGCCGGGCGCTACTCAGTGGCTCAGTGCATCAGAACGGATACTGGCGCGGCACGTGCTGCACGCTGACCCAGTGATCGCGGGTGAACTCGTCGATGGCCCAATCCCCGTTGAAACGGCCAAGCCCCGAGTTCTTCTCGCCGCCGAACGGGGCGTTGGCCTCGTCGTTCACCGGGATGTCGTTGATATGGCTCATGCCTGCACGCACCTGGCGGGCAAAGCGCACGGCACGCTCCAGGTTGCGGCTGAATACCGCGCTGGAAAGGCCGAACTCGCTGGCATTGGCCAGCTCCAGGGCATGCGCTTCGTCACGCGCGCGCAGCAAGCCTACCAACGGGCCGAAGATTTCGTTACGCGCAAGGTCCATGTCGACGGTGACCTCGCCATACACATGCGGCGCCAGCAAGTTGCCATTGACCCCGCCCTCGTACAGCGGCTCGGCACCTTCGCCGCGTGCCAGGCTGATCTTGTCCAGCAGGCCCTGCAATTGCCGGGCATTGATCACAGGCCCGATCACCGTAGCGGGCGAGTCCGGGTCGCCTACCACCAACGCCCGGACACGTGCGACAAAGCGCTCGGCAAACGCGTCGTAGAGGCTGTCGTCAACGATGATCCGGTTCACTGCCATGCAGATCTGCCCCTGATGCAGAAACTTGCCGAACACGGCGGCATTCACTGCCTGTTCAAGGTCGGCATCGTCCAGCACCACGAACGGGCTGTTGCCGCCCAGCTCAAGCGCAACGTGCTTGAGGTGTTCGCCACCACTGGCGATACGGCCAATGCCACGCCCGACGGGGGTGGAGCCAGTGAAGGTGATCAGCGCCGGCACCGGGTGCTCGACGAAGGCATCACCGATGTCGCTGCCCGCGCCGACCACCACGCTAAGTACCCCGGCTGGCAACCCGGCCTCTTCGAAAATGCGTGCCAGCAGCAGGCCGCCGCACACCGGGGTGTCGCTGGCAGGCTTGACCACCACGGCATTGCCCAGCGCCAGCGCCGGGGCAATCGAGCGTTGGGTCAGGTGCAGCGGGAAATTCCACGGGCTGATCACCCCGACCACCCCCAGGGCACTGCGGTACACGCGGCTTTCCTTGCCCGGCACATTGGACTCGACAATGCGCCCGTGCACCCGCGACGGGAACGATGCCGACTCCAGCGCAATTGCCCGCGCCGCGCCCCATTCCAGCTGGGCCTTGAGCCGGGTGCTGCCAGACTCGCGGATGATCCAGTCGATGATCTCGTCGCGGCGACGGTCGAAGATCGCCACCACTTCGTACAGCACCGCGGCGCGTGCGGCGGGCCCCAGTGCCGCCCATTTCGACTGTGCCCGGGCTGCCTCCTGATAGGCGGCATCGAGGTCGGCGCGGCTGGCCTGTTGAACCTGCAGCAACACGTCATCGTTGTACGGGTTGTGCACGTTCAGGGTCTTGCCGGCATTGCCGGCGCGCCACTGGCCGGCTATCGGCAGCAGCTGAAGGTCTTGATAACGAGGGCTATTGGCAGACATGCAAGGCTCCTTGGTCAGCACGTAGGTTTGTTGGCAGCTTCAGGCTCACCGGCCTGTTGTGGCACACGCACCTGGATAAAGGCGATGGCCAGCGCACCGATCACCCCAGGCAGGGCAAAGGCGAGGAAGTTGTGCTGGATGGGCAGCTGCAACGACAGCAGCGTGCCACCCAGCATGGGCCCGGCAATGGCGCCGAGGCGGCCGATGCCGGCAGCCCAACCCACCCCGGTGGAGCGGATGTGCGCCGGGTAGGCGATAGAGGCGTAGGCGTGGATTACCGCCAACGTGCCGATGGTGGTAGCGCCGGCAATCAGCAACAGCAGGTTAAGCAGCAGTGGGCCCGGGTTGAGCCCAAGTGCCGCCAGCGACAACGCTGCCAGCACGAAGAACAGCGCCAGCGTGCGCTGCACGCCCAGGCGGTCTGCGAGCCAGCCTCCAAACAACGCACCGACGGTGGCGCCAATGTTCAGCGTGACCAGAAACGCCAGGCTCGAACCCAGGGCGTAGCCGCCCTGCGCCATCAGCTTGGGCAACCAGGTATTGAGGCCGTAGCTCATCAGCATGCACATGGCGAACGCCACCCACAGCAACACGGTGGCCAGGGCCTGACCGCGGCCAAACAACTGCGCCAGGCGCGCCTTGTCTGCCGGCTGGCCGCTGCCTGCCAGGCGCAGCTCGGTGCCTGGGCGAAACGCCGGGTCAACCTTCGCCAGCAACTGCTCAAGCTCGGCACGGCGCCCCTTGAGCTCAAGAAACGCCGCCGACTCCGGCAGGTAGCGCAGCATGAACGGCACGGCCAGTACCGGCAGCACCGCCACATAGAACACAGCCTGCCAACCCCACTGCGGGATCACCGCTATCGCCAGCAAGGCCGACAGCACCGCGCCCACCGAGTAGAAGCTGGACATCACGGTAATCATGGTGCTGCGCCGTCCTTGCGGGGCGAACTCGCTGATCAGGTTGACGGCGCTGGGTACCAGCGCGCCCAGGGCCAGCCCGGTCACCAGGCGGCAGGCGCCGAGCTCCAGCGGGGTTTCTGCATGCCCGGTCATGAACGCCGCCAGGCTGGCCAGCAGTGTGGTGAGGATGATCAGCTTGCGCCGGCCGAAACGGTCGGCCAGTGGCGCCAGCAAGGTACCGCCGAACAGCATGCCGAACAGCGCACAGCTGCCGAGCGTGCCGGCTTCGATGGCAGTGAGTTGCCATTCCTGCATCAGGCGTGGCACCACCGAGCCGTAGATCACCATGTCATAGCCGTCGAACAGCATGATGAAACAGCCCCACAGCAGTATCAGCAGGTGCGTGCGATTGAAGGGTGCAGCATCGATCACTTCACTTACGGAAGTCGTCTTCATAGCCACCTCGTTTATTGTTTTTGTGGGTGTCGCGTGGTGTGCGTGTGTGTCGGGTTCAGGGTTCGATGGTCTGGGTCGGCACCTCGATCAGCACTGGCCGGTCGCTCTCCAGCGCTTCACGCAAGGCCTGGGCGAAGGCGCTGCCGGTTGCCGCATGCACCGCCTGCACGCCATAGCCACGGGCGATGGCGCAGAAGTCCAGACCTGGCACGTCCAGCCCGGGCGCGTCGTTGACGTCCAGCACATCGGCAAACCAGCGCAACGCGCCGTAGGTGCCGTTCTTGAGGATGATGAACACCACCGGGATGTTGTATTGCGCGGCGGTCCACAGTGCGGTGATGCCATAGTTGGCCGAGCCGTCGCCGATCACGCCGATCACCCGCCGGCCAGGTGATGCCAGTTGCACGCCTACGGCTGCTGGCAGGCCAAAGCCCAGGCCGCCGGCTGCGGGGAAGAAATAACTGCCCGGCTCACGCATTTCCACGCGGCGCCAGAACGCCCCCACGGTGGAGGTGGACTCCTTGACGTAGATGGCGTCCTTGGGGGCCAGGGCGTTGAGCAGGTCGAACACGGTTTCAGGGCGCAACAGGCCACCGTCATCTGCCACCGCTTCGGCAGCAGGCAAAGCGCTGGGCATCGGCCGCGCGCTCTGCGGCACGCCGCCCAGCACGGCTTGCAGGGTAAGCGCAATGTCGCCGACCAGGGCGTCGCCCATGGGCGCACGCGCCGCCTCGCCTGGGTCGCAGGTCAGGTGCAGCAGCTGGCAATCGGCCGGCAGGTAGTTGCCCGGGGCGAACTGGTGGTAGCGGAACACCGGGGCACCCACCACCAGGATCAGGTCGTGCCCGGCCAGGTTGTGGCTGATACCGGCAATGGCTGCCGGCAATACCCCGCGGAAGCACGCGTGCCGTGTAGGGAACGGGCAGCGCGAGGCCGAAGGCGCGACCCAGGCCGGCATGCGCAGCTTCTCGGCCAACTGCACAGCCAGGCCATTGGCGGCGCTGCCATCGACATCCGGGCCCAGCACCAGCACCGGGTTGCGCGCCGCCGCCAGGCGTTCGCACAGGTGCTGCAACTGCGCCGGCGACGGCAGCCCGGCACTGCTCACCTGGCGCCGTGCCAGGTGCTCGACCCCGCTTGGCGCTTCACACGCCCAGTCGTCATAAGGGATCGACACGTACACCGGCCCGCGTGGCGGCAGGCTGGCAGTGTGGATCGCCTGGCTCAGGGCGCGCGGCACGTCCTGCGCGGCAGCGGGTTCGTGGCTCCACTTCACCAGCGGTTTGGGCAACTGCGCGGCATCGACATTGGCCAGCATCGCTTCCACCCCGATCATCGAGCGCACTTGCTGGCCGGCGGTGATCACCAGCGGGCTGTGCGAGTACCAGGCATTGGTCAGGGCGCCCATGCCATTGCCGGTACCGGCAGCCGCGTGCAGGTTGACGAAGGTGGGCTGGCCGCTGGCCAGTGCGTAGCCATCGGCCATGCCGACCACGGCGCCTTCGTGCAGGCCGAGAATGTAGCGAAAATCTTCCGGAAAGCCCTTGAGAAACGGCAGCTCGTTGGAGCCGGGGTTGCCGAAGATGGTGGTCAGGCCATGCTGGCGAAGAATGTCGTAAGTGGCGCCGTGAACAGTTTTCATAAAGCCCCTTGCAGCTTGTTTTTGGAATTCGGGTTACTTTTGCAGCCACGGCCAGATTGATCAAATTGATACTATCTTTACTTAAAATAAAACCTATCTATGTGAAACCTAAGCCCCATGAGCCACATCGACCTGAACCTGATCCGCACTTTCGTCACCCTGTACGAGGCCCGCAGCGTCACCCTTGCTGCCGAGCGCCTGTTCGTTACCCAGCCATCGGTCAGCTATGGCCTGGCACGCCTGCGCGAGCTGTTTGACGACGCCCTGTTCAGCCGCACGCGTGACGGTATCCAGCCAACCTTTGTCGCCGAGCAGTTGTACGGCACCCTGCGTGACGCCCTGACGCGCATTGAAGGCGCCGTGCAAAGCACCCGCCAGTTCGACCCCGCCACCACCGAACGCAGGTTCCGCATCGCCCTTTCCGACCTCGGCGAAATGGGCTTTTTACCGCTGATTCTGGCGCGCCTGAACCGCGACGCCCCGCGGGCCGAAGTCGAGGTGCTGCCACTGCAGGTCGACCAAGTGGGCGACTGGCTGGCCAGCGGCAAGATCGACGCCGCCATCTGCCGCCCGCCCGTGCCGGGCACGCGTAGCCAGGTACTCATGCGCGAACGTTATGTTTGCCTGCTGAGCCAGGACCACCCGCGCATCGGCAATGAACTGTCCCTTGAGCAGTTCATTGCCGAGCGCCATATCAGCGTTACCCGTACCACCGGCCACGGCAGTGTCGAAGACGTGCTCACCAGCATGCAGCTGCAACGGCGCATCAGCCTGCAGGTGCCGCACTTCTCGGTACTGCCGAAGATCATCCCCGGTACCGACCTGCTTGCCGTGCTGCCGGCACAGATTGGCCGGCTATTCATGCAGGACGGGGGGTTGAAAATGCTTGAGTTGCCGTTCCAGGTTGCCGAGTTCAATGTGTCGCTGAACTGGCACCCCAACAGCGACAACTCCGCCGCCCTGCAATGGTTCTACGCCACGGTCGCCCAGGCGATCATCGACGGCCAGGCCTAGGCGTCGGCCAGCACCGGCCGCGCAGGGCTGGCCGCCGGGCGCAGCAACAGCAGGCAACCTGCGGCAAGCACGAATACGCTGGCAAACACCCCGTACAGGTGCAGCGGTTGCCAGCCGCCATCCAGCAACACGCCGGCCACGGTCGGCGACAGGATTGCGCCCATGCGGCCGATGCCGATGCCCCAGCCCACGCCGGTAGCGCGCACCGAGGCGTCATAGACCACCGGCGACAGGGCGTACAGACCGGCCACGCAGCCGTTGGAGAACAGCCCGATCAGCAGCCCCAGCGCCAAGGCGGCACTGACCGACGCGCCATTGACCACAAACAGCACCAGCAGCGCCGCCGTGACCAGCATGAACAGGGCCAGCACGCGGGTGAGTGGCCAGCGCGAAGCCAGGCCACCGATCAGCGCCGCACCAAGGATGCCGCCGACACTCAACAGCACCCCGCCGGTTATGCCCTGCTGGGCCGACAGGCCAGCGGCTACCAGCAGTTTCGGCGTCCAGCTCATGACGAAGTAGAAGCCGAACATGACCAGGAAGAACAGCAACCAGATCACCAACGTGGTGCGGCGCATGGCGGGCGCCAACAATTGCCGAAAACCGCGGGCGGCGCCCTGCTCCCTTGCCGTGGGTGTTGGCAGTTGTGTCAGCGCCGCCTGGCCTAGGCGCGCGGCCAGGCGGTTGACCCGGGCCAGGGCATTGGCCGGGCGACGCGCCAGCAGAAAGTCCAGCGACTCCGGCAGCCACAACAGCACCAGCGGGATCACCAGCACGGTGACAATGCCGCCAAACAGGAACACCGAGCGCCAGCCCCAATGCCCCAGCAGCCATACCGCCAGCAAGCCGCCCAGCGTCGCGCCCAAGGCATAGCCGGTTGACTGCAGGCTCACCGCCAGGCCGCGCCAGCGTTTGCTGGCGTACTCACTGGCAATTACGTTGCTGCTGGCCAGGATGCCGCCAATGCCCAGCCCGGTCAGGCCGCGCAGCAGCGCCAGTTGCAACGGGCTCTGGCTCATTGCCGAAAGCAGCATGCCGATGCCGGAAAGCGCCAGGCACAGCAGGATCAGCGGGCGGCGGCCAAAGCGGTCGGCCCACGGCGCGATGAACAACGAACCCGCTGCCATGCCGAACAGGCCTGCGCTGAGCAGCAGCCCGACCTGTGCGCCGTTCAGGTTCCACTCGGCGGACACCGAAGCCGCCGTGAAGGCCATGACCAGCACGTCAAAGCCATCGATCATGTTGAGGACGATGCAAATACCGATGGCCAGGTACTGGAAGCGGCCCATCGGGTCGTTGTCCAGGCGTTGCTTGAGATCGGTATTCATGGGGTCACCTGCCGGCCAGGGTTGGCCACAGGCGGGAGGACAAATGCGCACGCGCAGGCAAGACGGGGGGAACCCTGACAGTTCCGGGCCGCTGAATAGCCATTCATGACTGAACCCTTTTTGTAATTGTTATTGCATACCGCGGGAGGGCTCCCGCCGTTGTCAGGCGCTAATCAACCAGATAATGGATCCACAAACAACAGGCCGTATTTGATCACTCCGAGAAAATCACTCATAGCCAAGGATGAAAATTGATAGGCATCTATTTTTTAATATATATTTCAATAGGTTACGAATTTAACGCTTGATAAATTTTTCGTTCGTTTATCGAACGATACAACTTCATGGATCCATAAAAGCACACGAATCCTATGCCTGACCGTTCATGACACCGCCGCCATGAACAAATCTTCATGTTCCCCGCCAACGCCCTGATTACGGGGCGAACAGCCTTTACCTACCCACCGCCAGTCGCCGATTGCCTTGAGGGCATGATGGGTGTTGCGTAGCATCCCCGGCCCGATCGCGCGCCCGTACAGCCACCGCGATACCTGCAAAAAAGAGCTACTGATGCCACAACCCATCCCCCTCAAGGACCACGAAAAGGAAAAGAACCTGGTCAATCGCCGGCTCCTGGCCTGCGCCATCCTGGTCTTCAGCCTGGTCGCCGTGCTGGTGGGGCGGCTGTATGTATTGCAGGTGCTGCAGCACGACCAGCAGACCGCCGTGTCTGAAAACAACCGCGTGCACGTGCTGCCCATCGCCCCCGAACGCGGGCTGATCTACGACCGCAACGGCGTGGTGCTGGCCGACAACAAACCCAGCTTCGACCTGACCATGACCCGTGAGCGGGCCGGCGGTGACTCGGCCAAGGTACTCGACACCCTCACCCAGGTGCTGGGCCTGACCGAAGACGACCGCAAGCAGTTCGACAAAGACCTGCGCCGTGGCCGCAAGCCGTTCGAGCCGGTAACCCTGATGGTGGGCCTGAGCGAAGAGCAAATCGCCCTGGTGGCGGTGAACCAGTTCCGCCTGCCGGGCCTGGAGGTGGAGCCGCAGTTCATCCGCGAGTACCCGTTGGCCGGGCATTTCGCCCACTCGGTGGGCTACGTGGGGCGCATCAACGAGAAGGAAGCCAAGGTCCTCGACAGCACCGAGTACCGTGGCACCCAGTCAATCGGCAAGACCGGTATCGAACACTTCTACGAAAGCCAGCTGCATGGCCACGTGGGCTACGAAGAGGTCGAGACCAACGCCCAGGGCCGGGTGATGCGCGTGCTCAACCACAAAGACCCTACCCCGGGCCAGGACATTGTCCTGACCCTGGATGCCCACTTGCAGGTGGCCGCAGAAAAAGCGCTGGGCGACCGCCGAGGCTCGGTGGTGGTACTGGACCCGGCCAATGGCGACGTGCTGGCAATGGTCAGCAACCCCAGCTTCGACCCCAACCTGTTCGTCAAGGGCATCAGCTTCAAGCAGTACGCCGAACTGCGCGACTCCATTGACCGCCCGCTGTTCAACCGCGTGCTGCGCGGTCTGTATGCACCCGGCTCGACGGTAAAGCCGGAGGTGGCCATCGCCGGCCTCGACAGCGGCGTGATCACCCCGGGCAGCCGGGTGTTCGACCCGGGCTACTACGAGTTGCCCAACTACGACCACAAGTACCGCAACTGGAACCGCAGCGGCGACGGCTGGGTGGACATGTACACCGCCATCATGCGGTCCAACGACACCTATTTCTACGACCTGGCGCACAAGCTGGGTATCGACCGCCTGCATGACTACATGGCCGAATTCGGCCTGGGCCAGAAGGTGTCGCTGGACATGTTCGAGGAAGCCTCCGGGCTGATGCCTTCGGCGGCCTGGAAGCGGGCCACCCGGCGCCAGGCCTGGTTCCCGGGCGAAACGCTGATCCTGGGGATCGGCCAGGGCTACATGCAGGTCACCCCGCTGCAGTTGGCCCAGGCCACCAGCCTGCTGGCGAGCAAGGGCGTTTGGCACCGCCCGCATTTGGCCATGACCGTGGGCGGCGATGCGCCGGTCGACCCCAACCCGATGCCCAACATCGTGCTGCACGACAAGCATGCCTGGGACCAGGTCAGCCAGGGTATGCAGATGGTCATGCACGACCCACGCGGCATCGCCCGCGCGGCAGCGGCTGGCGCGCAGTACCGGATTGCCGGCAAGAGTGGTACCGCACAGGTGGTGGCGATCAAGCAGGGCGAGCGTTACAACCGCAACAAGACCCTGGAACGACACCGCGACAACGCCCTTTTTGTCGGTTTTGCGCCGGCTGACCACCCGAGCGTGGTGGTGGCGGTGATGATCGAGAACGGCGAGGCTGGGGGCCGAGTGGCGGGGCCTGTTGTACGGGAGGTGATGGATGCCTACCTGCTGGATGAGCAGGGGCATCTGAAACCTGAGTATGCAGGCAATGCGGCAGTCAAACCTCCTCCGCACAGCTAAGCTGCCTGTACCGGCCCTATCGCCGGCAAGCCAGCTCCCACAGGTACAGCGCCAGCTCAGGGATGACATCGCACCTGTGGGAGCTGGCTTGCCGGCGATAGGGCCGGTACAGGCGACAGATTCAGTTGCCCTGCCCTACCACTTCGGCCCGATCACTTTCCGCCCCTACCCACCGCCGCGTCACGCACACCAGCAAAATGAACACCGTCACCCCGGCAGTCATCAGCGTCTCATAACGGTACGCATCGCTGAACAGCATGTACCCCAGCACCATCAGGATGGTGCCGATCACCAGCCACGTCAGCCACGGGAACAGCCACATTTTCAGCTCAAGCCGCACACCGGCGCGATCAGCCCGTGCCCGCATGCGCAACTGCGAAATGGCGATTACCAGGTACACCAGCAAGGCAATCGCCCCCGTGGTGGACAACAGGAAGCTGAACACCTTGCCGGGGAACACATAATTGACCAGGCAGCCCGCAAACCCGGCCAGGGTCGACATCAGTACCGCAACTACCGGCACGCCATTGGCGCTCACCCGACGGGTAACCGGCAGCGCCTCGCCACGCGCCCCCAGCGAATAGAGCATGCGCGAGGCCGTGTACAGCCCCGAGTTCATGCAACTGGTCACGGCCACGAGCACCACAATGTCCACCACCAACTTGGCACCCGGCACGTTGAGCACTTCAAGCACCCGCTGGAACGAACCGACAGCCGCCAGCCCTGGGTCGTTCCAGGCCACCAGTGACACCACCAGGAAGATCGACGCCAGATAGAAAATGGCGATGCGGTACACCACCAGGTTGGTGGCGCGGCGAATCTTGGCCTGGGGGTTGCTGGTTTCGTCGGCAGCGATGGTGACGATCTCGGCGCCGAAGAACGAGAAAATGGTGATCAGCACACCCCCCAGCACCGCGCCCCAACCATTGGGCACGAAGCCGCCATTGGCCCACAGATGGCTCACGCCGGACACCTCGGCCAGCGGCCAGGCACCGAACAGCGCCATGCCACCGATGACGATGAACGCCAGGATGGCGATCACCTTGACCAAAGCGAACCAGAATTCGAACTCGCCGAAGTTCTTTACGCTGACCAGGTTGCTGGCCGCCAGCACGCCCATGATCAGGAACGCGAACAGCCACGACGGCACCGCCGGGAACCAGGCATGGAGGATGTCGGCACCGGCGATAGCCTCGACCGGGATGATCAACACCCAGAACCACCAGTACAGCCAGCCAATGGTAAAGCCGGCCCAAGGGCCGATGGCTTCGGCGGCGTAGGTGGAGAACGAACCGCTGGTGGGGTTGGCCACGGCCATTTCGCCGAGCATGCGCATGACCAGCAACACCAGCAGGCCGGTCATGGCGTAGGAGATGATAATCGCCGGGCCAGCCGAGGCGATGGCCTTGGATGAGCCGATGAACAGGCCGGCACCGATGATGCCGGCGATGGAAATCATGGACACCTGGCGCGAGGTCAGACCGTGTTGCAGGGATACTTGCGACATCGTTAAAACCTTTGCGGGATCTGGCTGGGGCTTCAATCAGGCATGGGCTTGATGGCCTCTTCGCAGCACAAGGCTGCTCCTACAGGTACTGCGCTGGCAGTCAGGTTGTGCGATACCTGTAGGAGCAGCCTTGTGCTGCGAAGAGGCCTGCAAGCCTGACAACACACCCAGGGCAGACCCTCTTGTCATTGTGAATGGATCATTCGCCCAGGTAGGCCTTCTTCACCTGGTCGTCATGCAGCAAGGTCTTGGCACAGCCTTCCAGGCTGATACGCCCGCCGTCGATCACGTAGGCGCGCTGGCAGGTCTGCAGCGCCAGGCGGGCGTTCTGCTCCACCAGCAGCAGCGTTACCCCGCCCTTGACCACCTCGACGATGGTTTCGAAAATCTTCTGCACGATGATCGGCGCCAACCCCATGGAGGGTTCGTCCAGCAACAGCAGCTTGGGCCGCCCCATCAGTGCCCGGGAGATGGCCAGCATTTGCTGCTCGCCGCCCGACATGGTGCCGGCCAGCTGAAAGGCACGTTCTTTCAAGCGCGGGAAGATGCCATACATGCGTTCGATGTCGGCACCGATGGCATCCTTGCCGTCACGCCGGCTGAAGGCCCCCATCTCGAGGTTTTCGTGCACCGTCAGCTTGGGGAAGATGCCCCGCCCTTCCGGCACCAGCGCCAGCCCTTCGCGGATCAGGTCATGGCCCTTGATCGCCGCATGCGCCTTACCATCGAAGGTGATGCTGCCGGCGCTGGCCTTCAGCAACCCGGCCAGGGTTTTCAAGGTGGTGGTCTTGCCGGCACCGTTGGCGCCGATCAACGCCACCATCTCGCCCTCGCCCACCGTCAGGTCGATGCCCTTGATGGCCTGGATTGCCCCGTAGCTGACCTTCAGGTCATTCACTTGCAGGATGTTTTTCATGCCACTGCCTCTGCACCCAGGTAGGCCTCGATCACGCGTGGATCCTTGCGCACGTCGGCCGGCAGGCCGTCGGCGATCTTGCGGCCGAATTCCAGTACGGTGATGTGGTCGCACAACCCCATCACCAGCTTCACGTCGTGTTCAATCAACAGCACGGTCTTGCCATCCGCTTGCATCTTGCACATCAGCTGGCGCAAGCCTTCGGTTTCCGAAGCGTTCATGCCCGCCGCCGGCTCGTCGAGCGCAATCAGTTTTGGCTCGGTGGCCAGCGCCCGAGCGATTTCCAGGCGGCGCTGGTCGCCGTAGGACAGGCTCTTGGCCAGTTCACCGGCCAGGTGGCCGATGCCGACGTAGTTCAGCCAGTAACGCGCGGCCTGGCGGATTTCCCGCTCTTCACGCACGCAGGACGGGGTCCGCAGGATTGCGCCGAACACACCGCTGCGGGTGCGCACGTGGCGGCCGATCATCACGTTCTCCAGGGCGGTCATGTTGTGGAACAGCCGGATGTTCTGGAAGGTGCGGGAAATGCCGGCCTCCACCACCTTGTGCGGCTTGCTGATGCGCAGCGGCTTGCCGTCGAATACCACCCGGCCCTGCTCGGCCCGGTACAGCCCGGTCAGCACGTTGAACAGGGTGGTCTTGCCGGCGCCGTTGGGCCCCAGCAGCCCGCGGATTTCGCCACGGCGGATGCTCAGGTCGATGCCGTGCAAGGCTTGCAGGCCCCCGAAGAACTTGCTCACCTGGTGCAGCTTCAAGAAGGATATCGCTCATGCCTTGTCCGCCTGTTTGATCGGGAGTTCAAAGGACGCTTCGCCGGCAGGGGTATGGACTGCGGTGCTGAGCACTGCAGGCGCCGGTTCGGTTTCAGGGTCGTCATCGTGCAGCTCGGCACGGCGGCGGCTCGACGGCCAGAGGCCTTCGGGGCGAAAGCGCATCACCAGGATCAGCGCCAGGCCGAACACCAGCATGCGCAGGGTCGAGGCATCCAGCACGTTGCGCAGGATGTCGCGGCTGATGAAGGTCACATTGTCCATCACCCACGGCTGGACCCAGTTGACCAGGTCGCGGAACAGTTCGGGCATCACCGACAGGATCAGTGCCCCCAGCACCACACCCCGGATCGAGCCCATGCCCCCGAGCACCACCATGGCCAGGACCATGATCGACTCCATCAGGGTGAACGACTCAGGGCTGACGAAACCCTGGTAGCTGGAGAACAGCACACCGGACACCCCGCCAAACGTCGCCCCCATGGCAAAGGCCAGCAGCTTGAGGTTGCGCTTGTTCAGGCCCATGGCCTCGGCAGCCACTTCGTCTTCGCGCAGGGCCATCCAGGCGCGGCCGATACGCGACACTTCCAGGCGCTTGGACAGCACGATGCAGAGGATGACAATGAACAGGAAGAACAGGTAGTAGCTGATCACCGGCGACACGTGCAGGCCGAACAGGCTCCAGCTTTGCTGTAGCGACAGCACCGGCGTTGCGCCTGCACCTGGCGCGTGCGCCCATGCGCCGAAGTCGACGTGCAGCGGGGCAATGTTGCTGATGCCCTGGGGGCCGTTGGTAAGGTTCACCGGCTGGTCGAGGTTGTTCATGAAAATGCGGATGATCTCGCCGAAGCCCAGGGTAACGATGGCCAGGTAATCGCCGCGCAACTTCAGCACCGGCGCACCGATCAGCACCCCGCAAATAGCCGCAGCCACTGCGGCCAACGGGATGATCACCCACACCGGCCAGTCCAGCACGGCCTCAAGCAGGCCGGCCATTTGCAGGTGTGGCGAGGCCAGTAACGCATACAGGTAGGCACCAATGGCGTAGAAGCCGATGTAGCCCATGTCGAGCAGCCCGGCGTAACCGATGACGATGTTCAGGCCCAACGCCAGCAGCACGTAGAGCATGGCAAAGCCAAGGATGCGCACCCAGGTGGGGCCCAGCATGGGGATGGCCTCGACCAGGAACGGCAAGGCGATGAAACCGAGAATCAGCAGCAGGTACTGGGTCTTGAGGTTCTTCATGACGGCCTCCTCACGCCCGGTCTGCCTGGCGTTCGCCAAGCAGGCCATTGGGCCGGAACAGCAACACCAGGATCAGCACCGCAAAGGCGAAGATGTCCTGGTAGTTGGCCCCCAGGAAACCGCCCGTCAACTGCCCGGTGTAGCCTGCCGCCAGTGATTCGATCAGCCCTAGCAACAGCCCGCCAGCCATGGCCCCGAACAGGTTGCCGATACCGCCAAGCACCGCTGCGGAGAACGCCTTCAGGCCCAGCAGCAGGCCCATGTAGGCATCGGCCTGGCCGTAGTTGATGGCACGCATTACCCCGGCGATGGCACCCAGACTGGCGCCGATCAGAAAGGTGGCGCTGATTACCCGGTTGATGTTGATGCCCATCAGCCCGGCCACTTCCTGGTTCTGCGCGGTAGCGCGCATGGCCTTGCCCAGGCGGGTCTTGTCCACCAGCAACCACAGGCCAAGCATGATCACCACGGCTATCAGCATGATCGACAGCTGCACGTTGGTGATGGTGGCGCCGAACACCTCCACGGGGTGCGTTTCGACCACTTCGGGGAAGGTCTTGTAGCCGCGCCCCCAGATCATCATCGCCAGGTTCTGCAAGGCGATGGAGATGCCGATGGCAAGGATCAGCGGGGTCAGCCGCGGGCTTTGCGCAAGGGCCGATAGGCGTACTTCTCCATGCCCTGGGCCAGCAGCATGCACACCACCGCAGCGGCCATGATCGCCAGCAGCAACGTGATGATGCCGGGGGCAAAGCCTGCACCCGCGAGCATTGTCAGTACCGAAATGGTGACCATGGCGCCGACCATCACCACCTCGCCGTGGGCGAAGTTGATCAGGCCGATGATGCCGTAGACCATGGTGTAGCCCAAGGCTACCAGGGCATAGATGCTGCCCAGCACCAGGCCGTTGAGGACCTGTTGCAACAAGATATCGAAATTACCGTCCACGCGCTGAATCCTCGAAACTGCGTTGTCGTCGGCGCGCGGCAGCTCAGCGCCGCACGCCGACAGGCCTGGCAGGTGGGAAAAGTCTTCTTGTTATGTCGCAGGCGTGTGCCCGCTTGTTATGGGGTGAAACTCAGTCACGTTCGACCGATAAGGTTTTCCAGCCACCGTCGGCGAACTGGAACACAGTGGCCGCCGGGTTCTTCAGGTTGCCCTTGTCATCGAAGGCGATGGTGCCGGTGACGCCGTCATAGCTCTGGCTCTTGAGCACGGGCAGGTACACTTTGGGGTCATCGGAGCCTGCCTTGACCATGGCGTTGATCGCGGCCCAGGTGGCGTCATAGGCAGCAGGCGAAGACTGCACCACACCCACGCCGAACTTGTCCTTGAGCTTTTGTTCGAAGGCTGCGCCTTTGGGCATGTCCAGCAGCGGCGTGCCGTAGTTCCAGGCGTAGGTACCTTCGGCGGCGCTGCCGGCCATCTGCTTGAACGAGTCGTTGGGCAGGTTGCCGATGTTCATGAAGCGCGCCTTCAGGCCCAGGTTCTTCATCTGCTTGGCCATAGGGGCGGCCTGGTAGTCGAGTGCCGCGAAGAACACCGCGTCGGCCTTTTGCGCCTTGGCGGTGGTGAGGATGGCGTTGAAATCGGTGGACTTGTCGTTGGTGTACTCACGCACCACCACATTGCCGCCAGCCGCCTTGACCGCCTTGGTCACCTCGTCGGCCAGGCCTTGGCCATAGGCGGTGCGGTCATCGAAAATGGCGATGCGCTGAGCCTTGAGCTGGCTGACCAGGTAGTTGCCGGCGTAGCGGCCCAGGGTGGCGTCGTCGTTGACCGTGCGAAACACCGAAGGGATGCCCTGCTGGGTCAAGGTGGGGTTGGTGGCCGAGGGCGAGATCTGCGGGATGCCGGCGGCGGCGTAGATCTTCGAAGCCGGGATGCTGGTGCCAGAGTTGTAGTGGCCGATCACCACCGCCACTTTCGAGTCCACCAGGCGCTGCGCCACCGCAGTGCCCGTGCGTGGGTCGGCGACATCGTCTTCGGAGACCAGTTTGAACTGGGCCACCTTGTCACCGATTTTCAGTTGCTGCTGGTTGGCCTCCTCTACGGCAATCTGAATGCCATGCTCGACGTCCTGTCCCTGGTGCGCCGAAGGGCCGGTCAGGGGGCCGGCGAAGCCGATCCTGACAATTTCACTGTCTGCTGCGTTTGCCGTCCCCATGGCCATCAGCAATGTTACCGCGGTCGCGAGGGCTGTACGCCCTCCCTTGTTGTTATTCATGCTCAGCCCCCAGTAGTGATTGGACGAACCTCGACATCGCTTACCGCATGCGAATTGGCCGGAACGCCATCGCACTTGTAAGATAACAGTCAGCAGGCAACTGTCAATGGGTGTATGCTGGGGGCGTGGTTAAAAATTTTTACCGGCACATGTGCTGCCTGTTCGGGGGGAAGCCCCCTCCTACAGATCAGATGTTTGATAACATATGCCTACAACATCACCGCTGGTTGGCTACGGATCCCGCCGCAAGTGGCATCAGGGCTGCGCGCCACCTGCCGGAAAATCAACCGTGATGAGCCAATCAGTTTCAGGAGCAACCCCTCTATGAATGCGTCGTTAGGCACGCGCCGCGCCAATCTGGCAGAAACCGTCATCCAGGAGCTTTCCAGCCGGATCGACAACGGCACCTACGGCCCGGGCGACAAGCTGCCGTCCGAACAGGCGCTGTGCAAAGAGTTCAACGTCAGCCGCCCGGTCATCCGCGAAGCGGTGGCCTCGCTGCGCCTGGGCGGGCGCCTGATCGCCCGTCAAGGTGTGGGCGTATTCGTGGTCGAGCAGGATGTGAAGCGCATCGGCTTTGCCATCGACAGCGTGGTCGATGATGTACGCGCGGCCGCGCAGATCCTTGAGTTGCGCCTGGGGATCGAGGCCGAGTCGGTGGCCCGCGCCGCCGAGCGCCGTAGCCCGGCCAGCATGGCGGCGATCACCGAGGCGTTCGACCGGTTCAACTCGCTGGACGGTGCCACGCAAGAGGAAGAAGCCAAAGCCGACTTCGAATTCCACCTGGCGATTGCCCGCGCCACCAACAACCCGCATTTCACCCAATTGCTCGAAGCACTGGGGCCGGACATCATCCTTGACCTTAACCTCAAGCATGGCCAGGTAACCGGCAAGAACCGCCAGGCGCACATCAAGAAGATCGCCCGCGAGCACGGGGCGATCCTGTCGGCGATCAGCATGGGCGACGTGGCCAGCGCACGCACGGCGCTGCGCAAGCACCTGGAAGAAAGCCTGTCGCGCTACCAGCGGTTGCTCGACAGCAAGGCCTGATGAAAATCCACCAGAGCAGCTTTGTGTAGGAGCGGCCTTGTGCCGCGAAAGGGCTGCGAAGCAGCCCCAGGATTTCAGCGTTGCCGCCAACGTTGCCGGGGCCGCTTTGCGGCCCTTTCGCGGCACAAGGCCGCTCCCACACAGAGCGCGTCCGGCTTGGCTCAGAGGCCTAGGCACACATACTTGAGTTCCAGGTAATCCTCGATCCCGTAGCGCGACCCTTCCCTGCCCAACCCCGAAGCTTTCACCCCACCAAACGGCGCCACTTCGGTCGCCACCACGCCAACGTTGACCCCGACCATGCCGTACTCCAGCGCTTCCGACACGCGCCAGATGCGCCCGACATCCCGGGCATACAGGTAGCAGGCCAGGCCGAACTCGGTGTCGTTGGCCTGGGCAATCACCTCCTCCTCGCTGCCGAAGCGGAAGATCGGCGCCACCGGCCCGAAGATTTCCTCGCGCGCCACGCGCATGCCCGGCGTCACATCCGCCAGCAAGGTCGGCTCGAAGAAAGCCTCGCCCAAGGCATGCCGGCGCCCACCCGTCACCACCCGCGCACCGGCCTCCACAGCCTCGCCCACCAGCCGTTCGACACCACTGGCTGCACGCCCGTCGATCATCGGCCCGACCTGGGTACCCGGCGCATCGCCCTGCCCGACTACCAGCTCACTTACCCGCTCGGCAAAGCGCGCCACGAAGCGCTCGTAGATGCCGTCCTGGATATAGAAACGGTTGGCGCACACACAGGTCTGCCCGCTGTTGCGAAACTTGGCGATAACCGCGCCTTCCACGGCCTTTTCCAGGTCGGCATCGTCGAACACGATGAACGGGGCGTTGCCGCCAAGCTCCATGGTCACCTTCTTCACCGTTGCCGCCGACTGCTGCAGCAACTGGATACCGATGGGCGTGGAGCCGGTGAACGACAACTTGCGCACCACCGGGCTGGCCGTCAGCTCACCACCAATGGCCGCCGAGTCACCGGTAACCACACTTAGCACACCGGCCGGGATGCCGGCACGTTCGGCCAGCACGCACAGTGCCAGCGCGCTGAACGGCGTTTGCGAGGCCGGCTTGAGCACCAGCGTGCAGCCCGCAGCCAGGGCCGGCGCCGCCTTGCGGGTGATCATCGCTGCCGGGAAATTCCACGGCGTTATCGCCGCGCATACACCAATCGGCTCCTTGGTCACGATCAAGCGCCGATCAGCGTTCGGCGAAGGAATCACATCGCCATAGATGCGTTTGCCCTCTTCGGCATAAAACTCCACATACGCGGCGGCAAAGGCAATCTCGCCCCGGGATTCGGTCAACGGCTTGCCTTGCTCGGCGGTCATGATGCGCGCCAGGTCTTCTTGATGGGCAAGAATCTCGCGGAACCAGGCCTGCAGCCGGGCGGCACGCTCCTTGGCGGTCAGCGCCCGCCACGCTGGCAAGGCGCGCTCGGCAGCTGCGATGGCACGACGGGTTTCTTCCGCCCCCATCCGCGGCACATGGCCCAGCACTTGGCCGGTGGCCGGGTTGGTCACGGCAATGCGCTGGCCGCTGTCAGCTGCCAGCCATTTTCCATCGATGTAGCAAACTTCACGCAGCAGATCACGATCGGCAAGTTTCATGTCGATTGGCTCGTTCGAAGAATAAAAAAGGTGGGGCCGGACGGCACCCCACCTGAGGTGAATCAGCGCTTGGCCTGCAGGGCCTTGTCACGGATCTGGCTGAGGGTCATGCGCGGCGTCAGGGCTTCGGGGTCAACCTGCACTTCTATCAGCGCCGGTTTGCCGGACGCCTGGCAACGTTCGAACGCAGCCGCAAAGTCCTCGGTACGGGTGACGATTTCACCGTGCAAGCCATAAGCGCGCGCCAGGGCAGCGAAGTCCGGGTTGTGCGAGCTCGGTGCCGGACACCCGGCCAGGATAGGTGCGCTCCTGGTGCATGCGGATGGTGCCGTACATGCCGTTATTGACCACCACCGTGATCACCCGGGCGTCGTAGTGCGCCGCGGTGGCCAGTTCCTGGCCATTCATCAGGAAGCAGCCATCGCCGGCAAACGCCACCACCGTGCGCTGCGGGTAAGTGAGCTTGGCCGCCACGGCCGCCGGCACGCCGTAACCCATCGAGCCGTTGGTAGGCCCAAGCAGCGTGCGGAACACGCGGTGCTGGTAACCACGGTGCACCCAGCCGGTGTAGTTGCCGGCACCACAGGTGAGGATGCTGTCGGCCGGCAGGGTGTTGTTCAACCAGGCGATCACTTCGCTCATCTGCACATTACCCGGCGAGCGCGGGGTTTCGAAGTTGCCGCGGTAGCCGCTGTTCAGGCTGGCAACCCAATCGGCGAACGCCGTCGGGCGCACCGCCGGCAAAGCAGCGGCCTGGGCCAGAAAGCTGCCGGGGCCGGCATTGATGCCCAAGGTCGGCTGGTAGACCCGACCGATTTCCTCGGCACTGGCGTGCACATGCACCAGCACCTGCTTTGGCGTTGGTATGTCGACCAGCGCATAACCGCCCGTGGTCATCTCACCCAGGCGAGCGCCCACCACGATCAACAGGTCCGACTGCTTCACCGCATCGACCAACACCGGGCCGGCAGCCAAGCCGAGGTCACCGGCGTAGTGCGGGTCAGTGTTGTCGAACAGGTCCTGGCAGCGGAACGACGCCGCCAGCGGCAGGTTCTGCGCCTGCACGAAGCGCTGCAGGTCGGCCACCGCCTGGTCGTTCCAGCCACCGCCACCGGCAATCACCAGCGGCCGCCGGGCCTTGGCCAGTAGCGCCTGCAATTCATCCAGTGCCTGTGGCGCCGGAGCAGCCTCGACACGCTGGGCCGGGCGCGCATCGGCAACCTGCACCAGGTCGGTGAGCATGTCTTCTGGCAACGCAATCACCACCGGGCCGGGGCGGCCGCTGATGGCGCGCTGGAAGGCCTGGTTGACCAGTTCGGGTATACGCGCGGCATCGTCGATCTGCACCACCCACTTGGCCATCTGGCCGAACATGCGCCGGTAGTCCACTTCCTGGAAGGCTTCGCGTTCGATCTGGTCACGGGCCACCTGGCCGATGAACAACAGCATCGGTGTGGAATCCTGGAAGGCAGTGTGCACGCCCACCGAGGCATTGGTAGCACCCGGGCCGCGGGTGACGAAGCAGATACCCGGCTTGCCGGTCAGCTTGCCGTAGGCCTCGGCCATGTAGGCAGCACCGCCCTCCTGGCGGCAGACGATCAGGTCGATCTCTTCTTGCACATCGTGCAGCGCATCGAGCACCGCCAGGTAGCTTTCACCTGGCACGCAGAACGCACGCTCGACACCATTCACCCGCAGGGCATCGACCAGTACCTGGCCGCCACTGCGCTTCACTTCGGAGTTGCTCATTGTTGTTCTCCCTCAGGCGCTACGGTCAGATGACCGAATCTTCCAGGAACGGCTTGTTGTCGATCACCCGCTGGTAACTCAGCGCGCCCAGGTCGAGCGAGCGGTAGCCACCATAGGTGATCAGTTCGGACAGCCCGCGACCAATGGCCGGTGCCTGCTGCAGGCCGTGCCCGCTGAAGCCGTTGCAGAACAGGAAGTTGTTCACCTCGTTGTGCGGGCCGACGATGGCGTTGTGGTCGAGCACGCAGAAGTCGTAATGCCCGGCCCAGAAGTTGACCACCTTGATACCTTCGAACGCTGGCACCCGCTCGGCCAGGATCGGCCACACTTCTTCGTCGAACTCCTCGTGCAGCACGTCGAAGTCTTCGAAGTCCACTTCCGGGTCGTTTTTCGGGTAGGTGCCACCCAGGTAGAACTTGCCTTCAGGGCGGAAAAACACCCCGGTCGGGTCGATGGTCAGCGGCACAGTGCCTTCCAGCGGGGTGCGGCAATCGAACACGAACAGCGAGCGTCGGCGCGGCTCGACCGGGATATCCAGGCCCGCCATGCGCGCCACCTTGGTACCACGGGTACCGGCACAGTTGACCAGCAGGCCACAGCCGATACGCTCGCCGCTGGCCAACTGCACGCCGGTAATACGGTCGCCTTCACGCTGGATGCCCGCCACCTCGTTCTCGATGTACTCGATGCCCATCGAACGCGCCTTGCGACGGAAGCCGTTGAGCATGCCCAGGCTGTCGAACCAGCCTTCGCCGCTACGCCCGTAGCTGGCACCCGCGAGGCTGTCGATATTCACCCAGGGGAATTTGCGCTGCAGTTGCTCGGGGTCGAGCAAATGCACGTCGGCGCCGTGGGATACCTGGGTATCGTGCAGGCGGCGCAGCACTTCATAGCCTTTATCGTCACCCAGGAACAGGTAGCCATTCTCGTGGAAGGCCAGGTCCGGGCGGTCGCCGTCCACTTCCATCACTTCGGGGAAGTTACGCACGAACTCGGCACCGAACTTGGAAATTTCGATGTTGATCGGGTTGGAGAACTGCTGGCGGATCGAGCTGCTCGACAGCGCGGTGGCCGACTTGTTGTAGGTCCAGTCGCGCTCGATGACCAGTACCGAGCCTTTGAAGTCCGGGTTGTTGGCCAGGAAGTAGGCGGTGGCACTGCCGTTGACCGCGCCGCCGACGATCACCACATCGTAATTCTGTTGTTTAGCGGTGGAAGCCATGGAATTAGCTCTCTTCTGATGTTGCGCTGTTCACAAAATACTGGTCTACCTGTACCGGCCTCATCGCCGGCAAGCCAGCTCCCACAGGTACTGCACACAGCTCAGGACCGGCGCTGTACCTGTGGGAGCTGGCTTGCGGGCGATAGGGCCGGAGCAAGTCATTTCGGGTCTTCGAAGTGCCCGGCGCCGGCGAAGTTGCCGCCGTGGTAGCGCGCGGCCGGTTCGTTCGGGTCCAGTGGCGGGTGCTCAGCCAGCACCTTGTCGCGGTAGTCGTCAGCGCTGTCCTTGGGCACGTAACCAATAGACGAGGCCAGGCGGTTGTCCCAAAGGCTTTCGCGGTTGGCCGACATGCCATAGACGATCATGTGCCCGACACGCGGCGCCAGCAGCGAGCGCTCGGTGAGCTGGGCGAAGTCGTCAAACGACAGCCAGGTGGCGAGCATGCGCCGGTCCAGTGGCTCAGGGAACGACGAGCCGATGCGCAGGTTGACAGACTCGATGGCGAACTTGTCCCAGTAGTAGCGGCCCAGGTCCTCGGCGAAGCACTTGCTGACGCCATACAGGCTGTCTGGGCGGTGCGCAGCGGTTGCGTCGATGGTTTCGGTGCGGTCGTAGAAGCCGATGGCGTGGTTGGAGCTCGGTGTACACCACACGCTTGACGCCATTGCGCCGCGCCGCTTCGTAGATGTTGTAGGTGCCGACAATGTTGCCGTTGAGGATCTTGTCGAAGGTATCTTCCACGGGTACGCCACCCGCATGCACGATGGCGTCGACACCCTCGGTCAGCGGCAGCACATCGTTGAAGTTGGCCAGGTCGCAACGCACCAGCTGTTCATGGGGTGCAGCGTGGCCCATGTCGGCGATGTCGGTCAGGCGCAGTTCATCGGCGAAGGCGGCCAGATGCTTGCGCAGCACGCTGCCAAGGCGCCCGGCGGCGCCGGTGATCAGCAGGCGTTTGAAAGGCTTGCTCATGTGTTACCTCGAATGCTTGGTGGGCTCAGGACAGCGCCGCGAACGCATCGCGCAGCTGCCCCAGGGCTTGTTCCAGTTCCTGTCGCGATGTGGCGAACGACAGACGAATGTAGGGTTCCAGGCCAAACGCCGAGCCCGGCACGGTCGCGACCTTGCCGACGCGTAGCAGGTAGGCCGAAAGGTCGGCATCGTTGCCAATGACCTGGCCATCAGGGGTGCGCTTGCCAATGAAGGCACTGACCTCCGGGAAGGCATAGAACGCGCCCTGTGGCATCTGCAATTGCAAGCCCGGGATCTGCGCCAACCCCTGCACCACCAGCGCACCACGCGCCTGGTACTCGCGGTTGGCCTCGCGCACGAAATCCTGCGGCCCGTTCAGCGCGGCCACGGCCGCCAGCTGAGAAATGCTCGAAGGGCAAGTGGTGGTCTGCGACTGGGTCTTGTTCATCGCCACTACCAGGTCTTTTGGCCCGGCGGCGTAACCCAGCCGGTAGCCGGTCATGGCATAGGCCTTGGACACGCCATTGATCAGCAAGGTGCGCTCACGCAACTGTGGGCACGCCGTGACGAAGGACACAAACGGCTGATCGCCCAGCACGATGTGCTCGTAGATCTCGTCAGAGATGATCAGCACGTTCGGGTGCCGCTCCAGCACCTTGCCCAACGCAGCAAACTCTTCACGGGTGAAAATCGCCCCGCTCGGGTTGTTCGGCGAGTTGAGCATCACCCAGCGGGTGCGCGGGGTAATGGCGGCCTCCAACTGCTCGGGTTTGAGCTTGAAGCCCTGCTGCGCGCCACACGGAATGACCTTGGGCACGCCGCCATTGAGCAGGGCCATGTCGGTGTACGACACCCAGTAAGGTGCCGGGGTGATCACCTCATCACCCGGTTCGAGCGTAGCGAGGAAGGCATTGAACAACAGCTGCTTGGCACCATTGCCCACACAGATTTCGTCCAGCCCATAGGCCAGGTCGTTCTCCCGGGCAAACTTGTCGACGATAGCCTGGCGCAACACTTCCAGGCCATTGGGCCCGGTGTAGTGGTTGTTGCCCGCAAGCATTGCCTGGTACGCAGCCTCGATCACGTGAGCCGGCACGTTATAGTCCGGCTCGCCAAGGGCCAGGTTGATGACCGGTTCGCCCTGGGCCAGCATCTGCTTGGCCAGCACCGACACGGCCATGCTTGGCGAGCTTTTTACCGCACGCACGCGGCTGCTTTGCACGTCCATTTTCTAGCGCTCCTGGGCGGCGTCGAAGCCGTAGTCATTGCGTGCCTGCTCGGCACTGATGTAGCCCGCACGCACATCGCGTTCAACCTGCTTGGGGTCACGCTGGCGTGGGTCGCCATAGCCGCCACCACCGGGCAGGCGCAGCACCAGGCGGCGCTCGGCAGGCACAAACTGCTGCCCCTTGCCACGCAGCAAGCTGCCATCGTCCAGGCCGACAAAACCTTCGGCACCCTCTTTACCACCCTCCAGGCCACGTGCCGGGTACTGGATCCGGTCGAACATGGCACTGAAGCGGAAGCTATAGCCCTCGGCCGCCGACACTTCGATCTCCTGGCCCAGGCCACCGCGCAACTGGCCGGCACCACCGGAGCCTTCACGCAGCTCCTTGCGCCACACCACCACCGGGCCAGCATGCTCGGTGGCTTCCACCGGCATGGTGTGTACGCCGCTGGGGAACGCCGTGGCACTGAGGCCATCCATCGCCGAACGGGCACCCATGCCGCCACTGTTGAACATCAGCATTTCGGCATTTCGGCCGTTCGGGTTGCTTTCCAGCGGGCGCACGCTCAGGTGCAGGTTCCACAAGGCACTGGCGCCCTCGGCCGGCACTTTGCCGGGCAGGCATTTGTGCAGTGCGCCGAGCACCAGGTCGGGCACGAAGTGACCCAGCACATGGCGCACCGAGACCGGTGCCGGGTGCTTGGCGTTTAGGATGCAGCCTTCCGGCGCAGTGACCTCGAACGGCGCCAACGACGCAGTGTTGTTAGGGATTTCTGGCGCGACAATGCACTTGAGGCCATAGCAGGCATAGGCCTTGGCGTAGCCCAACGGCACGTTGATGCCAAACTGGCTCATGCCCGAGGTGCCGGTAAAATCGCTCTTGATGCCATCGGGGCCGACGGTGAGGGTTACCGCCAGGGTCACCGGCACGTCGTAGCCATCCAGGGTCATGCTGTTGGTGTAGGTACCGTGGGGCAGCGATTTGAAACATTCCTGCGTTGCGCGGCGGCTGTGCTCCAGGATAAAGCCACCAATGTGCTCCAGGTCGTCCAGCTTGAACTCTTCGAGCATGTCGAGCAGGCGCTTGTGACCGGTCTCGTTGCACGCCGACAGTGCATAGAAGTCGCCCACCACCCGGTCGTTCTCGCGCACGTTGTTGCGCAGGATGTTGATCAGGTCGCGGTTGACCTTACCGCGCTCGAACAGCTTCATGATCGGGATGAACAGGCCTTCCTCGTACACCTCGCGGGCATCGGGGCCAAAGCCGCGACCACCGATATCCACCACATGGGCGGTACTGGCGAAGTAGCCAATCAGCCTGCCCTTGTAGAACGACGGCGAAACGATGGTGATGTCGTGCAGGTGGCCGGTACCCTTCCACGGGTCGTTGGTCACGTACACATCGCCTTCGAAGATGTTGTCTTCGCCGATGTCATTGATGAAGTGCACCACCGCCTCGGCCATGGTATTGACGTGGCCCGGGGTGCCGGTGACGGCCTGGGCCAGCATGTTGCCGGCGCGGTCGAACACACCGGCAGACAAGTCGCCGGCTTCACGTACGCTGGTGGAAAACGCGGTGCGGATCAGGGTCAGGGCCTGTTCTTCGACCACCGAGACCAGGCGGTTCCACATCACCTGCATTTGAATGTCGATCAAAGTATCGCTCATGGTTCTGGCTTCCGAATCAGGCGTTAGCGGCGCACGACCAGCAGGCAGCCGTCTGGCTGGACCGTGGCGGTGAAGTTGGAGGTGACGAAGGTCGAGGTTTCGCGCTCGACGATGATCGCCGGGCCGTCGACGCGGGCACCGACCTGCAGCTCTTCGCGTGGGTAGATGCCGGCTTCGACAAACCCGCCAGCAGCCACGTCGAACACCTGGCGGCGCGTGACTTCATGGGCGCGGTAGGCGGCGCCCACTTCTTCGATGCGTGTAACCGGCGGCAGCGGCGAACTGGCCCTGACCGACCAGCTGACGATCTCGATGTCCGGCCCTTCGATGGGGCGGCCGAAGAAGCGGGTGTAGGCTTCTTCGAAGCGGGCTTTGAACTCTGCCGTATCGGCAGCACTGAAGGCTTTGAAAGGCAACACAACCGGGATTTCCCAGCCCTGGCCCACGTAGCGCATGAACGCGGTGCAGTCCATTTCCGGCTCACCTTCCGGCATGCCCTGGCGCAGGAAGCCCAGCGACTCGGCTTTCATCTCGTCGATCAGGCCATTGACTTGCGCGGCCTCGAACTCGGACAGGCGCACGAAGGCGCTGCGCACGGCCTCGTAGCCGAACGGCGCACGCAGGAAGCCAATGGCCGAGCCCACACCGGCACCGGCCGGGACGATAAAACGCGCCACGCCCATCTTCTCGCACAGCCGTGCGGCGTGCAGCGGGCCACCGCCACCGAAGGTGATCATGGTGTAGTCGGCAATGTCCTTGCCGCTTTCCACCGCATGCACACGGCCGGCGTTAGCCATGTTCTCGTCGACCACTTCGCACACACCGAATGCAGCGGTGTCGGCCTGCATGCCCAGCGGCTGGCCGATGACCCGGGCCATCGCATCGGCGGCGTTGTCACTGGACAGGCGCAGCGCGCCACCGGCGAAGTTGTCGGCATCCAGGCGGCCAAGCAGCAGGTTGGCGTCGGTGATGGTCGGCTCCAGGCCACCACGGCCATAGCAGGCAGGGCCAGGTTCGGAGGCCGCACTGTGCGGGCCAACGCGGATCTGGCGCATGCTGTCGATGCTGGCGATGGAACCACCACCGGCGCCGATCTCGACCATTTCCACCACAGGGATGGAAATCGGCATGCCGCTGCCCTTCTTGAAGCGGTAGGTACGTGCGACTTCGAAGGTTTTCGCGGTTTTTGGCACCTGGTCTTCGATCAGGCAGATTTTTGCCGTGGTGCCGCCCATGTCGAACGACAGCACGTTCTGCAGCTGGTAACGGCGGGCGATGTCGGCAGCAAAGATGGCACCACCGGCCGGGCCGGATTCCACCAGGCGCACCGGAAACTCGGCTGCGCTCTGCACCGAGATGATGCCGCCGCCGGAGTGGATCATGAACACCGGGCAATCGGCGCCCTCTTGCTTGAGGGTTACCACCAGGCGGTCCAGGTAAGACTTGATCAGCGGCTTGACGTAGGCATTGGCGCAGACGGTATTGAAGCGCTCGAACTCGCGCATCTGCGGCGAGACTTCGCTGGAAATGGAAATCGACAACTGCGGCAGGCGCGCCTGCAGGGCATCGCGCAACTGGCGCTCGTGGGCGCCGTTGACGTAGCTGTGGATGAAGCCGATGGCAACGCTTTGGTAGTTGCCTTCGGCGATGCGCTCGACCAGGGCATCGATATCGGCCTGCGCAGGGGCAATCAGCACCCGGCCTTTGACATCCAGGCGTTCGCGCAGGGTGTAGCGGTGTTCGCGATCGATCAGCGGCGGCGGCAGGACGATGTTGATGTCGTACTGCTCGAAGCGGTTTTCGGTGCGCATTTCCAAGGTGTCACGGAAGCCTTCGGTGGTGATGAAGGCTGTGCGTGCGCCACGGCGCTCGATCAGGGCGTTGGTGGCCAGGGTGGTGCCGTGGATCAACTGATCGATGTCCGACAGCGCCAGGCCCGCCTGCTCCACCACCTGGCGCACGCCGGTGAGAATGGCCCGCTCGGGCAGCTCGTAGTCGGTCAGGATTTTGGTCGAATGCAGCACGCCGTTCACGTCCAGCGCGATATCGGTGAAGGTGCCGCCTATGTCCACGCCGACCCGGCATGATGTCGCAGTCATCGTCATATCCCCTGCAATGCTTTGTAGTTGTCTCGACCGGCTGAAGCGGTCTTCATGTAAGTTATATGTTGTCTTACAGGTGGTCAAGCACCTATTTGCTCAAAATGGTGCTTCCTGTGCCGGCCCTTTCGCGGGTAAACCCGCTCCCACAGGATCATCACAGGCCCTGACCGCTGCACCGTACCTGTGGGAGCGGGTTCACCCGCGAAAAGGCCGGCACAGCCAACCCATCAACCCGCGGTCTTGACCATCCGCCCACCACCCACCGCCTGCGCCGTGGGGAACACTTCCAGCCGCGACACATCCACCTGCCGCGGCATTTTCAGCGCCGCCAGCAGCAGCTGTGCGATGTCTTCCGGCTGGATCGACTCATAACCGTCATACAGCTCGCTACCCGCCGCCTGCATGCCCATCGCAGCCTTGTACAGCTGGGTCTGCACCCTGCCCGGGGCAATCTCGGTCACCCGCACACCGCTGCCCAGCAGATCACAGCGCAAGGCATCGCAGAACAGGCTCACGCCGGCCTTGGACGCCCCGTACACCGCCGCACCCGGGTGCGGCGCGCGGCCGGCACTGGAGCCAATGAAAAACAGATGCCCCCTGCCCCGCCCGACCATGCCCGGCAACACCTGACGCGCCAGGTGTAGCGGCGCCTTGAGGTTGATGTCGAGCATGTTGTCGATTTCGGCTTCGTCGATATCCTGAAACGCCGCACGGGTGGAAAGAATGCCTGCGTTGTTGACCAGCACATCCACCGCCTGCCCTTCCAGCGCGGCAGCCAGCGACCGGTAGTCGCGCACATCCGCCTGCAAGGTGGTCACACCGGGCTCGCCAGCAAGCTCCGCCAGCGCCTCCGGGCTGCGCCCCACTGCAATTACCTGCAAGCCAGCGTCACGCAGCGCCAGCACAATGGCCTTGCCGATACCGCTGGTAGCCCCGGTCACCAGCGCGCGCTGGTAGCCCTCGGGGAATGCGACTTCAGGCATAAATGTAACCCCCGCTGACAATCACGTTTTCGCCCGTGGCGTAGCTGTTGCGGCTGCTGCCCATCATCACGATCCACTCGGCGATTTCTGCCGGCTCCGCCGCCCGGCCCAGCGGGTTGGCGGCTGCCAGTTCGCCGAGGAAGCCCAATTGCTTGGCGCGCTCGGTGGCAAAACCGGCCGGGGCCACCGAGTTGACCAGGATCTGGTCCTTGGCGCAGGCCTGGGCGAACGACTTGGTCAGGCTCACCACCGCAGCCTTGGTCGCCGCATAGTGGGCGTTTTGCGGGTGAGCCTTGAAGGCATCCACCGAGGTGACGTTGACGATACGGCCGGTCACCGCCGGGGCTGCCACGTATTGCTGCATGTGGCGCACCGCCGCGACCATCATGTGGTAGGTGCCCTTGATGTTGACGGCGTTTTCCAGGTCCCACTCTTCGTCGGTGATCTCGAAGATGTCCTGGCGCGGGTAGATGGCCGCGCTGTTGACCAGGCAATGCACCCGGCCCAGGCCTTCGACGATCTGGGCGAAGGCAGCGTGCGCGGTGGCCTTGCGAGCAATGTCACCCACTGCGATCGCCACCTCCACACCCTGCCCGCGCAGTTCTTCTGCAGCTTGTACCAACAATTGCTCGTTACGGTCGATCAGGCCGATTTTGCCGGCGCCACGCTTGACCATCAGCCGGGCTGTTTCCAGGCCCAGACCCGAGGCACCACCTACGATCACCACCGTTTGATTATCCACAAAACACCTCCGCGATTGAGTCTTTACGTAAGATGCCTGTTGTCTTACATTTGGTCAAACATCAATTCGCCGACAGGTGCTGCCATGCCCGCCTCCAGCCTCTCGCCCGTACCCACCCCGCATGCCCGGGACCGCTTGCTGGATGCGGCTAGCGCGTTGTTTGCCAGCCATGGCTACCAGGCCATCGGCCTGCGTGACCTGGCCAGCCACCTGGGCCTGCGCGCTGGCTCGCTTTATCACCATATCGAAAGCAAGCAGGGCCTGCTGTTCGAGCCGATCGAGTCGAGCCTGACCGACCTGCTGTATGAAACCCGACAATGCCTCAAAGGCGCCCGCGCCACCAGTGAACGCTTGCCCTGCTTTGTGCAGGCTTTTGTGACCTACAGCCAGGCCAACCCGGACAAACTGGTGTTGCTGACACGGGAAGCCATGAACCTGAACGAAGACCAACTGTTGCAGGTTGAACAGTTGAAAGCCGAATACAGCGGGCTACTCAGCGACATCGTCGCCGCCGAGTGCGGCCTGACCGCAACGCGCGCACGGTCTATTGCCCATGCAGTGCTGGGCCTGCTGTGTGGGCAGGCGCAATGGGGAACGGTGATGACCGCCAAGGATCAGCTGGTGACGTTCGTACAGGGCATTGTCGGCACCGGCAAAATGGCAGCCATTCGATAAAAACGAATAAGAATATAAATTCTTATTCTTTTTTCATCGAAAGATAATCCTCTATAACTCTCTCCACTGCACAGCCGCCAACACCTGGCCAACTGTTCGTAGCGCAACACCCGATCAACAGGAAACGCCCACACGGCAACAGCGGCGCAAGTCTTTAAATGCACTAAACTGTTGATTTAAAAGAATATTTAAACTCGGCACGACGATTGCTCAAGCAAAGTCCCCCGCTCAACCCGAACCGGAGACCTGCCCATGAGCACCCCACTGAACGTCGTAGCCCTGTCCGGCGGCACTTCCCGCCCTTCGCGCACCCTGGCCTTGACCGAGGCGATCCTCGCCGAACTGGCCGAACACCTGCACATCAAGCCGCACCTGATCGAACTGGGTGACATCGCCCGTCCGCTGGGCAGCGCCCTGTGGCGCAGCGAACTGCCCGAAAACGTCGAACAGCAACTGCGCCTGGTGGAAAAGGCCGACCTGCTGGTGGTGACCACCCCCGTGTACCGCGGCAGCTTCACCGGCCATTTCAAGCACCTGTTCGACCTGATCGGCCAGGACGCCCTGGTCGACACCCCGGTCCTGCTCGCCGCCACCGGTGGCAGCGAACGCCATGCACTGGTGCTCGACCACCAACTGCGCCCGCTGTTCAGCTTCCTGCAGGCCCTGACCCTGCCCATCGGCGTGTTCGCCAGCCAGGCGGAACTGGCCGACTACCGGGTCTCCAGCGATGCACTCGCCGCCCGTATCCGCCTGGCCGCCGAACGTGCCGTGCCGCTGTTTGGTGCCCACCACGCACTGCGTAAAAGCGCCTGAGGAGCGGCCATGAATGCACCTGTAAATACCCCCTGCGCCCGGCCCTGGCCATCGCCCGCGAACTGGCCGGGCAGTTTGCCCACACCGCCGTCGAGCGCGACGAGCGCGGCGGTACGCCGAAAGCCGAGCGCGATGCCCTGCGTGGCAGCGGCCTGCTGTCGCTGGTGATCCCGCAGGCCTTCGGCGGCCAGGGCGCCAACTGGCACGACACCTTCGCGGTGGTGCGCGAGTTTGCCCGGGTCGACAGCTCCATCGCCCACGTGTTTGGTTTTCACCACCTGATGCTGGCCACCGTGCGCCTGTTCTCGCGCCCGGACCAGTGGCAGCCGTGGTTTGAGCAAACTGCCCGCAAACAGTGGTTTTGGGGCAATGCCCTGAACCCGCTGGATACACGCACGGTGGTCAAGCACTTCGATGGCTGGTGCGAGTTCTCTGGCAAAAAAAGCTTCTGCTCCGGCGCCAGCGACTCGGAAATGCTCATCGCCTCGGCGGTGGACGAACGTGCCGGCGGCAAACTGCTGATTGCCGCCATACCCAGCGGCCGCACCGGCATCAGCCTGCACAGCGACTGGAACAACATCGGCCAGCGCCAGACCGACAGTGGCAGCGCCACGTTCGAGCGGGTGCGGGTCGAGCACAATGAACTGCTGCTCGACCCGGGCCCCCTCAGCACCCCGTTTGCCGCCCTGCGGCCGCTGATTGCCCAGCTGCACTTCGCCAACCTGTTCCTCGGCATTGCCGAGGGCGCCTTCGACGAAGCCCGCCAGTACACGCTGAAGGAAAGCCGGCCGTGGTTCCGCTCCGCCGCCGCCAGCAGTGCCGAAGACCCTTACGTGCTGCGCCATTACGGCGAGTTCTGGGTCGGCCTGGAAAGCGTGCGCCTGCTGATCGAACGGGCCGCGCGCCAACTGGACGCCGCCTGGGCCAAGGAGCATGCCCTCACCGCCGAAGAGCGCGGTGACCTGGCCCTGGCCATCGGTACCGCCAAGGTCGCCGCCAGCCGCCACGGCCTGGACATCTGCAACCGCCTGTTCGAAGTCACCGGTGCCCGTGCCACCCATGCCTCGCTGCGCTTCGACCGGCACTGGCGCAACCTGCGCACGCAAACCCTGCACGACCCGGTGGACTACCGTATCCACGAACTCGGCGAGTGGGCCCTCAACGACAAACGCCCTGCCCCTTCCTTCTACTCCTGAGGACTGCCCATGCAACTGCTGACCCTCCCCCCGTCACCGACACTGGCTACCTCGATCAGGGCGACCGCACAGGTCTTCGAAGACCCAAGGTCGCAGGCGCTGCTCGCCCACTTGCAACAGGTCGCCCCCAGCGAGGCCAGCGTCCTGATCATTGGCGAAACCGGCACGGGCAAGGAGCTGGTCGCACGCCACATCCACAACCTCAGCGGCCGGCGCAACGGCCCGTTCGTTGCGGTCAACTGCGGCGCGTTCTCTGAGTCGCTGGTTGAGGCCGAACTGTTCGGCCATGAAAAAGGCGCCTTCACCGGTGCCTTGGCGGCCAAGGCCGGCTGGTTCGAGGAAGCCAACGGCGGCACGCTGTTCCTCGACGAAATCGGCGACCTGCCGCTGCCGATCCAGGTCAAGCTGCTGCGCGTGCTGCAAGAGCGCGAGGTGGTGCGGCTTGGGTCGCGCAAGAGCATCCCGATCAACGTGCGGGTACTGGCCGCGACCAACGTGCAGCTGGAAAAGGCCATCAACGCCGGGCATTTTCGTGAAGACCTGTACTACCGCCTGAACGTGGTGACCTTGCAGTTGCACCCGTTGCGCGACCGCCCGGGTGACATCCTGCCGCTGGCCCGTCACTTTATCCGCAGTTACAGCGACCGGCTGGGCTACGGGCCGGTGGAACTCAGCCCCAAGGCCCAGGCCAAGTTGGTGGAATACAGTTGGCCGGGCAATATCCGCGAGCTGGAAAACGTGATTCACCACAGTTTGCTGACCTGCGGCGACGGTACGGTGCAGGCACAAGACCTGCGCTTGTCCAACCTGCGCATCGAGCGGCAAGAGGAAGAGCCGGCAGGCAATGGCGTGGAGGACTTGCTGCAGCGGGCGTTCAGCCGCTTGTACGAGGAACAGGCGGGCGACCTGTACGAAAAGGTGGAAAATGCCCTGCTGCGCTCGGCCTATCGGTTCTGCCATTACAACCAGGTGCACACCGCGCAGTTGCTGGGGTTGTCGCGCAACATCACGCGTACGCGGCTGATTGCCATTGGCGAGCTGGTGGTGAACAAGCGCCGGGGGCAGGAGCAGCAGGTGCTGGACAACCGGGTGGTGCGGTTGTCCATCTGATCTTTGTAATGCCTGAGCCGCGAAAAGGTCAGGATCCCGTACGCGGCATCAACTCATACGGATGCTTCCACCCCGGCAGCGCCTGAATCCGGGCCTTCCACGCCTCAATGTGGGTGAACTCCGCCAACGGGATACCGGTGTCTTCGGGCATGAACACATACCCCGCCAACGACAGGTCGGCAATGGTCAGCCGGCCGCCAACCATGAACGGCGTCTTCGCCAGGTGCGCGTCGACAATGCGGTAAGCCGCCGTGGCACGCTCACGCAAGAACCGGGTCACGTCCGTTTCGCCGGTGTTCTTCAGGCAGAACAGGAAGCGCAGCGCGGCGTAATAACTGGTGAACTTGTGGTTGTCGAACAGCATCCAGCGCCATATTTCGCGCTTCTCGTCATCGTCACGAGGGCCAAACTGGCCGGTCTGTTCAGCAAGGTATTCCAAAATCAGCGCAGACTGGGTGAAGGTTTTGCCTGCGTGTTCCAGCACCGGCACCTCGCCCTGCTCGTTCACCTCGTCACGCCAGGTTTGCTCACGGGTCTGGCCATGAAAGAAGTCGACGAACACCGGCTGCCAGTCCTGGCCGGTGAGTTCAAGCATGAGCGCGGCCTTGTAGGCGTTGCCGGATTCGGCGAAGCAGTGCAGCTTGTAGTCGGGCATGGGCGAACCTTCATTTTCCTTTGAATGATCGTGTCGGGCCATTCGCGGGTAAACCCGCTCCTACAGG
The DNA here is from genome assembly GCA_947090765.1 of Pseudomonas sp. MM223. Classification (NCBI taxonomy): domain Bacteria; kingdom Pseudomonadati; phylum Pseudomonadota; class Gammaproteobacteria; order Pseudomonadales; family Pseudomonadaceae; genus Pseudomonas; species Pseudomonas sp. MM223. The sequence goes on along the minus strand of OX352322.1, from coordinate 2,621,299 downwards.
CAACGCTAAACCTGTGGGAGCTGGCTTGCCGGCGATTGGGCCATCAACCCGAGCAAATCACGCCCGGCCCGACGCGGTCAATCCATCCCTCAGGCAATCTGGAACCCATGCGCCAACGGGTCACGGTCATCGACGATGATCGTGTTGTAACCAATCACCCGCGCCCACCCCGCCACACTCGGGCGCACCGCCTGATAATCACCCACACGGGTCAGCGCCTCGGCTCGGCAGTTGAACGTGGTACCGGTGATGCTCTCGTGCACAAAGGTCTCGCCCACCTGCAACCGCCCACGCGCCACCAGTTGCGCCACCCGCGCCGACGACCCGGTACCGCACGGCGAGCGGTCGATGGCCTTGTCGCCATAAAACACTGCATTGCGCGCAGACGCCCCCGGCGCCTTGGGCTTGTCGCACCACATCACATGCTTCACGCCTCGGATGCGCTCATCCTCCGGGTGCACCGGGTGCAGCACCTTCTGCGCCGCCTCACGCACCAGGTGGCTCATGCGCACCAGGTCATCAGCCTTCAGGCCGTCCAGACCTGGGTAGTTTTCCTGCGGTTCGACAATGATGTAGTAGTTGCCGCCGTAGGACAGGTCAACGGTCAAGGTGCCAATCTGCGGTACTTCCAGCACGATGTCGCGCTCATGCAGGTAGCTGTTGACGTTGAACAGCCGCACCTCCTCGACAAAGGCGCCGTTGCGCTTGTACTCGATATCCACCCGGCCAGCGGGCGTCTCCAGCGCCAGCCGCCCTTCCTCACGTGGCACCACCAGCCCTTCCTCGATGGCCACGGTCACCGTGCCCACGGTACCCGCGCCGCACATCGGCAAGCAGCCGCTGACCTCGATGAACAGCACGCCCACGTCGCAGTCGTCACGGGTCGAGGGGTAGAGGATGGAACCGGACATGGCGTCATGCCCACGTGGCTCGAACATCAGGGCATGCCGCACCCAGTCGTGCTTTTCCAGAAACAGCATGCGTTTTTCGGCCATCGGCACGTTGGGCAACAGCGGGCCGCCACCGGCAACCACCCGTACCGGGTTGGCGCAGGCGTGGGAGTCAATGCAGAAGAATACGTTGCGAGCCATGGGTCATTCATCCTTCTTGGGGTTGTGTCGTAATGGGTTACTTGATCAGCCGCGGTTCGCCGGTGTCGGCACCGCTGGCTGCCAGGCCATTGGCTTCAAGGATTTGGGCAATGCGGCCTTCGGCATGTAGCTGCTTGATTTCCTTGTCCAGCGCAGCGCCCAGATCGGGCTTGTTCATGTGATAGAGCAGCGCGATCTGCGCCGGCTCGACCGAGACCGGTACGCGGGCGTCAGGCTTGGCGATCTCGATCTGGATGCCTTGGTAGGCACCCTTGCCCTGGGCGTACTTGCCAGTGCCGTAACTGTCGACGGCCACATCCAGGCGGCCCGCGGCAAGGTCCTGGGCCAGGCCTACCGGGTTGGGGTACAGCACCACGGGGTTGTCCAGGCTGGCCTGGATCTGCCCGGCATAAAGAAAGCCCGACACCGCCCCCACCCGTTTGCCGTTGAGCTGGTTGACTTCGCTGTAGCCCTCACGGGAATAGAACGCCATCTGGTCCACGTACAGCGGCCAGGCTCATCCCCAGCACCTTGGCGCGGTCGGCGGTGCGAAACCAGTCACCGATGCCCAGGTCGACCTTCTGGCTGAGCACGTTCTGGATCACTGCGGAGGGGTCTACGATCACCGGCACCAGGGTCAGGCAGTTGCGCTTGGCAATCTCGCGCACCACCTCGGTATCGACGCCGCCGATGTCGTTGGCGCCGGCCACCGTGGTGAATGGCGGGTAGTTGTACACGGCCACGGTCAGGCTGCCGGGTTTGATGGTCTTGAAGTGTTCGCTGGGGGTGCAGCTGTCGGCCGCCAGCGCCTGGCCGGTCAACACGCAGGCAGCAGCGAGCAGTGCGAGTTTGAAAGTACGCATGATGATGTCACTCCGTAGGGTGTTGTCAGAGGTGGCGGCCGAGGCGCCGTTCCAGGTAGCCGACCACCACTGTGGCCGGTATGCAGATGACCGCGAACAGCAACGCGACAAGGATGAAAACGGGCATGTACTGGAACGTGTTGGAGCCGATCAGCTGGGCCTTGCTCATCAACTCCGGCAGGGCCACCACAAAGGCCAGCGACGAGGCCTGCAGCATCAGGATGGCGAAGCCGAGCAAGGCCGGTATCGAAATGGGCAAACCCTGCGGCAAGATGATCAGGCGCAAAGTGTCCAGGCCACTGAAGCGCAAGGCTTGGGCTGCCTCTCGCTGCCCTTGCGGCACCGCCTCCATACCGGCCCGCAGAATCTCGCTGGTGTAGGCCGCCGTGCACCAGGTAAATGCCAGGGTCACCGAGGCGAACGCGCTGAGGGTGAGGCCACTGGTGGGCAAGCCGAAGTACACGAACTGCAACAGCACCAGTACCGAAGCGCCCCGCCCTACCTCGATCACCGCCAGCAGCGGTGCCCGCAGCAGCCACTGGCGTGAGCGCAGGCCCAGCGCCAGCAACAGCCCCAAAGGGATGCCCAACAGCAGCGACACACCCGTCACCTGCAATGAAAGCCCGAAGCCGTCGAGCAGCGAAGGCAGCGTCTGTTGCCAAAAAGCCAAGGTCTCGTTCATCGGGCAACCCTCAGACGCATGCGTTGATCGGCCCAGCGGCTGGCCCAGGCCACCGGGATACTCAGGGCGATGTACAGGCAGCCGGCGAAGGCAAAGGTGGCGAGGCCCTGGAACGTCACCTGCGACACGTGGGTGGCCTGGAAGGCGATCTCGGGCACGCCAATGGTCGAAGCGATGGCCGTGTCCTTGAGCAGCCCGATGGCATAACCGGCAATCGATGGCAACGACACCCGCAGCAACTGCGGCGCGATTACATCCCAGAGCCGCCATTGCGCCGGCATGCTCAATGCCTGGGCAGCCTCCCACTGCCCCTTGTGCACCGCTGCAAGTGCGCCACGAAAGATCTCGGCCATGTTGGCTGCGGTGATCAGCCCCAGGCCAATGGCAGCCGCCTGGAACGGGCTGACCTGCATGATGCCGGTGCCGATACCAAAGAAGATCAGAAACAGCCAGACGATGGGCGGCACCGCGCGCAACAGCAGGATCAACGCCGCAGCCAGCCCGTCCAGCAGGCGAATGCCCGAGACCCGCATGGCGCACAGCAACGCCCCCAGCACGACGCCGACAGCCAGCGCGGTGAGGGTGAGCAACACAGTCCACTGGATGCCGCCGACGATGGTGTAAAGCATTTCGCCGTTCATCGGTTCATTACCGCGCTGAGAAAACGCTGCGCCCGCTCGCTTTGTGGCTTGCGCATTACCTCGGCACTCTTGCCCTCTTCGATCACCCGCCCGTCGGCCATGATCAGCACCCGGTCCGACACACTTTCGGCAAAGTGCATTTCATGGGTCACCACGATCATGGTCATGCCCTGGGTAGCCAGCTCCTGCATCACGTTGAGCACTTCCAGCCCCAGTTCAGGGTCCAGTGCCGAAGTCGGTTCATCGAACAGCATCAGGCTGGGTTCCAGGGCCAGTGCGCGGGCGATGGCGATGCGTTGCTGCTGGCCACCCGAGCAGCGCGAAGGGTACTGGTCGGCCTTGTTCAGCAGGCCGACACGGTCGAGCAACTGACGCGACACTTCGTCGGCGTGCTTACGGTTGCGCTTGAGCACCCGCTCCTGGGCGATGCTGACATTGCGCAGCACCGACAGGTGCGGGAACAGGTTGAACGATTGGAACACCATGCCTATCGGCTGGCGCAGCGCCAGGACCTGGCGTTGGGAAAGCGGCTGGCTGGCATCGATGGTGGTGTCGCCGACACGCAAGATGCCGTGGGTGGGAGGGTCGAGCAGGTTCACACAGCGCAGCAAGGTACTTTTACCCGAACCGCTGGGGCCAATGATGGCGATGACTTCACCTTTCTTGACACTGAGGTTGATGTCGTTAAGGACGGTGGTGTCGCCGTAGTCCTTGCCCAGGCCCTGTACATCCACCAGTACGTGCTGGCGCAGGTGCTCGGGGTGAATGGCGGTGGTGACGCTTTTCAATACGGTTTGCATCGTGCTGTACACCCTTTGTGTTTTTGGAGGCAGGTGTTAGTGATCGCAACGCGTTGTTTTTATTGTGCTGAAAGGCGGGTTTTCACCCTCTCTGGTTGGCTTCGACAGGTTCAATCTAGTGGCAACAGCGCGTTCGCGATTGTAGGATTCAGTCAATCTGCGGTACGAAAATACAATTGTCGTAAACAGGGTGTTTTGTCCCCTTCTGACAGGCCCAAACCCGACCATGCGCGCCGACTATTCCTTCCTAGAACCCCTCAAACCGCCCCCGGACGCTGTCACCCCGGTGCGTTTCGGCATCGTCGCCACACCCGACTTCACCCTCATTTCACTGGCCTGCTTCGTCGACTGCCTGCGCCTGGCCGCCGACGAGCGCGACTTCAGCCGGCAGATCTACTGCGCCTGGGAGTTGCTGTCGCATGACGATGCGCCGATCCGCGCCAGCTGCGGCTTCCCGGTGGTGCCAACGCAGCGTTTCGCAGACCCTGGCGCATTCGACTACATCGTCGTGCACAGTGGTTTGCTGCAAAGCAAGCTGCCCTACCCCGATGAGCTGTATGCCTTCATCCGCCGCGCCGTGGCCGCCAATGTTCCGATCATCGGCCTGTGCACCGGCACTTTCGTGCTCGCCGAATTGGGCCTGCTGGACGGCCGACGTTGCGCCGTGCAGTTCTCGATGGCAGCAGCGATGAAGCAGGTGCACCCCAAGGTGATTCCCGTCGCCGATGTGCCGGTGGTCACCGACGGGCAGTTCATCACCTGCCCCGGCGGCCTTGCCTCGATCAACCTGGCCATGCACCTGGTAGCCGAGCACTGTGGCAAGTCACGGGCGGACAAGACCCTGCACTACGTGCTGTCCGAACGGGGCTTCGATGACATGCAGGCTTTGCGTGAGGGCCCTGAGAACGGCCTGCGTTGCCTGGACCCGAGGGTGGTGAATGCCGTGGGGCTGATGCGCCAGCGCCTGATCGAAACCACAACCATCGCGGCACTGGCCGATGAAGTGGGCACCACCGAGCGGGAGTTGACCCGCCTGTTCAAGAAGCACCTGCGCGCCACGCCCGCCAGCTATTGGCGGCGCATGCGCCTGAAGGCGGCACACTGGATGGTGCTTAACAGCAGCCGCTCGATCACCCAGATTGCCTACGAATGCGGCTTTACCGACAGCTCGCACATGATTCACTGGTTCAAGCGCGAGTTCGATGTAACCCCGGCGCGGTTGCGCGAGGTGCATGTGCAGATTGGCCTGTTGTGACTTGCCTGTGCCGGCCTCTTCGCAGGTTTACTCGCGAAGAGGCCGGCAACGGTGCCTCAGTCGAACACCGGACAGGATGCCTTCTCGATCGCCGCCATCGCCTCGGCCTCGCTCATCACCCCCGACTCGGCCATGATCGCCAGCAACGACCGTCCTTCAATAACCGACTGGCGCGCCAGCTTGCTGACCTTGGCATATCCCAACTGCGGCACCAGGGCCGTCGCCACCGCCATCGATCCGGTCAGGTGCGCCAGATTGCGCGCTTCATTGGCCTGAATCCCCGCCACGCACTTCTCGCGGAAACGCTGGATACCCTGGGTAAGCAAAGTGATGCTGTCGAACACCCGCGACGCCACGACCGGTTCGAAATGGTTGATCTCAAGCTCTCCGTATTGCACCGCCTGGGCCACCGCCGTGTCGTTGCCGATCACCGCGAAGCTGAGCTGGATCATCGCCATCGGCAACACCGGGTTAACCTTGCCGGGCATGATCGACGAGCCGGCCTGCGCTTCCGGCAACTTCAATTCACCCAGCCCACCCACAGGGCCGGACGACAGTTTGGTCAAGTCGGCAGCAATTTTTGCCAAAGATGCCGAACAGGTACGCAGCTCGCCGGAAACGCGTGCAAACACATCCATGTTCTGCATGGCATCGAACGGGTTGGCCGGGGCTAGGTACTCGACGCCACTGACTACCGCCAGGTGCTGATACACCGCTGCACGGTAGCCGGCAGGGGCTCCGAACCCGGTACCGATAGCGGTTCCGCCCAAGGGCAGCGTACGCAGTTTGTCGCGCACTGCCACCAGTTCGTCAGCCAGTCGATGGGCCAGCGAAGCGTAACCGGAAAACAACTGCCCAAGGCGCATGGGTTGCGCATCCTGCAGGCAGGTACGGCCCAGGTGCAGGATGTCGGCAAACTGCACGGCCTTCACGTCGAAGGCCTGCGCCAGCTGGCGCACCTCTTCGATCAAGCCGCCAAGCATGTTGTAGGTGGCAATCTTGAGTGCGGCCGGGTACACATCGTTGGTCGACTGCGAAATATTGACGTGGTCATTGGGGTGGACCACATCGTAGCTGCCAGCTGCATGCCCCAAAAGCTGTTGGGCACGGTTGGCGATAACTTCGTTGAAGTTCATGTTGGTCGAGGTACCACCGGAGCCTTCCAGCAGGTCTACGATCAGCGAATCGTCGCACTCGCCAGCAATTACCGACTGGCAAGCCAGGGCAATAGCTTCGGCCTGGGCCCCGGTAATAACGCCACAGTCCTGGTTGGCCAACGCTGCCGCCCACTTGCACAGGGCAAAGGCATCGCGAAACGCCGGGTAATGGGCCACGCTCAGCGGCGCAACGCTCAGGTTGTCGAAGCCTCTCACGCTGTTCACGCCGTACAGCTTGCCGGCCGGAATGCGCACCTCACCTACGTAGTCCTGCTCGACGCGTTCAAAAGTACTCACGGGTATCTCCTTCATCGATATTCACTAAAGCCTCGACCCCTTTGCCCAGCGCCTTCAGACGCGGCAGGAAGGAATCGAGAATGACAGCACGCGCCGCTTCGCAGGCATCGGCGAAGAAGGCGCCATATTCGTTGCGCCTGGCCACCAGATACAGCGAGCGCTCCAGGCTAAGTTCGGGGTCAAGGTGGGCAGTGACGTTATCCACCCAGGGCAAGGCCTGGAGGAAACACATCGGGCTGGTCACCGCCCAGCCGATACCCTCTGCGACCATCGCGGTCAGGGCGTCGGCGTTGTCCAGTTCCAAACGGTTGGGCACACGCACACTCAGCCCACGCAAGTGGCGTTCGATCTGCAGACCGACCTGCGAGGTGCGGTTGAAACGCACCACCGGCAGCACGTTGGCCAGGGCGCGAATGTCGTCCAGGCTGTCCAGCTGCCTCGCCAAAGCCTTGGGGGTGATGACGAAGTAGCGCTCCGAAAACAACCGGTAGCGGATCACGTCGTTGGCATCCATCAGTGGGTCACTGGTGACGATCAGATCGAGGTCACGGCGCAGCAGCGACTCGCCCTGCTGCGGGCTCAGGCCCGTGCGTACCGACAGTTGCGAGACCTGGCCCAGCAGCTGGCGGGTAAGCATCGAGCCGCAGGTGGCGGCGAACGAGTCCACCAGGCCCAGGCGCAGATCGGGTTTGACGCCGCGTCCTGCGTCCAGCACCTGCGCTTTGAGGTTGGCCAGTTCCTCGCTAAGCAAGGCCCCCCGGTTGCGTAACGCCAAGCCGAATGCAGTCAGGGTCAGTGGCCGCGTAGTACGGTCGACCAGCACCACGCCCAGTTGATCCTCAAGCTGGCGCACCATCTGCGATACCCCCGACTGGGAGATGCCCATGCGGTTGGCCGCGCCCGACATGCTGCCCGCTTCGGCAACGGCGAGAAAAACCTGCACCGCGTGCATGTCGATGGGTCGGTTACTGGACATGGTCATCCTCCGGTTATCAATGTGCGTTCAGTGGGCGCTCGCCGGTCTTGGCCCCAGACGAGTCTTCGGGGCTGACAGCGGCTAGCTGCTCCTGGCTGGTTTCAGGTGCGAAGAGGTGGCAGAAAATACCGCCAAACACCAGTACTCCGACGCATACGCCCAACGCCATGTGCACGCCCAGGTGCTGCACAGCCAGGGGTAGCAGGAAGGTGGCAAAGGCCGAGCCGAAGCGGCTGGCGGCCACAGCAAGACCGATACCCGAGGCACGCAGATGGGTGGGAAACAGGCTCACCCGGGTAGACGAACTCCAGGTTCACCGCCGCCGCCAGCACGCAGGCGAAGAAGCCGAAGGCGAGGATGGTGCCCACCGCACCAAAGCTGCCCCAAGCCAGCACTGCAAGGCCCACGGCGCTGAGGTAGAAGGTACCGACCAGGAAGGCCCGCCGTGAGATGCGGTCGATGATCAGCAGGCCCAGCAGTGCACCAAGCATCAGCAGCACGTTGTACACCAGGCCGCCAACAAACTTGTCCTGCACATTCAGCGCCTCCAGCACACGCGGCGAGAAGGTGCCCAGGGCGAAGAACGGGATCACCTGGCAGGTGTAGAACACGCAGCCGACCAGGGTATTGCGGCGCCACCGCTTGCTCAACAGCTCGCCAATACTGCCGCGTTTGTGGGCAAGTGGCGGCGTTGCCGGCAAGGTCACGTGGGGGCCGAACTTGCTGTGCACGATGGCCAGCGCCTCGGCAGCACGCCCACGGGCCATCAGCCAGATAGGCGACTCCGGCACGCCCATGCGCAGCGGCAAGATCAGCAGCGCCGGCACACCGCTCAAGGCGAGCATGATGCGCCAGGCATCGGGGCCGATATCACGAATGGCGAAGCCCACCAGATAAGCCGCCACGTAACCGGCCGCCCAAGCGGCTGCCAGCACACTGAGCAAACGCCCGCGGTAACGGCGCGGCGCGAACTCGGTGACCAGCGATTTGCTCACCACGTAGTCGAAACCCAACACCAGGCCCAGCAGCAGGCGCAGTGCCAATAGCTGCTCAGGTGAGGTCACGAAGAACTGCGAGGCCGAAATCACTGCAAACAGCAGCATGTCCCAGGCAAAGATGGTGCGGCGGCCGTACTTGTCGGCCAGAGGCCCGGCGACCAGGCTGCCGAGAAACAGGCCGGCCAATGACGCCGCGCCGAGCAAGCCCATCCACAGCGCATTCAATTGCAACGGCCCCGCCGCCATGCTGACCGCGATGCCGATGATCCCTAGCACGAATCCGTCACTGAATTGACCGCCGGTGCCACTGAAAACCGTCCGGATATGGAAGCGGCTCAGGGGGAGGTCTTCGAACGAAACTTGGCTACTCATTCGTGTCTCCACTTGCTTCTTGTAGTAGTTGTGGGCCGGCCCGGGTGGCCGGTTACGAACGAGTCTACGGCTGCCAAATCAGTAAAACAGCAGGTGTGATCGGAGTATCAGGATTGTTGATACTAGCTGCCGGGAATGGTGATGCAGGCCCCATTTATCCGGTGGCCGAGGGTACTTTCAATGGCCTCGGCGCCACCTTCCCGGCGACAGACCACTCGGCCAGAACATCTTATTCCCCGTCCCTCCCGTCATAGTCCCCACCCAACCGCCAATGCCATAGTGGAGAAAACAACACGGATAAAAACCATGTACAGAAACACCTCTACCCCCGCGGACGACAACGGTTGCGGCTGGTTCCACCTCAGCCCGCCGCGCCAGCCACGCGCCGCGCACCGGGGGCGGAGCGAGGCGCGCTGGGTGGTGCTTGGCGCGGGCTTCACCGGCCTGGCCGCCGCGCGGCAACTGGCCCTGCATCACCCTGACGACGAAGTGATCCTGGTCGACGCCCAGGACGTCGGCTTCGGCGCCTCGGGGCGCAACTCTGGTTTTGCCATCGACCTACCCCACGACATCGGCGCCGCCGACTACATCGGTGACCTGCCCACGGCGCGGATGAACCTCAAGCTCAACCTGCGCGCACAGGCGATCTTGCGCGAGCTGATCAACCAGCACGGCATCGACTGCCAGATCCGCCCGGACGGCAAGTACCAGGCGGCCGTCGAAGACAAAGGCCTGGCGGTGCTCGAAGCCTACCGCAGCGGCCTGGAAAAACTCGGCCAGCCCTACCAGATGATCGATGCCCGCGACCTGCCCGAGCACTTCGGTACTGCCTTTTACCGCAAGGCGCTGTACACCCCGGGTACCCAACTGCTGCAACCGGCCGCCCTGGCCAAAGGCCTGGCCGACAGCCTGCCAGGCAACGTGACCCTGCACGAACGCACCACCATCACTCACATCGAACAGGGCCGGCGCATCACCCTCAAGCACGCCAATGGCGAGATCGTCGCCGACCAGTTGCTGCTGACCAACAATGCCTTTGCCTCGTACTTCGGCTTCCTGCCTGGCCGTTTGCTGCCCATCTTCACTTACGCCAGCATGACCCGCCCGCTGACCGAGGACGAACAAGCCCGTCTGGGTGGCAAGAACACCTGGGGCATCATCCCGGCAGACCCGTTCGGCAGCACCCTGCGGCGCACCTCGGACCAGCGCCTGCTGGTGCGCAACAGCTTCAGTTTCAATGCCGATGGCCGCGCCAACCCACGCCACATTGCCCGTGCCGGGCGCCAGCATCGCGATTCGTTCGAGCGGCGCTTCCCCATGCTGTCGGGCATGGCGTTCGAATACACCTGGGGTGGCTCGATGTGCCTGTCGCGCAACCACCTGTCGCACTTCGGCACCCTCGCACCCAATGTGCACGCGGCGCTGTGCTGCAACGGCCTTGGCATCACCCGTGGCACGGCGACCGGCACCCTGCTGGCTGACTGGCTGAGCGGCGAACGCGACGAGCTGATCGACTTTCTGCTCGGTTCCGCTGGCCCCAACCGCAACCCGCCGGAGCCGCTGTTGAGCGCAGGCGTCAACCTTAACCTGCACTGGGGCCAGCGCCGCGCCGGCCTGGAAAGCTGACCAGGAGGCACCATGCAAAGCCTTGGCATTCTCGGGGTGGGCGAACTCACCGAAAAAGTGGTCATCGGCCTGCGTCGCAGCGGTTTCGAGGGCCCCATCCTGCTGTCACCGCGCAATGCGCAACGGGCCGCCCTGCTGGCCCGCGAACACGGCTGCCAGGTGCTGGCCAGCAACCAGGCAGTGGTCGACCAGGCAGAACTGGTCATCCTTGGCGTGCGCCCGCATTCGCTCGCCGAACTGGCAGATGGCGTACACCTGCGCCCCGGCCAGCGCCTGGTCTCGCTCGCCGCCGGGGTCAACCTTGCGCAACTGTCCACCGCTTTCCCTGGTGCCCTCTGTGTGCGTGCGATGCTGTCGTATGCGGCGCAGTACAACCAGTCTACGGTGGTGGTGTGCCCGCCCGATACGCTCACCACACACTACCTGGGGCCACTGGGCAAACTGGTTGTGCTGCACGGCGAGCCGGAATTCGAACTGGCCACCGTGGCGGCGTGCATGAATGGCTGGTTCTACTTCCTGCTGCACGACCTGCAACAATGGCTGATGGACAAAGGCCTGCCCGCAGCCGAAGCACGTGCGCTGGTGCTGGGTAACCTGCAAGACTGCGTGGCCAGTGCCGGGCAGCAGCCGGGGTACACGCTCAAGGCCTTGGGCCAGGCCATTGCCACGCCGGGCACCTTTACGGCGGACGGCCTGGCGGTGCTGATGCATCAGCCGGTAAGCGCCACCTGGGGCGCGGCATGCGAGGTGGTGCTGGACGGGTTGTTGACGCGGTCAGGGCTAAACGAGCAGTAAGCGTTACAGGGCCGACAACGTCATCGTCGGCCCTGCCTACCGCTACAGCTGTCGGTACACCCGCGCCGTATCCTCCTCGAAATGCCTCAACTCTGCCTGCCGCCGCGCCTCCGACCAACCCAGCACTGCCGCCACCTTCTGCGACAACTGCTCTACCCGCTGCCGCCCAAGGTCCGGGTCCAGCCCCCAAGGCAAGCGCCTGCGCACCACATCCACCAGCCGCACCACATGCTCGTGCCGCACCACAGCAGCGATATCGTCGCTATCGACCTGACCGCGCTCAAGCATCCCCTCAGGCGCCTTGCCGCGCTTGCCCAGCCGCGCCTCCACGCCCCGGGCAATCACCCGTGCGGCGTGCCGGTGCAGCATGATGGTGGAACCGGTCAGGGTCAGCAGGCCCGGCTTGCCCACCGCCTCGCTCAGGCGTACCGGCAAGTGCGTGCTGCGCCCATCCAGCGTCGAGGTCGGGCGCACGCCGCACCAGCAATGCTGTACATCCTTGCGGGCCAATTGCAGGTCAGGGAACAGGTGGTTGGCTTCGCTGAGGATGTAGTCGATTTCGCTGTCTTCCACCCGCACGGTGTCCGGGTCATCGTGAAACTCCGATTCGGTCGGGCCGATGAAATGGAACTCACGCCAAGGGAACACGTAATAAGGCTCGCCCTTGCTGGAAAAGGCCTCAAGGCCCTGGCCGCGATAAGCCTCTGGCAGGCGCACCATCACGTTCACCCCTTTGATGCCCAACACGCGCGGGCTACGGTCGGCCGCACCCGGCACGCGGTCCACCCAGGGCCCGGCAGCATTGATCACCACCTTGGCGGTAACCCGGGCCTGGCCATGGCTTTCCGGCGCCTGCTCGTCCAGGGTCAGTTGCCATTGGGTATCCAGGCGTTGCAGCTGGCTGACGCGGGTATAGGTACGCACGGTGGCGCCACGCCATTGCGCGTCCAGTGCCGTGTCGACGCAGATGCGCTCGGGCCAGGCATACATGTATTCCTCGAATACGCCCACACCATGCAGCGCCCCACCCAGCCCCGCGGCCATGGCGCTGTCGCCCGCCGCCTGTTGCAGCGACTGCCGTCGGTAGGCCAGCGGCACTTTCCAGCCACCCAGCGCTTCAACCAGGCGAAAGCCCATGTCCACCAGCCATGGCGGGTAGCGGTCGCCCCGGCGGAACGGGTAATGGAAGCGGTGCCGGGTAAGGTGGCCGGGCATGTCCTTGACCAGCTCGGCACGGCAGCGCATCACCTGGCGGGTGTAGCGCAGCCGCTGCCACATGTCGAACGGGCGGAACGGGATCTGCCACAGCGGATAGCGCGCAGCCAGGTAACCAAGCCCCGAATAGAGCATGCGGCTGGAGCGTGAGGAGGTACCGGCGCCGATATCGCCACGGTCTACCAGCAAGGTGCGGAAGTTGCGGGCAGCCAGCTGACGGGCAGCGGCGCAGCCGACCGCGCCGGCGCCGATGACCACCACGTCGTAATGGTCGCCGTCGAGGGAGTCGAGTGAGGGGCGGGTCATGGTTGGAATTCCAGGTAGTTGTAATTGTGCTGAAACCTCAGTACCGGCAAGCCGGCCCCCACACATTAGAAAAGCCCCCGCCCCCTGCCCTAGAACATCCATGACAACTTGCGTAAGGCCTCGGCACCCACGGTCATCCCATCCCATGACTCGTCCGAGCCGTTATAGGGCGCCCGCGCAAGCCGGTGCCATAGTGCCGCCACGTTAGTGCACCACATAACAACAAGAGGTAAGCCGCATGTCCGTTTCCAAACGCTCCGTAGAAGATGCGCCGCTCAACGGGTTCCACCGCAAACTGACGGTCTATTCCGCTGGCGGGCCTTTTCTCGATGGCTATGTATTAAGCATCATCGGCGTCGCCATGCTGCAAATCACCAATGCCTTGCAGCTGTCGGCCCTGTGGGAGGGGCTGATCGCCGCGTCAGCATTGATCGGGGTCTTCCTGGGTGGTTTTCTCGGTGGCTGGTTCACCGACAAGTACGGGCGCAAAGTGCTGTACCTGGTCGACCTGGTGGCCATCGTCGGCTTTTCGGTGGCGCAGTTCTGGGTCGAGTCGGCCTGGGCACTGTTCGCCTGGCGGTTGCTGATCGGTATCGCGGTCGGTGCCGATTACCCGATCGCCACGTCGCTACTGGCCGAATTCCTGCCACGCAAGCAGCGTGGGCCGTTGCTGGCCGCCATGGTACTGATGTGGTTTGCCGGTGCCGCCGTGGCCTACATGGTCGGCGAACTGCTGCTGCGCGTGGGCGGTGAAGACGGTTGGCGCTATGTATTGGCCAGCGCCCTGATACCCGGTGCGCTGTTCCTGGTTGCCCGCAGTGGCACACCGGAATCGCCACGCTGGCTGCTGAGCAAAGGCCGCACCGCCGAAGCCGACGCCGTGATCAAGAAAGTCTACGGCCCGGACTACTCCATTGCCGACCTGCCAGAGCAGACCAGCGATAAACCGGTGTCGGTGTGGTCGCTGTTCCACTCCGGTTACGGCAAGCGCATGGCCTTTGTCACCCTGTTCTGGACCTGCGCGATCGTGCCGCTGTTCGCCATCTACTCGTTCGCCCCCAAAGTGCTGCAGGCACTGCAACTGACCGGTGACTGGGCGGCCTATGGCTCCATCGCCATCACCTTGCTGTTCACCCTTGGCTGCCTGCTGGCCACCAAGCTGATCAACCGCCTGGGCCGGCGCAACATGCTGATCCACAGCTTCCTCTGGTCGGGCATGTCGCTGGTGCTGCTGGGGGTGTTCCCGGATGCCTCGCCAACCACCGTACTGGTGCTGTTCGGCGCCTATGCCGTACTGATCGGCGGCGCCCAGGTGCTTGAGTACGTCTACCCCAACGAGCTGTTCCCGACCGAGATCCGTGCGTCGGCGGTGGGCCTGGCTACTTCGTTGTCACGCATCGGCGCAGCCGTGGGCACGTACCTGGTGCCGATCTCCCTGGCCTCCTACGGCATTGCCAACACCATGTTCGCTGCCGCCCTGATCTCGCTGTTCGGCGCCTTGATCTCCTGGTGGCTGGCCCCCGAGACCAGCAAGCTCGACCTGCAGCAAGCCGCCGCGCTCGGTAACCCCAGCAGCGCCAACTCCGCTGCCAAACCCGTTGTCCGTAAAGCCTGAAGGAGCCTTTTCGTGAGCCAAGTACTGACTGTCGTGCGCAATGCCCCCCTTTCGTCACTGGGTGCCCCTGCCCCGGCCCGCCTGCCGATTGGTGAGCCCGTCGCCCAGGCCGCCACCGCCCAGGACCAGACCGACGAAGCCGTCGGCGCCAGCATCGGCGTATGGGAAAGCAGCCCGGGTGTGTTCCGCCGCCACCTGAAAAACCGTGAGTTCAGCCACATTGTCAGCGGCTGGTGCACCTTTACCCCCGACGGTGGCGAGCCGATAGAGCTGCGCGCCGGCGACGCGGTGCTGTTCCCGGAGAACTGCGAAGGTGTATGGGACATTCGCGAAACCCTGCGCAAGACTTACGTACTGTTCTAAGGAACGAGCCGATGATCGAACGTATCAACCCCGGCAAACGGGCCAGCCAGATGGTGCTGGTGGATGGCCGTATCGAAACCGCCGGCATAGTGGCCCTGCAACCGGGTGACATTGCTGCGCAAACCCGCTGCGTGCTGGCGCAACTGGAGCAGTGGCTGGCGCAGATAGGCGCGGGCAAAAGCAACCTCACCCGCATGCAGATCTGGCTGGCAGACATGGGTGAGTTTGCGGCGATGAATGAAGTGTATGACGCCTGGGTGGGTGAGCAGCCACCAGTGCGGGCCTGTGTAGGTGCAGCCCTGGCTGCTCCCGAATACCGCATCGAAATTCAAGCCTTCGGCCAGCTCTAACCCCCCACACGGTCCCTGTAGGAGCGGCCTTGTGTCGCGATGGGCCGCAACGCGGCCCCAAAATTTATGCATCAAGGCTGAAACCTTGGGGCCGCGTTGCGGCCCATCGCGACACAAGGCCGCTCCTACACCTGACCGCGATGGTTTGTCAGAGCTCCGGGTCCAGCCCCACCTTGTCGCCATGCCAGTCAAACCGCTCCACTTCATGCCTGCGCTTGCGGAAGCTATACGGCGTCTCGCCATACTGCTTGCGAAACCACAAGATAAAGTGCGACGCATCGGAAAACCCGCAGGCCAGGGCAATGGTGGTGATGTTCTGGCTGGTATTCACCAGCAACCGCCGGGCATGGTCCAGGCGCAGCTTGCGCCAGTAGTTGGCCGGTGGTTCCTGGGTATTGGCCACAAATTCGCGGTGCAACTGCCGGGGGTGGGTACCCACCGCTTCAGCCACGGCCTTGAGCGTCATCGAGGCATCCAGGTTGGCGCGCATGAAGCTGATCGCCCGCTGCACGCGGTCGTTCTGGTACACGCATTCGCTGGCCGCCTTGTCCTGCTGCTCTTCGGCGCGCTCATCCACCAGCAGGTATTCCAGCCCCTTCTGCGCCCGCACCGCGCCGCAATGCCGGCGGATCAGGTTGGCCGCCAGGTCGATGGCCGTGCCGCCCGGGCAGGTGATGATGCCGCGGTCGTCCACGTAACTCTTGTCGATCACCGCCGTGGCCAGTGGAAAGCGCTCCTTGAACTCATCACGCAAGGTGAAATGCAGCGCACAGCGCCGGCCATCGAGCAGCCCGGCCTTGCCCAGCACGAACGACCCCGAGCACAGGGCGATGATCGGGATATTTGCCGCATGCACCTCACGCAGGGCATCCAGCAGCCAGGCCGGCGGGTTGCGGGTTTCGTCCAGCAGGCCACCGGCCAGCACCACATAGTCGTACTGGGCGAACAGGTTCAGCGGCTTGG
The DNA here is from genome assembly GCA_947090765.1 of Pseudomonas sp. MM223. Lineage (NCBI taxonomy): Bacteria > Pseudomonadati > Pseudomonadota > Gammaproteobacteria > Pseudomonadales > Pseudomonadaceae > Pseudomonas > Pseudomonas sp. MM223. The sequence continues at coordinate 2,604,934 of OX352322.1, read as the reverse complement.
TCGGCGAAATGGGCATGCCGCAACTGGCGGTGATCGGCTGGTCGTCCAGCGTCATCCAGTCCCACTGGCAGAACACCTGCTGGCTGCGGAATGACTTGTCCGCCGCAAAGCGCAGCGAATCCACCAGGCCCGCCACCGGCACCAGGGTGAAGTGGTTCATCAACACGAAACCCACCCGTAGTTCGGGCTTCACCTGCGCAGTGATGACGGGGGCTTGTACCGGTTCTTCTTGTTGTTCGGCAAACATGGACGCTGGCCTCATGACATCCGTAATGGCGCCATTCTAAAGCGCGCCCTGCGTCCGTCATATCATATGCATCCCCACAAATAGGAAATGCGTGACAAAAGGCGGCGCCGTTCTATCAATTGTCATGGCTGTAATATCAGCGCCCTGGCCCGGCTGAGCATCATGTAGGCACAAGACAAACATGCTCAGAGGCACCCCTCATGTACCGTGGATTCTGGTATGCCCAGGCGCTTGACCTGGACAACGACCTGGCCCCTGCCCTGCAGGACTCGATTCAAGCCGACGTGTGCATCGTCGGCGGTGGCTTCCTTGGCCTGTGGTCGGCCATCCGCCTGAAGCAGGCTCACCCGGAAAAAACCATCGTCATCGTCGAGCGCGACCGCTGCGGTTCGGGTGCCAGCGGGCGCAACGGTGGCGTGGCTACCAACTGGTGGGGCAAATACCTGTCGGTGCGCACCATCTGTGGCGACGTCGAGGCGCGGCGCATCTGCGAAGCCGCCGAGTCGGCCATCGACGAGATCGGCAGTTTCTGCCAGGAGCACGGCATCGACGCCCAGTACCGCAAGGACGGCTGGCTGTGGACGGCCACCAACCAACGGCAGATGAACTCCTGGCGCGTGCTCACCGACGGCCTGCAGAAACTCGACGTCAACCCGTTTCAGGAACTGGACCGCCAGACCATTCGCGGCCGCGTCGGCTCGCCACTGGTGCTGGGTGGCATCTTCGACCCCAACGCGGCCACCGTACAGCCCGCCATGCTGGCCCGTGGCCTGCGCCGCGTGGCACTGAAACTGGGCGTGCAAATTTTCGAAAAATCGCCGTTCACTCACCTGCAGCGCGGCAAGCAGCCGGTGGTGCACACCGCCAAAGGCCATGTAAAAGCCAACCACGTGGTGCTGGCGCTCAACGCCTGGGGCGCGCAATTCCCCGAGCTGCGCCGGATGATCGCGATCATGTCCAGCGACATGGTCGCCACCGCGCCGGTCAAGGCCAAGCTCGACGCCATCGGTTTCAGCGGCGGCGAATGCATGACCGACTCGCGCACCGTACTCAACTACTGGCGCAACACCCCGGACGGGCGCGTGGTGTTCGGCAAGCCGCTGGGCCAGTTCGCCTATGCCGGGCGCATCGGCAACCTGTATGAAAAACCCTCGCCAGCCGCCGACAAGGTCGCTGCCGAACTGCGCCGCCTTTACCCGCAATTGCAGGATGTACCGGTAGTCAGCAGCTGGACCGGGCCGATTGACCGGGCCATGAAGGGCCTGCCCAACTTCGGTTACCTCGACCATCACCAGACCGTCAGCTACGGCATCGGTTTTTCTGGCAACGGCGTGGCCACCACCGTGTTTGCCAGCCGCATCATCAAGTCGCTGGCCACCCATGCCAACGATGAGTGGGCCAACTGTGGCCTGGTCAACCAGAAGATGAAGCTGCTGCCACCAGAGCCGTTCCGCTTCTTTGGCGCGCACCTGGTACGCGATGCGCTGGTGCGCAAGGAATCGCTGGAAGACCACGACCAGGATGCCGGCTTCATCACCCGCCAGCTTGTGGGCATGGCGCCCGCCGGCTACGTACCCGCGCAGAAAAAATAAGGACAATAACGTGAGCGAACATATCGTCCTCCTCGACGACGAAGGCCTGGCGCCCTCCACCCGCCTGAAGCGCCCTGACTGCGAGCACACCTGGCAGCAGTTTGCCTACACCCACCCCGAGCAGATGCTGGAGCACCTGAAAGACGCAACGGTGGCGCTGACCTGCAGCGTGCCGCTGCGCGAAGAGCACCTGCGCCAGTTGCCCAGGCTGAAGATGATTTCGCTGGCCCTGACCGGCCGCGACATCGTCGATGTCGATTACTGCGAAGCCAACGGCATCGCCGTATCGAGCGTGCCGGGCTATGCCGCAAACACCGTGGCCGAGCACAGCCTGGCGATGATCCTTGAGCTGTTCCGCCGCCCGGCCGCCTTCACCCGCCTGATGCGCCAGGTGCATACCGGCGACAAACCGTACCAGAACATCTACTTCAACCACCGCATCCGCGATGTACGCGACAAGCAGTTGGCGATCATCGGCAGTGGCCCGATTGCCCTGCGCCTGGCGCACCTGGCACGGGCGTTCGGCATGCAGGTGTTGTTCGAAGACCGCGGCGGCAAGCGCCAGGGCCCCGACTGCCGGCCCCTGGCCGAGCTGCTGAAAAGCTGCGACGTACTGTCGATCAACTGCCCGCTCACGCCAGAAACCCACAACCTCATCGATGCCGCGCAACTGGCATTGATGAAGCCCGACGCCGTGGTGGTCAACACCGGCCGCGGTGGCGTGGTCAACGAAGCGGCGCTGATCCAGGCGCTGCAACAAGGGCGCCTGGGCGGGGTGGCACTGGATGTGGTGGAAGTGGAGCCGCTGCACCCCAGCAACCCGCTGTTCCAGCTGATCGACCGTGACGACTTCCTGCTGAATCCGCACATCGCCTGGAGCAGCGAAGACGCCATGCAGCAGCTGATGGACAGCGCCGTGGACAACATCAGCGACTTCGTCGCCCGCCAGGTTTCTGAAAAAAGGATTCGCACCGCATGACCCTTGCCACCAAAAGCAGCTACGTCGATGGCGCCTTCGTCCCGCTCGGCGGCAGCGCCGACATCCTGGAAAACCGCAACCCGTCCAACCCGGGCGAGGTGGTCGAACGCTTCGAGCGCGCCGACCAGGTGCTGACCGAACAGGCCATCGCCGCGGCCCGCCGCGCGCAGCCTGCCTGGGCGCGCAGCAACCCGCAGCAGCGTGCGGACGCACTGGACTTCATCGGCACCGAAATCCTCGCCCGCCGAGAGGAACTGGCCACACTGCTGGCCCGCGAAGAAGGCAAGGTGCTGCGTGAGGCGTTGGGCGAAGTGGACCGTGCCGGGCGCTCGTTCAAGTTCTACGCCCAGGAAGCGCTGCGTGCCGAAGGCGAGAAGTACCAGTCGGTGCGCCAGGACGTCGGTATCGATGTGTTCACCCAACCACTGGGCGTGGTGGGCATCATCGCACCGTGGAACTTCCCCATCGCCATCCCGGCGTGGAAAATCGCCCCGGCGCTGTGCTTTGGCAACTGCGTGGTGTTCAAGCCGGCCGAGCTGGTGCCCTCCTCGGCCTGGGCCTTGGCCGACATCATCTCCCGCGCCGGTTTGCCGGCGGGTGTGTTCAACATGCTGATCGGCCCGGGGCGTAGCGTGGGCGATACGATTATCCGCTCGCCGCAGGTCGATGGCATCAGCTTCACCGGCTCCGAGCATACTGGCCGGCAAATTGCCCGGCTGGCCGCCGAAGGCATGAAGAAGGTGCAGCTGGAGATGGGCGGGAAGAACCCGCTGATCGTGCTGGATGATGCCGACCTGGAACAGGCGGTGGAAGTGGCCTTGAACGGCTCGTTCTACAGCACCGGCCAACGCTGCACCGCCAGCTCGCGGGTGATCGTGACCGAAGGCATCCACGATGCCTTCGTCGCGCGCCTGGCCGAACGCAGCCGCGCACTGAAGGTAGGCGATGCGTTGCAAGCCAGCACCGACATCGGCCCGGTGGTCGACAGCAGGCAACTGGAGCAGGACCTGGCGTATGTGGCCGCCGGCCTTGAACAAGGCGCGAAGCTGGTGTGTGGCGGCGAGCGGATCGACAACCAGGCCGGGGCGTATTTCTTCACCCCGGCGCTGTTTACCGAAGTGACGCCGGACATGCGCATCTACCGCGAAGAAATTTTCGGGCCGGTGCTGAGCGTGCTCAAGGTGCGTGACTATGACGAAGCGTTAGCTGCCGCCGAGGACACTGCGTTTGGCCTGTCGGCGGGTATCGTCACCACCTCGCTGCGTTATGCCGAGCATTTCAAGCGCAACAGTTCGGCGGGAATGGTGATGGTCAACTTGCCGACTGCCGGGGTGGATTATCACGTGCCGTTCGGGGGGAACGGGGCATCGAGCCTGGGGTCGCGTGAGCAAGGGACGCATGCGCGGCAGTTCTTTACCCGGGTGAAGACCACCTACCAACTCGCCTGACAGGGCCCTATCGCCGGCAAGCCAGCTCCCACAGGTACTGCACATGGCTTCTACCCATGCGGTCGGGGTGGGAGCTGGCTTGCCGGCGATGGGCTGCACAGCAGCCCCCGACAATCTCCAGCCAGGAAGGGAACTACCCGCCAGCTCTAGCTCTCTTAATGACTGAGTGGTTTATTTCCCTGTGCTTCACGCTACTGGAGAACACGACATGCGCCACCTACTCCTCGCCCCTGCGCTGCTGCTCCTGCTGCCTGCCGGTGCTGCCCTGGCCCGCGTCGATGCGGGCGACGTCGCCACCTCGGCCGGTGTTTCCGCTTCGCTGTATTCGACCTTCAAGGACGACAAACGGATCATCCCGGCCCGTGACGAGCTTTCTGCCTTCGTCGCCAGCGGCGGTGCAATCCGTGGCGCCTATGTAGAGTCGGCGCTGGAACAGGCCCGCAAGGACCATCCGGGGCTGCAGGCCAATGATGAAGAACTGGCGCGGGCCATTCTGTCTCAGGATGACCGTATAGCTGACCATTGAAGTAAGCCTGCACTGGCCCTATCGCCGGCAAGCCAGCCCCACAGGTACATCACTGCATTCGAAGGCTGTGTTGTACTTGTGGGAGCTGGCTTGCCGGCGATAGGGCCGGTGCAGGATGACATCAGCCCCAGCCATCCATGCGCATGGTCGCCCTGACCAAACGCTGCTCTTCCTGTTCGATCTCCCGCAAACTGTCACGTATCCCGTTGATATGCTCGCGCGCCGCCCGCTGTGCCTGCTCGGGCAGTTGCTCCATCACCGCGTGATACAACCGCGCATGTTGCCGATCAATCTGGCGTTTCTGCGCCGGCCGGCAATACAAGTTGTTGACCGAGGCAAACACCGTGCTCAAGGTCAGGTCACTGAGCGATTGCAGGGTATGCACCAGCACCGGGTTGTGCGACGCCTCGCTGATCGCCCGGTGAAAGGCATGGTCACGGCGGGCATGCTCACGGGCATCGATTGCCTCAGGGGCCTCGTGCGCCGCCAGCATTTCTTCATAACGCCGGCGTATCAGCAAGCGGTCGACCTCGGTGGCGCGCAACGCCGCCAGCCGCGCCGACTCGGCCTCCAGCAACGCCCGCACCTCCAGCAGGTCGAACAGCGTGCGCGGCTGCGAGCTGAACAGGTGCATCAACGGCGTGGCCCCCACCTGCCCGGTCAGGTCGGCGACGAACGAGCCGCGCCCCTGCTCGGTGTCGATGATGCCGCGCCCACGCAAAATGCGTAGCCCTTCGCGCAGGGCCGAGCGTGAACACCCCAGTTTCTCTACCAGCCGCCGCTCCGATGGCAGGGCCTGGCCCACCTTCAGCACGCCGTCGACGATCAGCCGCTCGACCCGCTCGGCCACCTGGTCGGCGACGTTGGCTTTGCCTTCAGTAACCACTGCGCACCCTCCTGCTGGTAGGACCAGTTAGACCACCTGCCCCAATCTAGCCGGGTAAACCCATCAATAACCAGTACCCAGAGGAAAAACTGGTAGGACCAGTGCCTACCCTACTCGACCACAGCCGTTCGCACGCGCAGGCTGCAACGGTGACCGCTTTGCCAACAACAACAAAAACCGTTGCCGAGTGAGCCGATGAATATCCTGTACGACGAACGCGTCGATGGCGCGCTGCCCGCCGTGGACCAGGCAGCCCTGCTGCAGGCGCTGCGCACCGCCCTGCCGGACCTCGAAGTCCTGCACCGCGAAGAAGACCTCAAACCCTACGAATGCGATGGCCTGTCGGCCTACCGCACGGTGCCGCTGCTGGTCGTGCTGCCCGAACGCCTGGAGCAAGTGCAGGCGCTGCTCAAGTTGTGCCACCAGCGCGGCGTTCCGCTGGTAGCGCGTGGCGCCGGTACCGGTTTGTCGGGCGGTGCCCTGCCGCTGGCCAAGGGTATCTTGCTGGTGATGGCACGCTTCAACCGCATCCTGGAGGTCAACCCGCAGGGCCGCTACGCCCGTGTGCAGCCCGGCGTACGCAACCTGGCCATCTCCCAGGCCGCCGCACCCCATGGTATGTACTACGCACCAGACCCTTCCTCGCAAATTGCCTGCTCCATCGGTGGCAACGTTGCCGAGAACGCAGGTGGCGTGCACTGCCTCAAGTACGGCCTGACCGTGCACAACCTGCTCAAGGTGGACATTCTCACCGTCGAAGGTGAGCACCTGACCCTGGGCAGCGATGCCCTGGACAGCCCTGGCTTCGACCTGCTGGCGCTGTTTACCGGCTCTGAGGGCATGCTTGGTATCGTCACCGAAGTTACCGTGAAACTGCTGCCCAAACCTCAGGTGGCGCGGGTGCTGCTGGCCAGTTTCGACAGTGTCGAGGACGCCGGCCGGGCGGTGGCCGACATCATCGCCGCCGGCATCATCCCCGGCGGGCTGGAGATGATGGACAACCTGGCCATCCGCGCCGCCGAAGACTTCATCCACGCCGGCTACCCGGTAGACGCGGCAGCCATCCTGTTGTGCGAACTGGATGGCGTGGAGGCCGATGTGCACGACGACTGCGAACGGGTGGCCGCCGTACTGACGCAAGCCGGCGCCCGCGAGGTGCGGCTGGCCTGCGACGAGGCCGAGCGTGTGCGCTTCTGGGCCGGGCGCAAGAACGCCTTTCCGGCGGTGGGGCGCATTTCCCCGGACTACTACTGCATGGACGGCACCATCCCGCGCCGTGAACTGCCGCGGGTGCTCAAGGGCATCAGTGACCTGTCCAGCGAGTACGGCCTGCGTGTGGCCAACGTGTTCCACGCCGGCGACGGCAACATGCACCCGCTGATCCTGTTCGATGCCAACTTGCCCGGCGAACTGGAGCGGGCCGAAGCCATCGGCGGCAAGATCCTGGAACTGTGCGTGGCGGTGGGCGGCAGCATTACCGGCGAGCACGGCGTGGGCCGCGAGAAAATCAACCAGATGTGCGCGCAGTTCAACAGCGACGAAATCACCCTGTTCCATGCGGTCAAGGCCGCTTTCGACCCGCAGGGCCTGCTCAACCCGGGCAAGAACATCCCCACCTTGCACCGCTGCGCCGAATTCGGCGCCATGCACGTGCACCACGGGCATCTGCCCTTTCCCAACCTGGAGCGTTTCTGATGAGCATGGACCGCGACATCAGCCAGGCCCTGCTGGAGCAGGTAAACCAGGCCTTGAGCCAAGGCACGCCATTGCGTATCCAGGGCAGCAACAGCAAGGCCATGCTCGGCAACCCGGTAACCGGTGAAGTACTCGACACCCGTAGCCACCGAGGCATCGTCAGCTACGACCCGACCGAACTGGTGCTCACCGCCCGTGCAGGCACACCGCTGCGCGACATCGAAGCTGCCCTGCACGAGGCCGGCCAGATGCTGCCCTGCGAACCCCCGCACCTGGGCCCCGAGGCCACCTTGGGCGGCATGGTTGCGGCGGGCCTGTCCGGCCCCAGGCGGCCGTGGGCCGGGTCGGTACGTGACTACGTGCTCGGCACGCGGGTGATTACCGGCCACGGCAAGCTGCTGCGCTTTGGTGGCGAGGTGATGAAGAACGTGGCCGGTTATGATGTATCTCGGCTGATGGCGGGTAGCTTTGGTTGCCTGGGGCTGTTGACCGAAGTGTCGCTGAAAGTGCTGCCTCGGCCGCGCGAATGCCTGAGCCTGCGCCTGCCGATGGCCTGCCACCAGGCATTGGCCGAACTGGCCGAGTGGGGCCAGCAGCCACTGCCGATCAGCGCCGCCTGCCATGACGGCGACGCCCTGTACCTGCGCCTGGAAGGCGGTGAAGGCTCGGTGCAGTCAGCGCGTCAGCGCCTGGGTGGCGAAGTCCTCGACAGCAGCTTCTGGAGCGACCTGCGCGAACAGCGCCTGGCGTTTTTCGATGGCCCGACGCCGCTCTGGCGTTTGTCGCTGCCCAACGCCACCGACGAGCTGCACCTGCCCGGCCAGCAACTGATTGACTGGGGAGGCGCCCAGCGCTGGCTGAAGACCAGTGCTCCAGCGCAGACAATTCGCGACCACGTCGCCAAGGTGGGCGGCCACGCCACCTGCTACGCCCCCGGTGCAACCAGCAGCCCGCCCCTGCCCGCCGCACTGATGCGTTACCACCGCGCCCTCAAGCAGCAACTCGACCCCCAGGGGGTGTTCAACCCTGGCCGCCTGTACCCGGACCTGTGAGGCCAGACCATGCAAACCAACCTGAGCGAAACAGCCCGCCGCCTGGCCCGCGCCGACGAGGCCGAACGTATCCTGCGTTCTTGCGTGCACTGTGGTTTCTGCACCGCCACCTGCCCCACCTACCAGTTGTTGGGCGATGAACTGGACGGCCCGCGCGGGCGCATCTACCTGATCAAGCAGATGCTCGAAGGCGAGCCGGTCACCGCCAGCACCCAACTGCATCTGGACCGCTGCCTGACCTGCCGCAACTGCGAAACCACCTGCCCCTCCGGGGTCAAGTACCACGACCTGCTGGACATCGGCCGCGCCGTGGTCGAACAGCAGGTGCCGCGCCCGCTCGGCCAGCGCCTGCTGCGCCAGGGCCTGCGCGCGGTGGTGCCGCGCCCGGCACTGTTCAAGGCCCTGACCCGCAGCGGCCAGGCCTTGCGCCCGCTATTGCCGGCCACGCTCAAACGCAAGCTGCCGGCACGGATGACCGCGCCCGGCCAGCGCCCGGCACCGCACCATGTGCGCCGGGTGCTGATGCTGGAAGGCTGCGTGCAGCCGGCACTGTCGCCCAATACCAATGCCGCCGCCGCACGCCTGCTGGACCGCCTGGGCATCAGCATCGAACCCATCCACCAAGCCGGCTGCTGTGGCGCGGTGGACTACCACCTCAATGCCCAGGAGCAAGGCCTGCAACGTGCACGGCGCAATATCGACGCCTGGTGGCCGGCCATCGAAGCAGGCGCCGAGGCCATCGTGCAAACGGCCAGCGGCTGTGGCGCATTCGTAAAGGACTACGGCCACCTGCTGGAAAATGATCCGCTGTACGCAGCCAAAGCCGCACGGGTCAGCGCCCTGTCGCGCGATCTGGTAGAAGTACTGCGTGATGAGCCGGTCGAGCAACTGGGCCTGTGCGCCGAGCAACGCCTGGCGTTCCATTGCCCGTGTACGCTGCAACACGCCCTGAAACTGGGGGGTGCGGTAGAGGCGCTGCTGACGCGCCTGGGTTTTACCCTGACCCCGGTGCCGGACGGCCACCTGTGCTGCGGCTCGGCTGGCACCTATTCGCTGACCCAGCCAGCGCTGTCGCTACAACTGCGTGACAACCGCCTCAACGCACTGGAAAGCGGCAACCCACAAGTCATCGCCACCGCCAACATTGGCTGCCAGGCCCACCTCGACGGGGCCGGGCGCACGCCGGTACGGCACTGGATCGAAATCGTCGAAGCAGCCTTGAACCCGGAGAACCCCCATGCATAGCAAGTTCGTGATCGGCCAGGCCGAAGTCGCCCGTGTACTGACCGCCGCCCGCCAGGAAGCCCTGGCCCAACAATGGAACGTGACCATCGCCGTGGTCGACGACGGTGGCCACCCCTTGGCCCTGGAGCGCATGGATGGCTGTGCGCCGGCCAGTGCCTACATTGCCGTGGAAAAAGCCCGAACCTCCGCCCTGGGGCGCAAGGAAACGCGGGATTACGAGGAAATGGTCAATGGTGGCCGCACCGCATTCGTCACTGCACCGCTGCTGACCAGCCTGGAAGGTGGCGTGCCACTGCGGGTGGAGGGCCAGGTGGTGGGTGCCATTGGCGTGTCCGGGGTCAAGTCCGAACAGGATGCCCAGGTGGCCAAGGCTGGAGCGGCTGTCTTGTAACTCCTGTACCCGCGAAGAGGCCGGTACAGGCAATACACATCCAGAAGACTGAACACCAGGCGGACAGACCAATGCCAAACCAACTCAAGATCGCCCCTATCCTCCAGCGTTTCATCGAAGACGAAGTCCTCCCCGGCACCGGCATCGAAGCCGCCCCCTTCTGGCAAGGCTTCAGCACCCTGGTCCACGACCTCGCCCCGCAAAACCGTGCCCTGCTCGCCGAACGCGAGCGCCTGCAAACCGAGCTTGACAACTGGCACCGCCAGCACCCCGGCCCGATTCGCGACATGGCCGCCTACCAGCACTTCCTGCAAGGCATCGGCTACCTGGTCGACACCCCCGCAAACGTGCAGATCAGCACCGCCAACGTCGACCGCGAAATCGCCGTGCAAGCCGGCCCGCAGTTGGTCGTGCCGCTGAGCAATGCCCGCTACGCCCTGAACGCTGCCAACGCCCGCTGGGGGTCACTGTACGATGCGCTGTACGGCACCGATGCCATTGCCGAAACCGCCGGCGCCGAACGCGGCCAGGGCTACAACCCGGTGCGCGGCGCTCGGGTGATTGCCTATGGCCGGCACTTCCTCGACGCCAGCGCGCCCCTCGACGGCGCTTCACACAGCGACGCCAAGGCCTATGCGATCAACCAGGGCGCGCTGCAAGTGACGTTGGCCGACGGCCGCCAGGTCGGGTTGCAGCATCCTGCACAACTCCATGGCTACCAAGGTGAGCCGAGCACGCCCACGGCGATCCTGTTGCAGCACCATCAGCTGCATTTCGAAATCCGGATCGACCCGACCAGTGCAATCGGCCAGCAGGACCTGGCCGGGGTCAAGGACATCGTCCTGGAAGCCGCGCTGACCACCATCATCGACTGCGAAGACTCGGTAGCTGCCGTGGATGCCGACGACAAGGTCAACGTCTACCGCAACTGGCTGGGCCTGATGAAAGGCGACCTCAGCGAGCAGGTCAGCAAAGGCGGCAACACCTTCAGCCGCACCCTGGCCGCCGACCGTCAGTACCAGGGTGCAAACGGCCAACCCCTGACGCTGCCGGGCCGCTCGCTGCTGTTTATCCGCAACGTGGGCCACCTGATGACCAACCCGGCCATCCACGACCGCGATGGCCGGGAAATCCCCGAAGGCATCCTCGACGCCGTGGTCACCAGCCTGATCGGCCTGCACGACCTCAAGCGCCGCGGCAATTCCCGCGAAGGCAGCCTGTACATCGTCAAGCCTAAGATGCACGGGCCGGCCGAAGTGGCCTTCGCCGACCAGTTGTTCGGCCGTGTCGAGGCCCTGCTGGGCTTGCCTGCGAATACCCTGAAGATGGGCATCATGGACGAGGAGCGGCGCACCAGCGTCAACCTCAAAGCCTGCATCGCCAGCGCCGCGTCACGGGTGGTGTTCATCAACACCGGCTTCCTCGACCGCACCGGGGACGAAATGCATACCGCCATGGAAGCCGGCGCCATGCTGCGCAAAGGCGACATGAAAGGCAGCGCCTGGATCCAGGCCTATGAACGCAGCAACGTACTGGTGGGCTTGGCCTGTGGCCTGCGCGGCAAAGCGCAGATCGGCAAGGGCATGTGGGCCATGCCTGACCTGATGGCGGCCATGCTCGAACAAAAAGTTGCCCAGCCCAAGGCCGGCGCCAACACCGCCTGGGTGCCCTCACCCACTGCGGCGACGCTGCATGCGCTGCACTACCACCAGGTGGACGTGGCAGCCGTGCAGCAGACGCTGGAACATGTAGACCTGAATGCCCAGCGCCAGGCGTTGCTGCACGACCTGCTCAGCGTGCCGGTCGAGCTCAGAGCGGCCTTGGAGCGCCGACGATGTACAGGCCGAGCTGGACAACAATTGCCAGGGCATTCTTGGCTACGTGGTGCGCTGGGTCGAACAAGGGGTCGGCTGCTCCAAGGTACCGGACATCCACGACGTCGGCCTGATGGAAGACCGCGCCACCTTGCGCATTTCGGCACAACACATTGCCAACTGGTTGCAGCATGAGGTGGTGAGTGCCGAGCAGGTCGAAGCGACCTTGCAACGCATGGCCAACGTGGTGGACCAGCAGAATGCAGGGGATCCGGCATACCGGCCAATGGCGACCCGCTTTGAGGCATCGCATGCCTTCCGCGCTGCACGGGAGCTGGTGTTCAAGGGGCGCGAGCAACCGAGTGGCTATACCGAGCCGTTGTTGCATGGCTGGCGGTTGCGCTTCAAGCAGGCGGTAAATCGTTAGCCCTGCCTGCGCGGTCTTTGTAGGAGCGGCCTTGCGCCGCGAAAGGGCCGCAAAGCGGCCCCGGCAATCTTCAAGCCGAAGCTTCAAACTGGGGCCGCTGCGCGCCCTTTCGCGGCGCAAGGCCGCTCCTACACGAGATCGGTGCCGAGCTTTTTGATCAACCCTGCGAATCGACCACCACCGGCTCGCCAATCGCATAAAAATGCCCACCCGCCACGTAGTGCAAGCTGCGCCACTGCGGGTCGGCATTTTCATAGGCCCAGTGCCCGTCCCGGAACACCCGGTCATCGGCCCAGGCCGCCACTACTTCACCAATGAACAGGTCATAGGTGTTCTGGTTGTGCGGCTCGTCGATCACCCGGCACATCAACCACGCCGAGCAGCCCTGCACCAACGGCGCTGCATGCCCTTCGACCCGCGCCAACTGCACACCGATGCTGGCCAGCTTGTCGGGCTGGTCGAACAGGCTGCGGGTACCGACCTGGTGAGTCAGGTGCGCCTGGGCCGCAGTCGGCACCTGGATCACGAACCAGCCACTGCCCTCCACCAACTGGCGGGTGCGGGCGATCTTGTCGAGCACCACGGTCACCTTGGGCGGGTCGAAATCCAGCGCGCAGGCCCAGGCGGCCGCCATCACGTTATCCACCCCCTCGTGGCTGGCCGACACCAGCACCGTCGGGCCATGGTTCAGCAGGCGATAGGCCTTTTTCAGGTCGACGGGTTGGAAATGGCTGTTCATGGCAATCCTCGGCAAGGCAGGTATCAGACGAGCGAATTGTGCCGCAGACCACTGCCACCTGCTACTTGCCAGTCAGGGGTGGCATTTCAGCACCTTCAGAAATTTCCCACAGCACTCTCGGAAGCGTCCTACTTGCTGCCTCTGCGCACAGAAAACAAGATCGCAACTGGACAACGCAAGGTCGCGATCCAGAGGAGGCTCCGTATGCACCTGTACGCCCGCTCCATTACCGAACTGCGCAGCAGCCTGCGCGAAATGCTCACCCATGACATCAGCAACCCCGATGAAGACCCCCACCTGTCAGGGGTGATGTTCTTCTGCGCCACCGACGAGCACTCCCGCCAGCTGATCGAACGCATCGAGTTGCTGGCCAGCGAGGTGTTCTTCGACCCGAACGGGCGGGCCATCACCGAACACCTGAAAGCTGCCGCAGTGGATGGCGTGCGAATCAAGCGCAGCCGCAAGGCGCCAGCGGACGAGACGGTGATACGCATTGCGGTTGCAGACAAGGGCTATATCACCGTGAGCACGGCCCGGTTCTGAGCTTTTTGGGGCTGCTTTGCAGCCCATCGCCGGCAAGCCAGCTCCCACAGGACCGCGTCAAGCCTGGTGCCGGCGACGGGCCGCAAGGCGGCCCCATGCCCTTCCCTGGCCAATCCGCTATCCTGAGCACTCCCCCGCTCCGGACCGCCCCATGGAACTGCACATTCGCCTGGAAGGCCGCAAAGGCCTGGCCGATCAGCTTTACCAGCAACTGCGCGCCGGTATCGACAGCGGCCACCTGGCCGCCGGCACCCAGCTGCCACCCACCCGCCTGCTGGCCGAGCAACTGGGCGTGTCGCGCAAGACCGTGGCCGAGGCCTATTCGCGGCTGACCTACGACAACCTGCTCAGCGGCGTGGTCGGTCGCGGCACGTTCATCACCCCGCGCCAACCACTGCGCAGCAATGAATCAACCACCGTTCCCCTGGCCGGTGCCGCGTCCCTCGAACGCTGGCAGCAGCGTGCCACCGTGCTCGGCCAACGCCAGCTGCAAGCGCCCTCGCGCTATGATTTTGTCGGCGGTGCGTCGAGCAAGGCGCAGTTCCCGTTCGACCAGTGGCGCAGTTGCCTGAACTACGCCTTGCGCCGCAGCCAGCGCCACCCCGAGCGGCAGTTCCCCGCCCAGGGCCTGCCGGAGCTGCGCGAGGCCATTGCCCACCACATCGCCTACGCCCGCGGCGTGCATTGCAGCGCAGCCGACCTGCTGGTGTGCAACGGCGCCCAGCAAGCGCTGGACCTGATCGCCCGGGTGCTGGTCGAGCCAGGTTGCCAGGTGGCCATGGAAGACCCCGGCTACCCGCCGGCACGGCAATTGTTCCTGGCCCTGGGGGCACGCCTGCAATCAGTACCGGTCGACGAAGAAGGCCTGTGCGTGGAGCAGATCGCCGATGGCACACGGCTAATCTACGTAACGCCTTCGCACCAGTTCCCACTGGGCATGCCGATGAGCGAACCACGCCGGCACGCCCTGCTGGCCCGGGCCGCCGAACTGGGTGCACTGATCATCGAAGACGATTACGACTGCGAGTTCCGCTACCACGGGCCGGCCTCGGATGCCTTGCAGCGCCTCGACCGGCATGGCCTTGTGGCCTATGTGGGGACCTTTTCCAAGACCCTGCTAGCCGAGTTGCGCCTGGGCTATGCCGTGCTGCCGCCCGCCGTACTGCAGGCCGCCTGCGTGGCCAAGCACCTCAGTGACTGGCACAGCCCGACATTGCTGCAGTGGGCGTTGGCGCGTTTTTTGGGCGAAGGCCACCTGAACAAGCACATCCGCCGTTGCCACGAAGTCTACAGCGCCCGGCGCGAGCGCATCCTGACACGCCTGGGCGGTGACTTGTCACCGTGGTTCAGCGCCATCCCCGCCAGTGCCGGCTTCCACCTCAGTGCACTGGCCAACCCCGGTGTCGATGTCGAGTTGCTGGCCAACCTCGCGCGCAAGGTGGAAGTCGGCCTGTATTCGCTGGCGCCATTCTTCAGCGAAGCACCGGTACGCCCGGGGCTGTTGCTGGGCTTCGGCGCCATCGAGCTGCTGGACATCGACCCGGCACTGGACCGGGTACGCGATACCCTGCAACGCCTCAGCTGACCGGCGCGGCCTTGCCTGGCGTGGCCGGGCGCGCGATGGCTGCGGCATAGCCACGCGGGTTGAAGCAGGTGGTGACCAGCAGCATGGCCAGCACGGTCACGGTGAGCAGCGTCCAAGACGCCTGGAAGTCACCACTCACATCACGCAGCCAGCCGGTGATATACGGCACGATACCGGTGATGATGAAGCCGATGCCCTGCACGAACGCCGCCAGGCTGCCGGCCTCGGCGGGCGTCTTCAGGTGTTCCAGGGTCAACGTCAGGCTCTGGCTGAAGCAGGCACCCAGGCCAAAACCGATCATCGCCACCCACAGCCCCGCCGCCTGCGTAGGCGCCAGCAGCAGGCCGAGGAAACCGGCCAACTGAATCGCCAGTGCCAACCACAGGCCTGGGCGGCGGTCAGCCCAACGCCGCAGCAACAGCGGCAACCCCAGGGCGCCGGCCACCTGGAAGACTGTCATCAGGCCAACCAGGTCTGCGCCGCCTTGGGCGCTACCGCCGTGCTCGATATGGTACGCCGGCAGCCAGGCCACCATGCTGGTGTAGCCGCCATTGATCAGGCCGAAGTACAACGCCAGCAACCAGGCCCGGCGCGTGCTGAACCAGTGCCCGCCAGCGGCCCCGGCCAGCGTTGGCACGCCGTGCCGAGGCCGCAGTACGGCCCAGGCCAGCAGCGCCAGCAGTGCCGGGATGGCCCACAGGCCCAGGCCCACCTGCCAGTGGCCGAAGTGGCCGCTGATATGCGGCCCAAGCACGGCCGCCATGCCGCCGCCACTCATCAACGCCGCCGAATACAGCCCCATCGCCCCCGCCAGGCGGCCTGGGAACCAGCGGTTGACCAGCCCCGGCATCATGCCCTGCACCACCGCCACCCCCAAGCCGGCGACCACGGCACTGGCAATCAACGCCCAGGCGCTGTCCAGTTGCAGGCGCCACAGGCAGGCCAGGGCAATCGCCACCAGGCCACCGAGCATGCCGCCATGCTCGCTGATCCAGCGCCGCAGCCACGGTTGCAGCAACGGCACCAGGCCCATGCACAGTACTGGCAACGCCGTCAGCAGGGCTGCCTGTTGGTAGCCCAGGCCGGTGCTGGCGCGCATGGGTTCGAGTAACGGGCCGATACTGGTCAGGATCGGCCGCAGGTTCAGCGCCAGCAGGATCACCAGCAACAGGTTCAAAGCAGGCTCTCATTGTGCATCGGTTCTCAGGTAGCAGGACCCCGCCATTATCCCGGCTGGGCAGGCCTGGCAGAAATGAAGAGATTGGATGCTTGTCAGTGGCCACCTGAATGCACGATTGGCCTCCCGCTTATGTGCGCAATTGGCTATCGGGGAGACCAATGGGCAGCGCTACAGTAGCGCCATTCCCACCCCGCATCCTTTGGAGACAGCCATGCACAACCGTATCGAATGGGCCAAGCACGCCCCGGAAGCCTACAAGGCCATGGTCGGCCTGGAACAGGCCCTGGCCAAGAGCGGCCTGGAGAGTTCCCTGCTGGAGCTGGTGCGCCTGCGGGCTTCGCAGATCAACGGCTGCGCCTATTGCGTCAACCTGCACGCCAACGATGCACGCAAGGCCGGTGAGACCGAAGCACGTTTGCAGACCTTGAGCGTGTGGCGCGAAACCGCTTACTTCACCCCGCGTGAACGTGCGGCGCTGGCCTGGGTCGAGAGCCTGACCCGCCTGCCAGAGCGTGGGGCACCGCAGGGGGAGTACGAAGCCTTGCAGGAGCACTTCGAACCGGCCGAAGTGGCCAACCTGACCCTGGCGATTGCCACCATCAATGCCTGGAACCGCTTTGGGGTCGGGTTTGCCATGGTGCCGGCCTGATCATGCTTTGATTGCCTGTATCGGCCCAATCGCCGGCAAGCCAGCTCCCACAGGTACCTCACAGGGCTCGAATGCTGTGGCGGACTTGTGGGAGCTGGCTTACCGGCGATTGGGCCAGTACAGGTAGCAACTAACGCCCGGCCAACCGCGCCCGATAGCTGCCGGGGCTCTGCCCGGTCCACTTCTTGAACGCCCGGTGAAACGCACTGGGCTCCTGAAACCCGGCCTGCTCGGCTATCTCGGCAATGCTCAACACCCCCTCGCGCAACCGCTCGAAGGCCATCGCCCGGCGCACTTCATCCTTGATCTGCTGGTACGACCGCCCTTCCCGCTCCAGCTGCCGGCGGAACGTACTGGCACTGATCCCCTGCTGCTGCGCCAGCGCCGCCAGTGTCGGCCACTGCCCATAGTGCCGGGCGCGCAAGTGCCGGTATACCTCGGCCACCAGCCCGTTCTGGTTGCGAAACCGGATCACCAACCCCTGCGGCGCACTGCGCAAGAAGGTTTTCAGGGTGGCCAGGTTCTGTACCACGGGCAGGCGCAGGTAGGCGCTGTCGAACTCCACCTCGGTGCGCCCGCTGCCCAGGCGCAAGTCCGGCCCCCACAGCAACAGGTCGTCTTCCTGGGCCGGGCGCGGCACCGCCAGCTCGGTACGGTCGATGGCGATTCGCCGCCCGGCCAGCCAGCACAACATGCCGATCATCAGCACCAGGAAGGTTTCTTCGGCATACACCCGGGTCAGCGGGTCGGCAATGCTCGACTGCACGCTGATCAGCGCGCGCCCACCGCGCACCGTCAGGCTGCCGCGCAGGTCGCGCAGGAACAGGCCAAAGCCACCCAGGCACTGGCGCAAGGCCTTTTCCAGGTTCGTTTCAAGGATCAGGCCGCGGCAGATCAGGGCAAAACTGCCCAGCGGCATGCCATGGCTGTCGAGGCGGAAAAATTCGTCGTCCAGGCGCTGGATCTGTGCCAGCCACAGCTCGGCAAAGGCCTTGGCCGGTACCCGCGCCTGGGGTTGTTCAAGCAGTTGCGGGGCGATGCCCACCGCGCGCAACTGTGCATCACGCTCGGCTGGGCTATCGCGCAGGGCGTGGAGCATGGCATTGAGAAAGTACACGGCGACCGAATCGCTATCGCGCATGGTGGTTTTCGCTGTCTATGCTGAGTGGCAAAAAGTGCCAGGTTGTTTGAACAGATCCGGCATAGGCTGCAACAGAGCCTTTGCCTAGACTCGACCCACTTCGGGACCGCCGGCCATTCTCGCAGAGCCTGGCCCGCTCCCGCCATGCCTAAGCTTACGGAGCCTCTATGAGCAGCCCAGAAATCTACGTCGTCAGTGCCGTGCGTTCCGCCATCGGTGGTTTTGGAGGCTCGCTCAAGGACCTGCCCTTGGCCGACCTGGCCACTGCCATCACCCGCGCCGCCATCGAGCGCTCGGGCGTGGCTGCCGAGCAGATCGGCCATATGGTCATGGGCACCGTGATCCCGACCGAACCGCGCGATGCCTACCTGTCGCGGGTTGCCGCGATGAACGCCGGCATGCCCAAGGAAACACCTGCCTTCAACGTCAACCGCCTGTGCGGCTCGGGCCTGCAGGCCATCGTCTCTGCCACCCAGTGCCTGCTGCTCGGTGATGCTGACGTGGCCGTGGCCGCCGGTGCCGAGTCCATGAGCCGTGGCCCGTACCTGCTGCCGCAGGCACGCTGGGGCGCGCGCATGGGCGACCTGCAAGGCATCGATTACACCGTCGGCGTGTTGCAGGACCCGTTCGAACACTTCCACATGGGCATCACCGCAGAAAACGTCGCCGCCAAACACGGCATTACCCGCGAAATGCAGGATGAACTGGCCCTGACCAGCCAGCGCCGCGCCGCCCGCGCCATTGCCGAAGGCCGTTTCGACAGCCAGATCGTCCCGGTAGAACTGAAAACCCGCAAAGGCACCGTACAGTTCGCCGTGGACGAGCACGTGCGTGGCGACGTTACCGCCGAGCAACTGGCCGGTATGAAGACCGTGTTCAAAAAGGACGGCACCGTGACTGCCGGTAACGCCAGCGGCATCAACGACGGTGCGGCCGGCCTGGTGCTGGCCAGCGGCGATGCAGTGCGTCGCCTGGGCCTGAAGCCGCTGGCGCGTCTGGTGGGCTATGCCCACGCCGGTGTCGAACCCGAACTGATGGGCCTGGGCCCGATCCCGGCCACCCGCAAAGTGCTGGAAAAAACCGGCCTGAAACTGCAGGACCTGGACGTGATCGAGTCCAACGAAGCCTTTGCCGCCCAGGCCTGCGCCGTGGCCCGCGAGCTGGGCTTCGACCCGGAGAAGGTCAACCCCAACGGCTCGGGCATTTCCCTGGGCCACCCGGTGGGCGCCACCGGCGCGATCATCGCAACCAAGGCCATCCATGAACTGCAACGTATCCAGGGCCGCTACGCCTTGGCCACCATGTGTATCGGTGGCGGCCAAGGCATTGCCGTGGTCTTTGAGCGCGTTTAAGGGAGCCTGACACATGAGCATTGAACAGATCGCCGTGATCGGCGCCGGCACCATGGGCAACGGCATTGCCCAGGTGTGTGCCGTAGCCGGTTACCAGGTACTGCTGGTGGACGTTTCCGACGCGGCGCTGGAACGCGGCGTGGCCACCTTGAGCAAAAACCTCGAGCGCCAGGTCAGCAAAGGCACCCTGGAGACGGACAAGGCCGCGGCGGCGAAAACGCGCATCCGCACCAGCACCGACTATGCCCAGCTCAGCAGCGCGCAGTTGGTGATCGAAGCCGCCACCGAAAGCCTGCAACTCAAGCAGCGCATCCTGCAGCAAGTGGCCGCCAACGTCGCCGCCGACTGCCTGATCGCTACCAACACCTCGTCGCTGTCGGTCACCCAGCTGGCCGCCAGCATCGAGCACCCCGAGCGTTTCATTGGTGTGCACTTCTTCAACCCGGTGCCGATGATGGCGCTGGTCGAAATCATCCGCGGGCTGCAAACCAGCGACAGCACCTATGCCCAGGCGCTGGTGGTGACCGAAAAGGTCGGCAAGACGCCGATCACCGCTGGCAACCGCCCAGGCTTTGTGGTCAACCGTATTCTGGTGCCGATGATCAACGAAGCGATCTTCGTGCGCCAGGAAGGCCTGGCCAGCGCCGAGGACATCGACACCGGCATGCGCCTGGGGTGCAACCAGCCCATCGGTCCGCTGGCCCTGGCTGACCTGATTGGCCTGGACACCTTGCTGGCGATCATGGAAGCCTTCCATGAAGGCTTCAGCGACAGCAAGTACCGCCCTGCCCCGCTGCTCAAGGAAATGGTCGCGGCCGGTTGGCTGGGGCGCAAGAGCGGCCGCGGTTTCTTCACCTACTGAGGACAAGCCGCCATGCCCCCGGTCAATGCTGCAATGCGCTGTGCCAGCTTTGAAGAGCGACGTGACCGGGCCATGGCGCTGTTTGCCGAAAAGGGCTTTGGCCAGGTCAGCATGCGCGAGCCTGGCGGCCCATGTGGGGTTGACGGCGGGCTCGCTGTACCATCACTTTCCCAGCAAGCAGGACCTGCTGTACGACTTGATCGAGGAGCTGTACGAGGAACTGCAGGCCACCCTGGACCAGGGCCGTCGGGCCATGGCTCGCGGGGCGTCGGCCTTGGGCTGCCTGATTGCGGCGCACTGGCAATTGCATGCCGAGCGGCCGATGCAGTTTCGGCTGGCCGAGCGGGACTTGTGCTGCCTGAGCGACGACCAGCAGGCGCGCCTGGCGCTGTCGCGCAAGCGTTACGAGGCGGGGTTGCTGAGGCTGATCGCGCCGCAGGCGAAGTTGCAAGGGGAGGCATTGGTGGCCACAGCGCATGTGGTGGCGACGCTGCTGAACCAGTTGCCGGGGATGCTGAAGGCACTGCCCGAGGAACAGGGGCTGGGGTTGATGGAAAGCATGCTCACGGGGGGTATAGAACGGACCCTGCGATAGCCTGCACTGGCCCTATCGCCGGCAAGCCAGCTCCCACAGGTACTGTGCAGGCCTCAAAATCTGTGCAGTACCTGTGGGAGCTGGCTTGCCGGCGATAGGGCCATCAGCGCTAACGCAGCAGTGCCTGGATCTGCTCGTGCAAGGTATCCAGGTCAAACGGCTTGGCCAGGATGGGTGCCTTGCGGGTGATCGGGCTGCCAGACTCGAGAATTTCCGCCGGGTAGCCACTGATGAAGATCACCTTCAGGTCGGGGCGCAACTTCACCGCAGGTTCGGCAATCTCCACCCCGGAAATACCACCCGGCAAGCGGAAGTCCGTCACCATCAGGTCGAGGTGCGGTTTGCTGGCCAGGATCGCGAATGCCTGTTCGCCGTCTTCGGCCACCAGCACGTGGTACCCCTCGCCTGCCAGGTAATCACGCAAAATCATGCGAATCGCCGGTTCGTCCTCGACGACCAACACCACATCTTGTGCATCTTCACTCATGTTAACGCCTTGAAATTCTTACAGTTGGCCATCAGACCCCAGGCTTACGCAGAGGTTGCCCGCGCCTGGTCGTTTTGTTGTTCGAATGTAGCCAGCGGCAGTTGCAAGGTGAAGGTGGCGCCTTTGCCCTCTTCACTTTCCACCTGTATGCGCCCGCCATGCGCCTGGACAATCTGTTCCGATATATACAGCCCCAACCCCAACCCGCCACTGGCCTGCTGGGTGGCGACCCGCTCGAACTGCTGGAAGATGCGCTGCTGGTTGGCCGCGCCAATGCCGATGCCCTGGTCCTGCACCTGCACGCACGCCAGGCCACCCTGCTCGTACACGCGCACTTGCACCGGCTTGCGTTCACCATAACGCAAGGCATTGGACAACAGGTTGGCCACCACTTGTTCAATACGAAATTCGTCCCACTCGCCCTGCATTGGCTCGCAGCGTTGCAATTCGATATGCGTGTCCAGTGCCGTGGCCTGAGCTGCAAAGTTCTCCACCAGGCCACGCACCAATTGGCACAGGTCAAAGGCTTTGGGCCGCAGCGACAGTTTGCCAGTGCGGATGCGCGACACATCAAGCATGTCTTCGATCAGGCGGATCAGGCTGTTGATCTGCCGTTCATCGCGCTCGACCATGGCCTGCAGCTTGTCTTCACTGAAGGCGGCAAGGTTGCCACGGGCCAGGTGCAGCTTGCGCAGCTGGGTTTCCAGGATGAGGCCATTGAGCGGGGTACGCACCTCGTGGGAAACAATCGACATGAAGTCATCACGCATGCGTACCGCATGCTCCAGTTCACCTCGCGCCACCTGCAACTGGGCCAGCAGCAGTTCCTGCTCCTGGCGGCTGCGCTCCAGTGCCTGCAACTGGCGGTCGAGCACCTTGCGCTGGCGATACAAGTCGACGAACACCGACACCTTGCTCTTTACCGCCAAGGTATCCAGCGGCTTGTACAGGAAGTCAACTGCACCACTCTCGTAGCCTTTGAAGGCATAGTTCATCTCGCGCCCGGCAGCGGTGACGAAGACAATGGGGATATTGCGGGTCTTTTCCGTGCCACGCATCAGCTCGGCCAGCTCGAAGCCATTCATGCCCGGCATCTGCACATCGAGAATGGCCAAGGCGAATTCGTGTTCGAGCAACAGCGACAATGCGGCATCGGCAGACTCGGCCTGGTGCACCTCGCGGTCTTCGCCCTGGATCAGGGCGTCGAGTGCCAGCAGGTTCTCCGGCAGGTCATCGACGATCAGCAGTTTGGCGATGGTGTGGCTTAGCATGCGCTGGGTTCCAGGGCGGCGAGCAACTGCTCGATACCACGCAGAGAAAGAATATGGTCGGGCTGGTGCAGGGCCAGGGCGGCCTCCGGCATCAGCGCAACCTGTGCGTCACGGGGGTCCTGGACGATGGTCCGGCCCCCATTGTTCTTGATGTAGGCAAGCCCTTGGGCACCATCTTCATTGGCACCGGTGAGCAGCACGCCAAGCAGGCCGTCGCCATAGGCGTCGGCAGCGGACATGAACAGGTAGTCGATTGCCGGCCTGGAAAAATGCACCGGCGGCTCCTGGCTCAACGACAGGGTGAAGTCATGCTCCACCGACAGGTGATAGCCCGGCCCGGCCACGTAGATATGCCCGGGGCACAGCGGCTCCTTGTCTTGCGCCTCGTGCACCGGCCGGTGCAGGCGGCGCTGCAGCACTGCCGCCAGCTGGCTGTGGCGGTTATCCGGTACATGCAGCACGCACATTACCGGGATGG